>JBQCCP010000001.1:0-11328 GCA_051962095.1 Rhodanobacteraceae bacterium
GTTTTTTTCGCGGGAGCTGGATTGTTGGCATAATCGCCAATACTCGGCAGTTGGTGTCGGAAAGACGAACGTTGGGCCTTCGCGAATAGTGACGACACTCGAACCTCTTTCGCCCATGGCTGCGCGATTGTTGAAGCGCGCGAAAAGGGAGTCACAGGCTGGCGATGCCGAGGCTGCCATGCGATCGTTGACCACCGCGCTTGCGGTGGCCCCGGATAATGCCGAGATCATGCGCTGGATGGGGATTGCCGCCCAGAATCTGGGCGACCACCCCGGGGCAGCGGCTTGTTTCCGGCGTGCGTTGGCCGCATTGCCCGACGATGCCGATTTGCACATCGGGTTGGGTGTTGCGCTGTATCGGCTGGGCCAGGAAGAAGAGGGCCTGATGCATTTGCGGCGTGCCTGCGAGCTGGCGCCGGATTCCGCGTCAGCGTGGTACAACCTGGCGGAAGGTTTAAAACCGCAGATCCAGACGGAAGCAGCCATTGAAGCGTTGCAGCGCACGCTGGCGATCGACCCGCTGCACATGCAGGCACGACTGGGGCTGGCCCGCGCGCAAACGAGCCTGGGTCGGATTGACGAAGCAGCGGCCACCCTGCGCGGGATCTTGCGCAGGGATCCGGCTTGTGCGGAAGCCTGGTTTGCGCTTGCCGACCTGAAGACGATTACCTTCGGCCAAGAGGACGTCGGGCGACTCGAGCAGTTGCTGGTGGGCTGCAGTCTTGCAGCCGATGCGCGCAATCAACTGGAATTCGTATTGGCTCACGCGCTGGAGGATATCGGCGATTACGAGCGAGCCTTCGAGGTGATGAAACGCGCCAACACCTTGCAGCGTCGGCATCTCAAATGGGATGCCAAAGGCGAACACGAGCGCGTGGAAGCCATCCTGCGAGCGTTCGCGACGCCGGTGCCGGGCGCACCGGATGCCGGGCTCGGGCGCGAGGCAATCTTCATCGCAAGTCTGCCGCGTTCGGGATCGACCCTTGTAGAACAAATCCTTGCATCGCACCCGCAGGTCGAAGGCGCCAATGAAATCGGGGATCTCGGGCGCCTGATCGAGGCGGAAACGCGGCAACGTCGCGCAGATTTTCCGCATTGGGTCGCCGAATTGACCCCGCAGGAATGGCAGCGGCTTGGCAGCGAATATCTCGTTCGCACCGCCCGTTGGCGCGAGCGCAAGCCGCGGTTCACCGACAAGAATCTTTTGAACTGGATGTTTGCGGGCGCGATATTGACGATGCTGCCGGCTGCGCACGTGGTAATCGTGCATCGCGACCCGGTGGAAACCTGCCTCGGGTGTTACCGGCAGTGGTTCAACGGAGATGCAGGGGTCGCGTATGACCTCGATGAAATTGCGGACTTCTATATCGACTTCTGGCGACTGACCCGGTTCTGGTTGAAGGAATATCCCGATCGCGTGTTCGACCTTGAGTACGAGTCCCTCGTGGCAGAGCCGGAACCCACGATCCGCCGATTGCTGGACTTCTGCGGCTTGCCGTTCGATCCGGCGTGCCTGGAATTCCATCGCACCGAGCGCACGGTCTTGAGCGCACCGAGCGCCGCGCAGGTGCGCCAGCCGTTGCGGCGGGACACGGCGCGCGCGGATCGCTACGGCCACAAGCTGGACGGCTTGCGCAAGCGGCTGAAGGATGCGGGGTTGTGATGGCGAGGCAGACTGACCCTCACCTCCGCAAGCTTTGTATCGCGATTACCGTTGACCGTGTTCCAGCGCGGCAGTCAGCCGATGCTTGGCAATGCGTTCGTAATGCGGTCGGCATTGATCGGCGAGTTTTTGCTGGAAATCGGTCGGCGTGGCGTCGCAGGGCCGATACGGAGCAAACCCGGTCGAGCGTTCGACGGCTGAATACCAGTGCGGCGCCCATACGCCGTCGGAAGCCCGCGGACCGGCCGGCCAGCGCAGCATGCGTTCACTGAAGGGGATGCCGAGCTTCGCGCACAGCGCGGCCAGCATTCCGCGCGGATCCTTCAAGACGTCGGCGGCGTCGATCACGGGCGGCACGTCGCCCAGTTTGTCGCAGACATGGTCGAACAGCCGCGCCTGCTGCTCGAAGCCCAGTTCCCACGCCGCGGCGTCGGGCCGCTGGATCGTGAAGGACGCCGCCACGCGCTCGGGTTCGCGGATCAGGAAACAGTTGGTGACTCGATCGAGCCAATCCAGCGGCATGTCCGGCAGCATGTGCTGGGTCATGTGTTTCTGGTACCAGATGGCTTTGCCGTCAGGAATCGGGCCGGTCAGCGTGGCGGCGACTTTCGCGGCGTCGATTTCCTGCGCGGCGATCACTTCGTCGCGGCCGGGATGGTTCACGCCGGTTTCGACGAGGTAATGCGCGTAAAACGGCTCGTCGATCACCGTGGCGTCGTCGCGGTTCTCCCACGCGCGCATCATCGCAGTGGAGATGTTGCGCGGCCCCGACCACATCGCGATGCGCAAGCCGCCGCGCATCGTCACACCTGCGCGCCCGCGCGGCTTTCGGTTTCCACGAGCTGCATGTACACCTCCTGCAGCCGCCTGCACATCGGGCCACGCTTGCCGTCGCCGATCACCCGGCCGTCGATCTCGCGCACCGGCGTCAGGCCCGCGAAGGTGCCGGTGACGAAGGCTTCTTCGGCGCCGTACACGTCGGTGAGGCTGAAATCCTTCTCGAATACCGGGATCGCGTGGTCGCGACACAGGCGGATCACGTTCCCGCGGGTGATGCCGCCGAGGCAGTATTTGCCCGTCGATGTCCACACCTCGCCCTTGCGCACGATGAAGAAGTGCGTGGAATTGCAGGTCGCGACGAAACCGTGCGGATCGAGCATCAGCGCCTCGTCGTAACCGGCCTTCTGCGCCTGGATGCAGGCGAGGATGCAGTTCAGCTTCGAGTGGCTGTTGAGCTTCGGGTCCTGCACGTCGGGCGCGCCGCGGCGCACGTGCACGGTGAACAGGCGGATGCCGCGCTCGACGGTTTCCGGCAGAGGCTCCTTGTATTCTGGCACGATCACGACGGTCGGTGGGCCGATCACGAAACGCGGATCCTGGTGCGGCGTGGCCTTGATGCCGCGCGTCACCATCAGGCGGATGTGCACATGGTCGCGCATGCCGTTGGCACCCAAAGTCTCGATGATCCGCTGCGTCAACTGCTCGCGCGTGAGGCCGATGTCCATGTCGATCGCCTTCGCACCTTCGTACAATCGATCCAGGTGCAGGTCGAGGAAGGGCAGGCCGCCGTCGTGTACCCGCAGGCCTTCCCACACCCCGTCGCCCAGCACGTAGCCCGCATCGAACACCGAAACTTTTGCCTCGTCGCGCGCGACAAGTTCACCGTTCAAGTTGATCCTGATCGCGGCGTTGCGCGCATCGGGCGTGTAATCGTGGGTGCCTTTGCTCATGGGTGTTCCTGGTGGATGGTCGTCGGAGTTTATAGCGGCGGCCATTGAAGCGCGTGTCGATTGCCACAACCTGCTGGGTTTCACCCAGGGAAGCCGCCATGTTGCTGGAACCGATCAAGTTGGGTGCGCTGGAGTTGCGCAATCGCATCGTGGTGTCGCCGATGTGCCAGTATTCCTCGCCGGACGGCATGCCGACCGACTGGCACCTGGTGCACCTCGGCAGCCGTGCGGTGGGCGGTGCGGGACTGGTCTTCACCGAGGCCACCGCCGTCTCGCCCGAAGGGCGCATTTCGCCGGACGATGCCGGAATCTGGAACGACGTGCAGGCCGACGCATGGTCGCGCATCGTGCAGTTCATTCGCGGTCAGAGTGCGACCGCCGGGATCCAGCTGGCGCACGCCGGGCGCAAGGCCAGCACCGACGCGCCGTGGCGCGGCGGCGGTCCGCTGGACGCGGCGCATCGCGGCTGGATGCCGGTGGCGCCGAGCGCGATTCCTTTCGATCAAGGTTATCCATCGCCGACGGAACTGGATGCGGCGGGTATCGCCAAGGTCATCGCGGATTTCCGCGCGGCGGCGGAACGTGCGCGCAAGGCAGGGTTCGAGGTGATCGAACTGCACGCCGCACACGGGTACTTGTTGCATCAGTTCCTGTCACCGCTGTCGAATGCGCGCAGCGACGAATATGGCGGTTCGCTGGAAAATCGCTCGCGCCTCCTGCGCGAAATCATCTTCGCGGTGCGCGAAACCTGGCCGGCTCCGCTGCCGTTGTGGGTGCGTCTGTCCGGGACCGACTGGACCGGAGGCGGCTGGGACATTGGCGAGTGCGTGCAACTCGCGCGCATGCTGCGCGCGGATGGCATCGACGTGATCGATGTGTCGTCCGGCGGCACCGTACCGCATCCGAAAGTCCCGAGCGGCCCCGGTTACCAGGTGCCGTTTGCGGCGCGCATCCGCCGCGAAGCGGGCATCGCGACCGCGACGGTCGGCCTGATCACCGACGCGCAGCAAGCCGAGGACATCCTTCAGCGCGGCGACGCTGATCTCATCGAGATGGCGCGCGAATTCCTGCGCGAGCCGTATTTTCCGCGTCGCGCCGCCAGGGAACTCGGTGCGTCTGTTCGCGTGCCGGAGCAATATGCGCGCGCGTGGTGAAGATCGCTATTCGCCTGGGTGATACACGCGCGCGGTGTGCTCCTTGAGTTGTTCCGGCCAGAAGTACACGGTGCGCAGGTCGCCCGATGCCCAGCGGTGTTGCTGGTCGGTGAAGTGCGGTGAGTCCGGGTCGCCGCTCTGGCCGCCCACGTGGATCGCGCGCGCGCTCACCTTGGGGCCGAATTCCACCACCGCGACGAAGCTGTTGCCGCTGCGGCCGTAGTATTTCTTCGTGCCCGGCCACTGGTGGGTGTTGGACGCCGCCAGTGAACCCCAGCGCGACGACGTGAACGGCACCGCGATGCTGGGCTTCGCATCATCGAAGTGCGGATGCACGGAATCATCCAGCCGCTGATAGCGATTGACCGCGCCCCATGGCACGCCCCAGTAGCCGAAGTCCGTTTGCAGGCGATCGACGACATTCGCGAGCGCGTCGAGCCGGGCTTTCGAATCGGCCTTCTCCGCGATGTAGTCGATTTCACGCATGTCGGTTTCGTGCGCGTCGAGGCCGCTGGCTTCCGCTTTCGCGGCCACCTCGTTCCAAAGCGTGTCGCCCCACCACACGGCCAGCGTGGTCGGAATCGAGGCAATGCCCCAACGATAGTCCCAAGTGCGCAGTACGCCGATGGGACCCGCGAGTTTCGCCTTCATCGGATCGTTCGCGGACAGCGCGTCGTAGTCCTTCACCAGGATCGGAATCAATCGCGCGAATGCGGGGAGGTACGAATCGAATGCGTCGGTGATCAGCTTGGCTTTGGTGAAGCCGCTGGCGCCGGTCAGCATTTTCGTCGCGTGCTCGCCGCGCGCGTTGGGACCGAATGAATCCATGTATTGCGGAAAGTCCGCGCGTTTGGGGCTGTCCTTGCCGGCCGCGGAGTAGGGCCAGTCGTTGGTGTTGAACACCCAGCCGGTGTCCGGGTTGATCACGTTGGGCATGTCCTTGATGGGTGTCATGCCTTGCCAGGCGGTCGCGGGATTGCTGCCGTCGACCGGCTTAAGGTAATCGAAGGCGTTGTCGCGTTTCGGGATGAACTGCGGCGCCAGGAACGCGATTTCGCCCTTGTCGTCCGCGAACAAGGTGTTGTTGGACGAGTTGGCCTTGAACTCGGCCACCTTCATGTAGCTCGCAAGATCGCTGGCCTTGGTGCGCTGCCAACTTTGTTCCAGCGCCGGGATCGGGCGGTTCATCAGCGCCTCGGCGATCCATTTCCCGTTTTCCTCCGCAACGATCGGGCCGTGCTGCGTGAAGTACGCGGTGAAGGTGCGCGCCTGGATCGTGCCGTCGCCGGCGCGGTAATGGATGGTGATGTCGCGGCTCGTCACTGGCAGTTCCTTGTCGCCGAACTTGTAGAAATACTTGCCATCTCTTTTCGAGATGGTTTCGGCGAACTCATCGACCGCATCGACGCCGGTGGAAGTGTGCATCCAGCCGATGTGCTTGTTGAAGCCCTGGTAGATGAAGAACTGGCCCCAGGTCGAAGCGCCGTAGGCATCCAGGCCTTCGTCGCTGGACATTTGCGATTCGCTGCGGAAATTGAAGGTCACGTGCGGGTTGATCAGCAGCAGCGCGTGGCCGTCGGCGGTGAGCTTGGGCGCGATCGCGATGCCGTTGGAGCCGGTCGGCTCGATCCACGTCGGCGGCACGGTTTGCGCAAGTGCGACGGTGGTCGCGTGGTCGGCGCCGTAGAACTTCGCGAGCCTGGCCAGGTCGACGCGCTCGATGTCGCCGCCGATGCTGCCTTCGGTGAAGGAAAGTGCCATCCAGGGCTCATAGTGCTTGATGACCTTGGGATGCAGGTCCGGGTGCGTGGCAATGAACCAGTTCATCCCATCGGCCCACGCGTTCATCAACTTCTTCAGCCACGCGGGGCTTTTCGCGTAGTCCTGCTTCAGTACGACCGGGTCAATGAAAAGCTGATAGCGCAGGTTGTCCCAGATCGCCGATTCGCCTTCGGCTTGCGCGCTCCAGCCGAGCGCGGTGAGGTAGTTCATTTCGACGCGGTTGAAGTCGTCTTCGCACTGGGCGTAGATCATCCCGAACACCGCGTCGGCATCGGTCTTGCCGTGGATATGTGGAATACCCCAGTCGTCGCGGGTGACGGTGACCTGCTGCGCCTCTTTTTGCAGGCGCGCGTATTCGGCGCCGTTGTTCGCAGGCGTCCGCCACGCCGGTGGCGTGGTTGCGCCGCCAAGCGCTGCCGCGCCTGCGCCGAACGACGTTGCAAGAAGCGCCGCGAGCAATACGCCCGCGCAGCCATGCTTGACCTGATCGAAATGCAACGACATCGGCTACCCCTCCTTAGATCCTGCGATCGCGCAACCTTAGCGCGAAAACCCGGGCGTCGCGCGGTGAAGCGCGACGCATCAGGAAGGCTGGACGATTGGGCGGCGTGATTCCCGTACCCGGTTGTGGGGCAGGGTGAGGGGTCTTCGCCCGCTCGAATCAACTTGCGCTCGATAGGGCCCGCTTCCTCACCCCAGCCCTCTCCCCCGAGCAAAACTGCGCTCGGGGGAGAGGGAGACGAGCTTGGAGCGGGCGAGTCGCAACCCACTTTGGTGCCGCACCACGGCGGGATGCGCTGCGCTCCTCCCGCCCGCCCTACACGAAATCGGCTGCCTGGCTCAGCCGTTGTCGTCCGAGCCGCTCGTGGCCGGTTGCGAATCGGTGGCGTCCTTGCGAATCCACGTCTGCGTCCGCCCCAGCATCGGCATGCCGATGTAGCCGCGCACGGCGAGTTTTTGGCCGTCCTGGTTCAAGGACAGCTTGACCTTGTAGGTCTTGCCGTTATTCGGATCGAGGATCTGGCCGCCGTCCCAGACGCTGCCGTCCTTCTTCACGCCCCACATGATCACCATGCCGTCGACCGGCTGGTTGTGGCGCTCGCCTTCGCATTTTTCGCAAATCGGATGCGTGCCCTGGTCGGAAAACAGCACCTGCTTCACGACGCCTTGCAGCGTGCCGTCGGGTTGTTCGGTGATCTCGATGATGGACTTTGGCTTGCCGGTGGCGTCGTCGACCTGAATCCAGGTGCCTACCGGCGTGTCGTTGGCGGCGTACGCGGCGGTCGCAAGCAACAGGGCGAATGCGATCAGGACGGAACGGGCGGCGGTGCGCATGGCGGCGACTCCGGAATGGGCAGGTGTGGCCTAGCGTGCGCGAGCCGGCGATGCGCGTCAACTGCGCCACGGGTGACGCGCATCAAGGGCGGCGCGCACCCGTCTGGCATAATGAAAAACTGTCTTTGCCACGCAGCGCAACATGGCCGCCATCACCGAAACCCGGGTCCGCGAGATCCTCGCGGGCGTCACCGATCCGCACACCGGCGTCTCGCTGGCCGAAGCAGGCGCGATCCGCGCCGTCGGCGTGGACGGCGACCGGGCCGCGGTCGAGATCGCGCTCGGTTATCCGGTGAAGGCGTGGCGCAACGTTTTTGCCGCGCGGATCAAGGCGGCACTGGAAAACGATCCTGCGATTGCGCAGGCGGCGGTGTCGGTGACCTCGCGCATCGCGACCCACAAGGTGCAGGGCAACCTGCTGCCGCTGCCGGGTGTCAAGAACATCATCGCGGTCGCCTCGGGCAAGGGTGGCGTCGGCAAGTCCACCGTCGCGGTGAATCTCGCCTTGGCCTTGGCGGCGGAAGGCGCGAACGTCGGCGTGCTGGATGCCGACATCTACGGCCCCAGCCAGCCGCTGATGCTGGGCATCGCGGGCCGGCCGGAATCGCCGGACGGCAAGACCATCATCCCGATGACCAACCACGGCCTGCAGGTGATGTCGATCGGATTCCTGGTCGCTGAGGACACCCCGATGGTCTGGCGCGGTCCGATGGTGACCCAGGCGTTGACGCAGTTGCTGACCGCGACGCGCTGGCAGGACATCGATTACCTGATCGTCGACATGCCGCCCGGCACGGGGGACATCCAGTTGACGCTGACCCAGCGGGTGCCCGTAGCGGGCGCGGTGATCGTGACCACGCCGCAGGACATCGCGCTGCTGGATGCGAAGAAGGGCCTGAAGGCGTTCGAAAAGGTACAGGTGCCGGTGCTCGGGATCATCGAAAACATGGCCACGCACGTGTGTTCGAACTGCGGCCATGAGGAACACGTGTTCGGCGAAGGCGGCGGCGCGCGCATGGCCGAGCAGTACGGCGTGCCGCTGCTTGGTTCGCTGCCGCTGGACATCCGCATCCGCGAGCAGGCCGACAGCGGCAACCCCACCGTTTCGGCGATGCCCGATTCCGACCTCGCGATGCGCTACCGCGAAATCGCGCGCAACGCGGCCGCGCGCCTGTCGCTGCAGACCGAGCGCGACATGACCGGCGTGCCCAACATCCGCGTCGTCGATGACTGAAGCGATGCGTGCCTGCCCAAGGGCAGCCGTTGAGCGGCATCTCCAACGTTGTCATTCCGGGGCGATCGCCCGCTCCTTGAGCGATCGAACCCGGAATCGGTTTTGTCGGATTGAGCAGACCCGCTGGTGAGGTGCGTCGCGGTGGCCGGGGTACACCGATTCCGGGTTCTACCGCGGCGTAGCCGCGGCAGCCCCGGAATGACCGGCGCTTGTTATGCTTCGTGGCTGCGCATTTCGACTCCACCCTTGCCGAGTCCCTCCCATGAGCATCAAAAGCGACAACTGGATCCGCCGCATGGCCGAGCAGCACGGCATGATCGAACCGTTCGAACCCGGCCAGGTCAAGCAGAACGGGGAAGGCCGCATCGTTTCCTACGGCACATCAAGTTACGGCTACGACGTGCGCTGCGCGGGCGAGTTCAAGATCTTCACCAACATCAACTCGACGATCGTCGATCCCAAGGATTTCGATTCGCGCAACTTCGTGGATTTCTCGGGCGACTGCTGCATCATCCCGCCCAATTCGTTCGCGCTGGCGCGCACCGTCGAATACTTTCGGATTCCGCGCAACGTGCTGACGATTTGCCTCGGCAAGAGCACCTACGCGCGCTGCGGCATCATCGTCAACGTCACCCCGCTGGAGCCCGAATGGGAAGGCCACGTGACGCTGGAGTTTTCCAACACCACGCCGCTGCCTGCCAAGATCTATGCCAACGAGGGCGTGGCGCAGATGCTGTTTCTGGAATCCGACGAAGTCTGTTCGACCAGTTACAGGGACCGCGGCGGCAAATACCAGGGGCAGAAGGGCGTGACGCTTCCGAAGACTTGAGACCGCAGCTGCCTTCTCCCTCCGGGAGAATGGCGCAACGCGCTGCTCTTGTTCTTGCGCGAAGCGCCGGATGAGGGTCCGGAATCGCGCAAGGGACACGGAGTGCGGACCCCCACCCGCCCCTCGGGGAGCGCTGTGCGCTCGGGCTGCGCCCGCCCCTCCCGGAGGAGAGGGAAAGCGCAAGCCCAACATTCAGCCCGCTTTTGGCATACTTGCGCAGTTACGGCCGCATGACGGCACCACGATCAGCCACGGAGACCGATTCCATGAACCTGCGTTCGTTTGTTGTGCGCCTCGGCGGCGCGGCCATGCTGGCGACGGTGTTTGCCCTCGCAGGTTGCAATGGCGTCGTGCGCCGCGGTGGCGAAACCACGGTCAACGTGCCGCACCAATACGACATGACCATCGGCACGTTCAAGGACAACCAGTACATGGTGGACGGTGCGGTGCTGAGCGCTCCCGACCTGGAAGCGCATTTCCGCTACCTGCAGGACCAGAAGCAGTTGCCCAGGACCGTGCTGCTGGAAGACACCGATTCGGCCAAGGTCAACAACGCGGCGCTGGAGGAATTCGCGAGCCTGCAGCTTGCCTTCCACTTCACCGGCTACGTGATGCACAAGGGCAAACTGACCCTGATGAGCGCGGTGGAAGCGCAGGACAAGAAAAAGAAATAGCCGCGTAGCCGCACGGCTTTCAGCAAACCATGCCCGCGGCCATCTTGACCTCTTTCCGCTCGATCAGTGCGGTGTGCACGACGACTTCCAGGGCGCGCGTCACCTGACCAAGCGGCATGCCGGGCTGGCCATGTGCGGCGGCCTGTTCCGGCAGCCACGGCACGTGCACGAAACCCGCTCGGGTATTGCGGCGGCGGCGCAGTGCATGCAGCAGCGCATAGAACACCTGGTTGCAGACATACGTACCGGCGCTCTGCGAAACGTGCGCCGGGATGCCTGCCTCGCGCAGCGCCAGCAGCGAGGCCTTGAGCGGCAGCGTCGAAAAGAATGCCGCCGCCCCGCCGCGCAGCACCGGGATATCGATCGGCTGCGCGCCCGCGTTGTCGGGAATGCGCGCGTCGATCAGATTGATCGCGACCCGTTCCAGCGAAATGCCTTCGCGACCGCCGGCGAGGCCCACGGAGATCGCGACCCGCGGTTCGGTCCTGCGCAACGCGTGCCACAACGCCGGAAGCGAGGCATCGAATTCGCAAGGCAACTCGACCGCGATGATGCGGTGCCCTTCGACCAGCCGCCCATCGAGCGCGCGCACCGCCTGCCACGAAGGATTGACCGTCTCGCCGCCGAACGGGGCGAAGCCGGTCAGCAACACGGTACGTTCGCGCTGGCGCGCCGTCGGCATCAAAACCGGAAGACCAGGAAATACATGAGTGCCAAGTTTACGACGAGCAGCATCGCGCCGGTTTTCCACTGCGCGCGGATCACGTCGTTCTGGTTGGGCAGTTCCAGCAGCGCCACCGGCACGATGTTGAAGTTGGCGGCCATCGGCGTGAACAGGGTGCCGCAGTAGCCGGTGACCATGCCGATCGAACCCAGGATGGCCGGATTGGCGCCGTGCAGGTGGATCAGCAGCGGCAGCCCGACGCC
>JBQCCP010000002.1:0-12051 GCA_051962095.1 Rhodanobacteraceae bacterium
TGGCCGCTTGCGTGGCCGGAGCGGACGACGACGCGGTGGACTGCGCGTTCGCCGCAAGCGGCAGCGCCAGCGCGGCAAGCAACACGACACTTGGGTTACGCATCACGTTCTCCTTTCGGGGGCGGGCCAATCATTGTGCTCCGAAAACCACCGATGTTGATCCGGCAGCGCCCCGAAGGCCGTCGCGCCTGGTCGCGACGGCCGCGACGCCGGCGCCGAAATCGTCCGGATCGATGAACTAGCGCAGGCCCGGCACCCGCCCCGGCCAGCGACCGGATTCGCTCGGCGACTTTCGAAGCGGCTTTCAGGTCGGCCTTTGAACAGCACCACCGCGAATTCGTAGCCGCCGTAGCGGCCGGCAACGTCGCTTTCGCGCAAACTGCCGCGGGCGCATGCGCCGACCCGCCGGCTCACTTCATCGCCCGTCGCCAACCTGCCCGCCAGTCTGCCATCCACAACGGATTCGGGCGCGCGCGTCTTGCGCGAATCGTGGCCGGCTGCGCAAGCGGAAACACTTGTTGACGCCGGCATCAGCGGGACGCCGGTGAACCCCTGCCGCGCCGCCCCAGCAGCCAGTCGAGCGCGCGGCCTTCGTCCTCGAACACGTTGCTGACCAGTCCCGAGTTCATGCCCGCAATCACGCCAAAACGGTCGGGGTCGATGAATTCGGGTCGGGTAACCATCGCGACACGCACGCTCGCGCGGCCCTCGCGGGCCCATTCGCCCATCATCCAGTGGCGCACGGCAATGCTCGGAGGCGCGACGTCCGCGATGTGGCGGATGTCCACCAGCAACTTGTCCAGGCCCTGCTGGCGGGTGCGCGCGATGGCGTCGGCGATCTGCAGGACTCCGTCTTCCAGCACCTGTCCGCCGGTCAGCCGGAACCAGGCCACTTCCCCGACCACCTCGAACGAAGCCTCGCCCATGGAGCACCTGCCGGCGCACACCGGGAGCCGGGACCGATGGTAGCACCGCGGCGGTTTAGCAACGGTCAACTCGAAACGACGAAGCGGTTGCGTCCGCTCAGTTTGGCACGGTACATGGCGGCGTCGGCGTCCTTCACCCATTCGCGGGCGTGGCGCATCCCGGGCCGGCCGGGCGCGAGCCCGATGCTCAAGGTGCAGCGCAAGCCATTGGCGTGTTCGAACAACGAGCAGGCCACGCCCGAGCGGATGCGTTCGGCCACGGTGGCAGCGGCGTGCATGTCCACGCCGCACAGCACCACACCGAACTCGTCGCCACCGTAGCGGCCCGCGAGGTCGCCTTCGCGCAGGCTGCCGCGGATCACCGCTCCAACCTTCCTCACGACCTCGTCCCCGGCGGTGTGGCCGTACTGGTCGTTCACGCGCTTGAACTGGTCGATGTCGATCAGCAGCATCACCGCGTCGTCGCAGCAGTGGCGGACGAGTGCGGCATTCACCGCGTTCTCCCAGTGGTTGCGGTTCAGCAGTCCGCTCAGGCTGTCGGTGCTGCTGATCCGGCGAAGCTGATGGTTCTGTGCACGCACGCGTCGGGCAAGGCCACGCGTGATCGCGCTCAGCGTCATCGGAAACACCACGAGCAACGGCAGCGAAGCCAGCAATTCGATCGTGTCGGTGGCCGGATCGAAGGCCAAACCATTGGCCGCCGCGGCGACGCAGCACGCCACCCCCAGCGTGGTCATGCCGCGCAGGAGCAGCCAGCGGCCGTCGATCGCGATCAGGGAAATCGCGAACATCGTCGCCAGCAGCACGCTGGGCAGCAGCGCGAACTGCATCAGGGCGATCCAGACGCCGCCCATCGCCGCGTCGCCCATGAAGAACCACCGGTCGAGCGCGACCGGCGTGGCGCTGCGGCTCAGGACCAGCCGGGCGATGTGCGGCCACGCCAGTGCATACACCACCAGCAGCACCCACGCCGATGTGGGTACGCCGCGGCGGTACAACACCGTGCCGACCATGATCGCGCCGAGCCCCAGGCCCAGCGTGCGCAGGCCGTGCGACCGCCGCACCACGCCGCGCGCCGATCCCCCGGGGGCGCTCCCCATGAATGGCATTCCCTGGTTGGACATGGCTCGGAAACCTGCTCGATGGCTTCAGCCGTCATCGAGCAAGACCGGTGCCATGCCTCCCTTGGCGCCGATGCGCGTCACGCATTTTGACCAATGCCGCCCCGGACTGTGACGCACTGCGCATCGGGAAACACATGTTTACCCGCCGCGCTCGCGCCGCATCAGGCCTTGAGGCGCCAACCCGTCCGGAAGATCCACCACACGCCCGCGAGACACAACGCCAGGAACGCCAAGGTCGCCGCCACGCTGATGCCGACGTTCACGTCGGCGAGTCCGTAGAAGCTCCAGCGGAAACCGGAGATCAGATACACCACAGGATTGAACAGCGTCACCTTCTGCCAGAACGGCGGCAGCATGTGGATCGAATAGAAACTGCCGCCGAGGAACGTCAGCGGCGTGATGATCATCAGCGGCACCACCTGCAGCTTTTCGAAATTGTCCGCCCAGATACCAATGATGAACCCGAACAGGCTGAAGGCGACCGTCGTCATCACCAGGAACAGCACCATCACCGCCGGATGCGCGATCGAGTAGTCCACGAACAGGCGCGCGGTGGCGAGGATGATCAGGCCCACGATGATTGCTTTCGTGGCCGCCGCGCCGACATAACCCGTGATGATTTCAAGGTACGACAGCGGCGCCGAATGCACCTCGTAGATGGTCCCGACGAATTTCGGAAAGTAGATGCCGAACGAAGCATTCGACACGCTCTGCATCAGCAGCGACAGCATCACGAGGCCCGGGATGATGAACGCCGCGTAGCTCACGCCTTCCACGCTGGTGATGCGCGAGCCGATCGCCGAACCGAACACCACGAAGTACAGCGACGTCGACACCACCGGCGACAGCACGCTCTGCATCAGCGTACGCCCGGTGCGCGCCATCTCGAACCTGTAGATCGCGCGGATGCCGTGCAGGTTCATGCGCCCTCCTTCACGAGTTCGACGAAGATCTGCTCCAGCGAATCCTGGCGCGTGCTCAGGTCCTTGAAGCCGATGCCGGCGGTGGACAAATCCTTCAGAAGCGCGGTGATACCGGTGCGCTCGCCCTGGGTGTCATACGTATAGACGATCTCGTCGCCCTTGCCGTTGAGTTCCAATCGGTAGTCGTTCAGTGCCACTGGGAGCGACGCGATCGGTTCGTGCAATTGCAGGCGCAGTTGCTTCTTTCCGAGCTTCTGCATCAACGCGTCCTTTTCCTCGACCACGATCAACTCGCCCTTGTTGATCACGCCTACGCGATCGGCCATGTCCTCGGCTTCCTCGATGTAGTGCGTGGTCAAGATGATGGTGACGCCCGATTCGCGCAGCCGCCGCACCATCGCCCACATGTCGCGGCGCAGTTCCACGTCCACGCCCGCGCTCGGCTCGTCGAGGAACAGCACGGTCGGCTGGTGCGACAGCGCCTTCGCGATCATCACGCGGCGCTTCATGCCGCCCGACAGCATCAGGATCTTGGCGTCGCGCTTGTCCCACAGCGACAGATCCTTCAACAACTGTTCGAGGTAGGCGTCATCCGGCGCCTTGCCGAACAGCCCGCGGCTGAAGCGCACCGTGTTCCACACCGATTCGAAGGCATCGGTCTTCAGCTCCTGCGGCACCAGCCCGATGATCGTGCGGGTCTTGCGCCAGTCGCGGATGATGTCGTGGCCATCCACCGTCACCGATCCGTTGCCGGGATTCACGATGCCGCAGATGATGCTGATCAGCGTGGTCTTGCCGGCGCCGTTCGGGCCCAGCAGTGCGAAGATTTCGCCGCGGCGCACCGTGAGGTCGATACCCTTCAGCGCCTTGAAGCCGCCTTCGTAGGTCTTGTCGAGGCCGCGCACTTCGATCACCGGTTCGGCAGTATGCGGAGGATGGAGGATTTCATTCATGGCGCGGGCCGCTTGTCGGGATTCGGGAGCTAATTAAACCGGTCGGTATAATATTTATGACCCTGCCCAACCGCAAGGCATGCAACCCACAATCCCGGACGACGAATGGGCGGCCGCGGCTTCGACAAACCGCGCCCGCGAACACGCAACCGTCGAGTTGCGCTTTTCCGGTGCCGCGCATAACATGCAGCCATGAGGTTGCAATGTACCGGGAGTCGCCGATGACCACGAGCACCGATCGCATCGAAAAACAGGTTCTGCTGAAGGCGCCGCGTGAGCGCGTGTGGCGCGCGCTCAGCGAAGCCGACCAGTTCGGCACATGGTTCGGGGTCCGCTTCGATGGACCATTCGTCGCGGGCGAGCGCTTGACAGGCAGGATCACGCCGACCCAGGTCGATGAAGAAGTCGCGGCGATGCAGACGCCCTACGAGGGCACCCCTTTCGAGTGGGTCGTGGAAAGCATCGAGCCGATGCGGTGCATCGCGTTCCGCTGGCATCCGTTCGGCGTCGACAAGGCCGTCGACTATTCCCATGAACCGATGACGCTGATCGTGTTCGAGCTGCACGACGCGCCGGAAGGAATCCTGCTGACCGTCACCGAGTCCGGCTTCGACAAGCTGCCGCCGGAACGCCGCGCCAAGGCGTTTGCGGCCAACGAAGGCGGCTGGACGCACCAGATGAAGCTGATCGAAAAGTACCTCGCCCTCCACTGAAAGCCATGCCCAAGCCGCGCCCGATCGCGATCCAGAAAACGGCGCCGGTCTTCGCCGCGCTCGGCGACCCGACAAGGTTGCGCCTGATCGCCGCGCTGTGCGCGGGCGGCGCGCTGTCGATCGCGCAACTGACGGCGGGCACTGCGATCACCCGCCAGGCCGTGACCAAGCATCTGGAAACCCTGGCGGCCGCCGGGCTTGTGCGCGACCTTCGGCAAGGCCGCGAACGGTTGTGGGAACTGGAGCCCGCGCGGATCGACGAGGCGCGCCGCTCGCTGGATGCGATCTCGGCACAATGGGACCGCGCGCTGCAGCGGTTGAAAACGTTCGTCGAGCAATGACGACGCTTCAGCGCAATTGGCTGTCCTTGCTCCCGCGGCGGTTGTAACCGCTGAACACACCTTCCTCACGGTCGCGCTCGGCCTGGCACTTCACGCACAGCCGCACGCCGGGCACGGCCTTGCGCCGCGCCTCGGGAATGGGTGCATTGCATTCTTCGCATTGGCTCAGGCCCGGCCCCTGGTGCTGTTTGCTGCGCGCACGCGCCACCGCATCGGCGACCGTCGCGTCGATCTGGTCCTGAACCGCGTCATCGTTGACGAAACCTTTGGCCATGTCGACAACCTAAGGCCAGTGGAGCCGCGATGCAAGGCTTCGCGCGGTGGCCATTCAGCAGCGGCGCGGCGACGCAGCCTTGGTCCTGTTGCGCCTGCGAGTACAGTCGGGGCCATCGCGGCGATGGCCTGTCGATTTGGCCTGCGGCCGTTCGTCGTCCTGACGAGCCCAACGCTGGAGCATGCAATGCAACTCTATGGCCATCCGTTTTCGTCCTACACCCAGAAGGCGCTGATCGCGCTGTACGAAAACGACACCCCGTTCGAATTCCGGGTGCTGTCGCACGAGCATCCCGACATCTACACCGAGTTCGAGCGGCGTTGGCCGATCAAGCGGTTTCCGCTGCTGGTCGACGGAAATCGCCAGGTGATGGAAGCCACCAGCATCATCGAGTACCTCGATGTCCACTACCCTGGACGGTCCCGGCTGATTCCCGCAGACCCCGATGCCGCCGTCGAGGTGCGCATGCTCGATCGCTTTTTCGACAACTACGTTTCGACGCCGCAGCAGAAGCCCGTTTACGACCGTCTGCGCCCGGAAGCGGGCCGCGACCCGCATGGCGTCGCCGAAGCCCGCGCGATGCTGGATACAGCCTACGCCTGGCTGGACGATCACATGGCCGGACACGGTTGGGCCGCGGGCGACGCCTTCAGTCTCGCCGATTGCGCAGCCGCGCCGGCGTTGTTCTACGCGGACTGGGCGCATCCAATCGGCGAATGCTTCCGCAACGTCCACGCCTACCGCGCACGCCTGCTGCGGCGCCCGTCCTTCGCACGCTGTGTGGAAGGCGGCCGTCCCTATCGGCCGTTGTTTCCGCTGGGCGCACCCGATCGCGACTGAACCTGCGACTCGAACGATTTGAGCGCATCGGCGCGACATGGCACGATCGCCCATCGCCGGCTTGCATCCAATGTTCGAACAAGGGAAGACAATCATGGCCATCAAGAAAGCCACCAAGTCCAGCAAATCGCCCGGTGGGTTCACCGTTGAAGAACGCGCCGCAATGAAGGAACGCGTGCGCGAACTGAAAAATGCGAAGCGCGGCGCCGACGGCGAAAAGGACGTGCTGGCTGTGATCGCAAAGACGCAGGAACCCGAGCGCACGCTGTGCGAAAAACTGCACAAGGTGATCCGGAACGCCGCGCCGCAGCTCCTGCCGAAAACCTGGTACGGCATGCCCGCCTACGCCAACACGGACGAGAAAGTCGTCGTGTTCTTCAAGCCCGCGTCCAAGTTCAAGGACCGCTACCTGACCCTTGGTTTCAACGACGCCGCCAAGCTCGACGACGGCGCGATGTGGCCAACGTCATACGCGCTCATGAAGCTGACGGCTGCCGAAGAAAAGCGGATCGCGGCGCTGGTGGAGAAAGCGGCAGGTACGTAAAAGTTTTTGCTCGTCGTCCCGGCGCCGCGGGGAGCGGCCATGGATGGCCACGTTTCGAGGAGCGAGCAAAGCCGGGACCGAGGGACTTCCGTGCAGGCCATAACCGGTGGGCCCCGGATATCGCTCTCCGCGACTGCGTTTGCAGAGCCTGTTCCGGACTTGCTCCGGAAATGCAAACGCGAACACCCCCGGATCAAGTCAGGGGCAGGCTGCGGCGGCTCGTAGCGTGGGCGCCATGGATGGCGCGAGTATTCCCGCATGACGAGCAGCTTGTAGGAACCCGTCACCCTGCGTGCGAGGTTGCCGCAGCAAACACCGCCAACTGGGCGTCGAATGCGCGTCTGTACGCGGGCCGCGCTTCACCGCGGGCGACATAGGCGGCCAGCGTGGGGAATTGGTCCAGCATGCCCGATGGTTTCAACCGGAGCAGCGCGTGCACCATCATCAGGTCTCCCGCGCTGAATGCGCCGTCTAGCCAATCGGCATCGCCAAGGCATGCGGAAAGCTGATCCAGCCGGTGGCGGATGCGTTCCTTGACGAGCGGCAGACGCTCCCCAGCCCATGGCTTGTCGCCCTCCACGATCCTGACGGTCACGAGTTCCAGGATTGGCGGCTCGACCGTATTGAGCGCGGCAAACATCCACGTGATCGCGCGCGCCCGGGCATTCGCATCGTCCGGCAGCAAGCCCCCGTGCCGCTCCGCGATGTGCAACACGATCGCGCCCGACTCGAACAGGCTGAAATCGCCTTCTTCATAAGTCGGGATCTGCCCGAAGGGATGCAGCGCAAGATGCGCAGGTTGCTTCATCGCCTCGAACGAAACGAGGCGAACTTCGTAAGGCTGCCGCGCTTCTTCGAGCGCCCAGCGAACGCGCATGTCTCGCGCCAACCCCTGTCCGCGGTCGGGCGATCGTGCGAATGCCGTGATGGTGGGGATCATCGGAAAGCTCCAGGTGACTGCGAGCCGAGGCTCGCCGGGCTAGCAATTCTCCGCAATCTGCCGCAGCTCGCATTCCACTTCCCACTCGTTCCCGTGCACGTCGAGGAACCGCTTGGTCATTTGCAGCGCATGCTCCATCGAATCCGCCTGCAGCAGCGCATAGCCGCCGATCACTTCCTTGGACTCGGTGAACGGGCCGTCGGACACCGTCTGCTTGCCATGCGACAGCCGCACCTTCTTGCCTTGGGACGTCGGGCACAGGCCGGCGGTGTCCAGCAGCGTGCCATCCGCGGTCATCTCGGTGATCAGTTGCGTCATGTCGTTGATCAACCGCTCGTCAGGCTTCTTGCCGGCGCTTTCGTTGACCCGGACCAGGGAAAGGAATCGCATCGTCGTATCTCCTCGTGGATGGATGGAGCCACGACCGGCGGATGCCGAAGTGTCGCGCTCCTGACACGGCGACGAACGGGGAACCCGGAAATCGACAATGCGCAGCGACTCAGCGAGTCGATGAACCCTGCTGCGCCTTGAACGCCTTCCGGATCGCGGGATCGAGCGCCTCGATCTGCCGCTTGGGCCGCAAGAACGCACGCTGCCCTTCCGGCAACTGGCAATTGCGGGAAACGGCGTCCGCACCTTCAGGTGTCGTGGCGGTCACATCCTGCACGTTCACCACCACGCCCATCGTGTCGCCCAGCGGCGCAAGCGCGTCGCAGGCACTGTCGACCATGGCCATGTTGCGGTACTGCGGGCCGCCGACCATGACGAGAAGATTGTCATGGTCGATCCACACGGCCGAGCGCACACCCGGCAACGGCTGAACCGCCGTGCGCGACACTTCGTGATCGATGGGCCGGGACGCATCGGGAACATGCGCGTCGTGCAAGATGTCCCTGGTCATTTCCTGGATGTTCTGCTGGACCGCTTTCTGTTCACCCAGCAATGCGCCGGCACGAGCCGCGGCGATGTGGCTGACCACGGAAGTCGGCGTGGCACGCTGGCCCTGTCGCGCCTGTTCACGTGCTGAAGGGCTGTCCGTTTGCGACTGGCAGCCTGCACACGTGCATGCCGACATGAGCGCAGCGAAGCCACGCAAACCTGCACCATACAGATCCAGATGCCGCATTCCCGTCTCCCCGTCGCGACCGGGCGAGCATAGCGCGATCCTAGCCCGCGCCTGCCCAGTGACTTCGCCGCACCGATAAATCACCTGTTCAGGGATTACCAGAGAAGCACCGCACAATTCGGTGTACGGATTGGGTTTTCTGTTCATCTTTCCATTCCCATCCGCCGGATTTGGCGGTACGCTCGGCCCCCCCCTGACCAAACCGGAGCGCTGTCATGGCCCTGTGGAAAGAACCCGCCAAATCCCCGTCGTCGCCGCTGCCCAACCCGCCCGACATCGCGCGCTTCGACGTGCCCGATCCGGTCGAACAGCCCGTACCCGCCGCAAAGTCGCCGTCGTTCAGCGCCGAGCCCGCGGCTGCGCCGGCGAAATCGGCATCGGAATCGCACATCGCGCCCGACCTCGTGATCGAGGGCAAGATCGAGGGCGCGGGCCACGTGCGCATCGCGGGCCGCTTCAAGGGCGACATCAACGTGCGCGGCGACCTCACGATCGAGCACGGCGCCAAGGTCAACGGCAGCGTGCGCGCGGAACGCGTCACCATCGCGGGCGAGCTGACCGGCAACATCGAAACCGCGGCGCACGTGGAACTGCTGCAGACCGGCGCGCTGACCGGCGACGTGAAGTCCGCCACCTTCAGCGTGGCCAAGGGTTCGCGGATGCGCGGCCAGGCCGAGTTCGGCTGGGACGACAAGGCCGGCGCCACGGACATCCACAAGACCAACGGCCACGTCAACGGCAACGGAAAATGAGTCCGCCGCATGCGGGCCCGGCAGGTGCCACGCGCACCTGCCCGCATTGCCGCGAGACGATACTGGAAAGCGCGCAAGTCTGCCCGGCCTGCAATCACAAGCTGCGCTTCGGCGGCCCGGCAGGTGAACTCGCCGCGCCGGCGGCACTGACCCCGCTCCGGGTCGAGGGCAGTTTCCGCAACCCGGCGGACAATGCCGCGTGGGAATATTCGATGGTGCTGACCATCCGCAACGAACGCGGCGAGGAAATCGCGCGCCGCTTGGTCGGCGTGGGGGCGATGCAACCCGGCGAACAGCGCACATTCGCGTTGAGCGTCGAGATGAATCCGGCCAGCGGCAAGCGCACGCGGCATTAGGCAAGCCCCCGGTCTTTGCTCGTCACCCCGGGATACTTACGATCCCGCATGGCGGGAATCCCTCGGCGCCGATGTCGTGCCGTGCACGAAAGTCGCTGGATCCCGGCTTGCGCCGGGATGACGAACTTTGAGGGTAGTCCCGAGATTCTCTCGCGTCGCGCTCAGTCTCCGCTCGGTGAAGGCGCCAGCGGCAAGTCGATGTAACTTTCGTTGCCGGGCGTGCGGTAGATCTTTTGCGTGGCCTTCACGTAATCCGCCGGTTTCGCGAAGAAGATGTTCGGCACGAACGTCTGCGGATTGCGGTCGTATAGCGGGAACCAGCTCGACTGTATCTGCACCATGATGCGGTGGCCCGGCAGGAACACGTGGTTGGCCGTGGGCAGATACCACTGATACGGCAGCGGCGTGCCGGGCCTGATCGGCTCGGCCTTGTCGAAGCCCTGGCGGTAGCGCCCGCGGAAAATATCGGCGGAAACCATCAACTGATAACCACCAAGTTCGGGTTGGTCCGCCACCTGGTCCGGATACACGTCGATCAGTTTCACGACCCAGTCACTGTCGGTGCCGCTAGTGGACGCGACCAGGTGCACCTCCGGGCGCCCACTGATCCTGACCGGCGCGGTCAATACCGGCGATTCGTACACCAGCACGTCCGGACGACCGGACGCTTCTCGCTGGTCATCCACCAGCCACTCCGACCAGGTCTGCGGCGCGACGTAGCCTACCGGCTGGATCGGGCGGGCGCGGAACGGCACGGGTTTCGCCGGGTCGGATACGTATTCGTCGTAACCTTCGCCGCCGGACTGCGGCGCGTCGAAGCCGAGCATGTGGTTGGCTTCCAGATACAGCGGCTTCTCCGTGACGCTGCAACCGCTGGCGCAACCGGCCGGCCACTTGTCCAGCCGTTCCCAGCGGTTGGCGCCGGTCACGAACGCGGTCACCGGCGCCACGTCGTCCTTCGGCGCGCCGTCCTTGAGGTAATGCGCGAGCAACGGACGCAGGATGTGTTCGCGGAAATAGCGGCCGGTGTCGCTGCCGAACCTGATCGCGCCCAGTGAACTGCCATCGCTGATTTCCTGGCCGTGGTGCCACGGACCCATTACGAGATAAACCATGCCGTTGTGCTTGTCTTTCGGCTCGATCGCGCGATACACGGCCATCGCTCCGTAGATGTCTTCCTGGTCCCACAGGCTGTGGACCAGCATCACCGGCACCTTGAGCGGCTGTTTGGCGAGTATCTTGTCCATCGCCTGTTCCTGCCAGAACGCGTCGTAGGCCGGGTGTGCGACGAGCTTGCGCCAGAAACCGACCTGGTCCATGCCGTAGGCCTTCCCGAGCGCTCCGGCCGACACGTAGTGCATGTACAGGTCGTAATCGTCGTAATAGTTCGACCACCATTTCACGTCGTTGCCGCGCGTGGCTTCCTGCTCGTAGATGTACGGGAGGTTCTGCTGGCGGAAAGCCCCATTGTGGAACCAGTCGTCGCCCATCCAGCCGTCCACCATCGGGTTCATCGGCACCGACACCTTGAGCGCCGGGTGCGGATTGACCAGCGCCATCAACGGTTCGAAGCCATCGTAGGAAATGCCGATGATGCCGACCTTGCCGTTGCTCTCCGGCACGTGCTTCACCAGCCAGTCGATGGTGTCGTAGCAATCGGTGGTGTCGTCCACCGGCGTGGGATTCAGTGGACCGTGCAGCGGCCGGTTCATCACGTAATCGCCGCCCGAGCCGTACTTGCCGCGCACATCCTGGATCACGCGGATGTATTTGTCTTCCACGATCACGTCGGCGGCACTGTCGTAACCCTGCAGCGCAACTTCGAGATTGCCGCTGATCTGTCCGTACTGCATGTGGCCGGCCTGCGCGTCCGCGCTGTACGGCGTGCGCGTCAGCAGGATGCCCGCGTGCGTCGCGCTCCTGGGGACCAGAATGACCGTGTGCAGCTTCACGCCGTCGCGCATCGGGATATCCACGTCGCGCCGGATGTAGTCGTGGCTCGCGGTCGCGGGCGTGAAATGCGCCGGCGTCTCGCTCGGATAATCAGGGTATTGCTGCGGCGGCGGCGCCGAAAGCGCCGATCCGGAAACGATCAGCAACGCGACCATCGTTGCTGCAAGACCGCGGAACGGACGCGCGACAGGCAACGTTTTCATGGCACCCCCAGGCGATCGACGAGTGCGCCATCGTAAACCCGTGGGGAAATCGTTGCCAAAGGCATCATTCGATGTTCATCCCG
>JBQCCP010000003.1:0-2929 GCA_051962095.1 Rhodanobacteraceae bacterium
TTGCCCGCCCGCGTCGATCAGGAATGAATGCGCGTGGGCAGGCGGATTGCGATCGAAGTGCATGTAGTGCAGCACCGCGCCGTGCGCGTCCAGCGCGATGATGTTGCCGTAGGGCAACTGCTGCTCGGTGAGGCGGATGGCCTTCAGGTATTCGCAATGGATGTCGAATTCCGAAAGCCCCGCGCGGAACCCGCGCTCGGCGGCGCGGTGGCCGTGCACGCCGAGTCTGCTGGCGACCCGCATCATGGTGATTTCGTACGGCGTCTTGAAGGCGCGCCGGTAGTGCAGCAGGTGCAGCGCGGCATCGGGATTGCCGGGCACGAAGTCTCCGACCGCGGCATCGGCTTCGCCGATGATCGCGCAACGCGAAGCATCTCTCGGCAGGTACGTGCGCGCCTCTTCCGGCTTGCGGATCCTCACGACGTCGAAATGGTCCACCCAGTAGCCTGCCGGGGCGGCGGGCACCACATGCCAGTAATCGTGCGGCTGCAGGAAAACGAGCTTCGGTTTGTCGCCGGGCGTGTACACGATCCAGCTTCCCGGCGCATCGTTCAGCGGCAGCCAGTGAAGGAAATGCGGATTGGGCTTGAATGAGTAGCCCTGGTCATCCAGGAACCAGTCGCGCGGCGTGCCCGCGGCGATCGCCAGCGTGTCGCGTCCGCACGCGGCCAGTGCGTCGGCGGCGCGCTTCTCGATTTCGGCGAGGTGCGCGGGATACAGCGCGGAAAGATTGTCCTGCGGCGATGCGGTCATGGCGGCGGCACTTCGATCGGCGGCTTGGAAGCTGGAACCGCCATGATGCGGCGAAGCACGCCGCAACGCAAAGTGCGGCGACGACGCGAATCGCTCAGGCGCAACGCCTCAATCAGAGCCGCTGTGGTGAAAACTCAGGCCATGGATGGCCGTTCTGGACTACACGAGTTCAGGAGCACTCAGCCAGTTTGCTTACAAGTTCGCCGAAGCAGCGATCAAGGACGATCGCACGAATGCTTCAGGCCAAGGATCGCCGTTCTGGCGTTGCTTGACCCGATTGCCCGTTCGTTGCGAAGACCTCGAACGAAGCAGCGATCACGGACGATCGCAAGGTCACGCCGCGCTCTGCTCCAGCCAGTGATCCAGCGCCGAAGCGGCCGAGCCGCTGATGGAGATGATGCGCAGGCCCGACCACTGGTAGCCATTGGTCGCCGCCAGTTCGGTCCACATGGTGTGCACGCCGGTTTCGATTTCGGTCGGTGCGCCACGCCGGTCGGGCAGGCGGAATTTCAACTGGTACAGCGCGTCGTCACGCAGCGGCCGGTGGCAGATCAGCATCATGCCGTTGCGCGAAAGATTGCCGACCCGGCCGATGTTTTCGCCGCTGATGGTATCCACGACCTCGATGGGCGCCGAGGTCGGCTTGCGCGGCGCGCTGCGACGTTCGTCGTTCATGCGGCGGGTTCCGTGGGTTGGTTGGACCGACTGAATTTCCGCAATCCTGTCACCAGTGCATTCCAGGCGCGGTCGATCATACCGCCGTCCTGACTCGGAAGGAGGCGAACCTGGCCGCGCGCCATCATCCGCGCGATCTGGTCCAGCGTTCGTTCAGGCGCTGCGGCACCGCGCGCGTTCACCAGCAGACAGCGACCGCTCGACGGTGCGAACCACGCCAGCTTGCGCGCGACTTTCTGGCCCTGCTGGTTGATGGTGAATTCCAGCCAGCTTCCGAACGACAGGTTTTTCAAGGTTTCCAATGCCCGGCGTTCGCTGGGCGTCAGCGCCAGTTTGCGCGAGCCCGGCTCGACCGGCGAGGCCGCTTCGTCGTCCTCGGGTTTGTGGCGCGACTTCAGGCGGATCAGCAGTTCGGTCTGGCTGGGCGGCGGCGCGGTGGCTTGTGGCGACGCGCGCTGCGGCAGGTCCAGCGCGTAGCGGGTGATCTGGTCGGCCTCCGAGGCCTGAAGGCCGACCTGGGTGAGGCCGTGGCTCAGGTCCGACGCCAGCCTGGCGTCGTCGCGCTCGACCGGCGAACCCAGCAACTGGTCGGCCGCGGCCAGCCGGCGACGGTAGGCTTCGCTGTTCTCGCCTTCGCGCAGCAGCGTGAGCGTGAGCGCATCGGTCCATGCGTTTTCCAGCAGGGCGCGGACCAGCGGCGTGGTCTTGTGGCCGGCGAGGCGCTTGTTGATCGCGGCGGCGGCCGAGGCGCGCGCGTCGCGCAGCCGGTCGCGGCCCTGCGCCGCTTCCACTTGCCGGCGCTCGGCGATCTCGGCGCGGCGGCTGAGCAGGCGCAGGTGCGAGTCGAGGTCGTTCGCTTCGCGCTCGATCACCCCCAGGTCGCCGTCGCCGTGGAATTCGGAGGCGACGCGCTCGACCGAGCGTTGCAGGCGCTGGTTCAGCGCGACGTCGAAGTGGTCGTCGCTGCGGTCCAGCCACAGGTTCGCCGTTTCCAGCACCAGGTTCAGCAGCCGCCGGGCGGGGTGGCTGCGGACGGTGAAGAAATCGCTGTCGGAGAGCGCGACCCGCAACAGCGGCACCTGCAGGTTCGCCAGCAATTGTTGCGCGACGCCCTCGTTGCGCGTTTCGGTGAGCAACTGGTCGTACAACAGGCCGACCAGATCCAGCGCGTCACGGTGTTCGGGCTGCAACTGCACCGCGTTGCCGTGGGGACCGCGGCGCAGTTGCGCGAGCAGGTCGCCCGCCAGGCGCTCGCCACCTTGCGGGGCGCCGGGCTTGCGCGACGGCAGCGCCTGCAGCGCGTTCAGCGCTTCCTGCAATTCCGGCATCGACGCGAACTGCGCCGACTGCGCGGCCGCCGCGCGGGCTTCCGGATGCAGGGCCCGCCGGCGCGCGTCCAGCAGCGTGTGCAGTTCGCCCATCTGCGGGCCGGCCGGCGGCGTGAAGTCGGTCACCGGCGCGATCGGGCTGGACACCGGCGGCGCGTCGTCGGGCGGCGGGG
>JBQCCP010000004.1:0-26288 GCA_051962095.1 Rhodanobacteraceae bacterium
CAGTGAACTCGGCGGCATCCCCCAGGATCAATATGCCGCCCTGTCTGCGGAACTTCGCGGCGATGCGCTGCTCAAACTCGGCAAATCCGACGAGGCGCGCAGCGCCTACCAGCAGGCGATGGCGAAGCTGGACAAGGACGACGCGCCCGCGCGCCACGTGCTGCAGATGAAACTCGACAACCTCACGCAGCCCGCTGCTGCGCCGACCGGAGCCAAGGCTCAATGAAGCTTCGCCATTTCGTGCTGTTGCCGTTGCTGGTCGCGACGGTCGCGTTGTCCGGCTGCGGGCTCTGGAGCAAGATCTTCAATCGCGGCGAGAACGTGCAGCCGCCCAAGCCGCTGGCGGAATTCACGCCCAGCGTCCAGGTGCAGGAACTCTGGTCCACCCGCATCGGCGATGGCGCCGGCCGCTCCGGCGTGCGGCTGCAGCCGACTTTCGCGGACGGCAAGCTGTACCTGATCAGCACCGACGGCAAGATCGAGGCGCTGGACGCCTCGACCGGCAAGGAATTGTGGCGGGAATCCACGCGCGTCGGTGGCGGTATCTGGCCGTTCAAGCGCAAGAAGCCCGGTCCGGACGCACGCTACTCGGGCGGCCCGACCGTGCTCGGCAATCTCCTGGTGGTCGGCACGCAGGACGGCCACGTGTATGCGATGGACAGCGCGACCGGCAAGCAGCTCTGGAGCGCGGAAGTCGACAACGAGGTGATTTCGCCACCGGCCATCGACGCCGGCACGGTGTTCGTGCGCACCAATTCGGGCTACGTTTACGCGTTCGACGCCAACACCGGCGAGCGGAAGTGGCTGTACGACCAGGCCAACGTGCCGCTGCTCAGCCTGCGCGGCAATGGCCCGTTGCTCGCCGCGCACGGCGTGGTGATGTTCGGCAGCGACGATGGCAACGTGGTGTCGCTGCGCGGCGACACCGGCGCGATCCAGTGGAAAATCCCGATCACCAAGGGACTCGGGCGCACCGACATCCAGAAATTGAACGATGCCGACGACACCCTTCAACTGGATGGCAGCAACGTGTACGCGACAGCCTACCACGGTGAACTCACAGCGATCGACGCGGCGCAGGGCCAGGTCGCCTGGAGCCGGCCGTTCTCGAGCTACGTGGGCGTCGGCGTTGCCGACAAGCTGTTGGTCGGCGTGGACGACGACTCGCTGGTGTGGGCGTTCTCGAAGGACGGCGGCGGCGACCTGTGGAAGCAGGACGCGCTGCAGTACCACTGGCTGACCGCGCCCGCGATCCAGGGCCAGTACGCCGTGGTCGGCGGTGTCGAAGGCTACGTGCACTGGCTCGATCTTTCCGACGGCAAACTCGCCGCGCGCGTGCGCCTGTCGAAAGACGCGATCCGCGCGCGTCCGGTGGTGAACGGCGACACGGTCTACGTGGAAGACGTCAAGGGGCACGTGGCGGCTTATCGCATTTCAAGCGATCATCCGTGATCGCTTTTTCGATGGGGTGGTCGTCGAGCGGCGCCGTTCCACGCTTGGAAAGTCCAGAACGGCCTTCCTCGGCCTGACTTTTCACAAAAGCTTCTTCGAATGGAATTCTGGCTGTGCTTCCTGTAGTTGCCCTGGTTGGTCGCCCCAACGTCGGCAAGTCCACGCTCTTCAACGCGCTGACGAAGACCCGCGACGCACTGGTTGCGGATCTGCCGGGGGTCACCCGCGATCGTCACTATGGCGTGTGCCGGCTCGGCGCGCGGCCGTTCGTGCTGGTCGACACCGGTGGGTTGTCGGGCGAGCGGGTCGACATCGACGAGTTGACCGAGAAGCAGGTCCAGCGCGCGATCGAGGAAGCCGCGGTGTGCGTGCTGCTGGCCGATGCGCGCGAAGGCCTGTTGCCGCAGGACCGGGCGATCCTCGATCGCCTCCGCCGCACGGGCAAGCCGGTGCTGCTGGCGGTCAACAAGACCGACGGCCTCGATGCGCACGCCGCGCTGGCCGAATTTTCCTCACTGGGCGTGGCCGCCACATTCGCGATCGCCGCCGCGCACGCGCGCGGACTCGACGCGTTGCTCGCCGCGACCCTGCCGTTGTTCCCCGCCGATGCCGAAGAAGCCGCGCTGGCCGAACACGACGAAGCGGCGGGCACCCGCGTCGCGATCGTCGGCCGTCCCAACGTCGGCAAGTCTACGTTGGTCAATCGCCTGCTCGGCGAGGAACGCGTGGTGGTGTCCGACGTTGCCGGCACCACCCGCGATTCCATCCATGTGCCGCTGGAGCGCGACGGCAAGCGCTACACCCTGATCGACACCGCGGGCGTGCGGCGGCGCGGCCGCGTCGAAGACGCGCTGGAGAAATTCAGCGTGATCAAGACGCTGCAGTCCATCGCCGCGGCCGAAGTGGTGGCGGTGATGCTGGACGCGGGCGAGGGCGTAACCGACCAGGACCTCGCGCTGATCGGGCAGGTGCTGGATGCCGGGCGCGCGCTGGTGATCGTCGCCAACAAGTGGGACGGACTCGAGCAGTACGACCGCGAACGCTGCAAGGCCGGGCTCGAACGCAAGCTCGATTTCGTGGCGTGGGCGCGGATCGTGTTCCTGTCAGCGAAACACGGTTCGGGCTTGCGCGAACTGATGCGCGCGATCGATCGCGCGGGCGCCGCGGCCGCGCGCGAACTCGGCACCTCCGACCTCACCCGCGCGCTGGAGAAGGCCGTGGCGGCGCACCAGCCGCCGCTGGTGCGCGGGCATTCGCCCAAGCTGCGCTTCGCGCATCCGGGTGGCGACCATCCGCCCACGATCGTGATCCACGGCAGCCGCACGAAGCACATCGCGGTCAGCTATCGGCGCTATCTCGAAAACTTTTTCCGCAAGCGCTACAAACTGGAAGGCACGCCGATCCGCATCGAGTTCCGCGAGGGCGAGAATCCCTACGCCGGCAAGCGCAACGTGCTCACCGAGAGCCAGCAGCGCAAGCGCCGGCGCATGGTCCGGCATGCGCGCGGGCGCTGACCGAATTTCCCCTCTCCCGTTTGCGGGAGCGGAGGGCGCGCAGCGCCGGGTGAGGGAAACGCTTGGCGTGATTCTTTCCGGTGGCGCGGGCGCCCGCGTCGGCGGTGCCGACAAGGGCTTGTTGCCGCTGCGTGGAAAACCGCTGGTCGAACACGTGCTGGAACGCCTGCGTCCGCAGTGCGATCGACTGTTGATCGTCGCCAATCGCCATCTCGATGATTACGCGCGCCATGCGCCCGTCGTGCACGACAAGGGTCGCGGCCATGCGGGTCCCCTGGCCGGACTGGCGGTGGCTTTCGGATTTCTCGAAGCCAACCGGCACGCGTTGCCGCGCTGGATGTTGACGGTGCCGGTGGACTGCCCGGACCCGCCGCGCGATCTGGCCGTGCGGTTGCGCTCGGCGCTGATGCAGAACGAAGAAGCCGTTTGCGCGTACCTGCACCGGGCGAGCGGACCGGAACCGCTGTTCGCGTTGTATCGCATCGGCGATGCCGTCGAAGCATGGCGCAGCTCGGCACGGGACGCGCTGCGCGAGCACGCGTCGCCGCTGCGCTGGCATGCGGAAATCGGTGCCATTGCGGTCGATTTCGACGGTGCCAATGACGCGTTCCATAATCTCAATACGCCCGCAGATTTCCGCGACTACGAACGCGCGCATGGCTGAACCTTCTTACCCGATACGCATCGGACTGGAACACGCACTTGAGATAGTGGCTATGCGCGCGGCGCAACACCGGCTGGCCGTCGAAACGGTGGCGCTTGCCGATGCGCACGGCCGCGTGCTGGCCGACGACGTGTGCGCATCGCACCCGTTGCCGCCGTTCGCCAATTCCGCGATGGACGGTTTCGCGCTGCGCGGCGCGGACCTGCCTGCGCAAGGCGAACGTGCCTTCGCGTTGATCGGCGAGGTGTTCGCGGGCGCCGTATCGGCGCCGGAAGTCGGGGCAGGACAGTGCGCACGCATCACTACCGGCGCGCCCATGCCGCGTGGCGCGGACACGGTGGTGATCAAGGAAAACGTCACGGTCGATGGCGAGCGCGTCGTCGTGAAGGCGGGCGAGAAGGCCGGCGCCAATGTGCGCGCCGCGGGCGAGGATTACGCCCAAGACGACCTTGCGTTCGCAGCCGGAACGCCGGTGGGCGCGGCGCAGCTTGCCGTGCTGGCCGCGCTCGGCGTCGCGGGGGTTTCGGTTCGCCGTCGGCCGCGCGTCGCGGTGATCGCCACCGGCGACGAACTGGTACCGCCGGGGCAGCCGTTGGGGTTCGGCCAGATCCATGAATCGAATGCCGTGATGCTGGCTGCGCTCGCGCGCGAAGCCGGTGCACGTGTCGAGGTGCAACGCAGCGTGCGCGACGAACCGGATGCACTGCGCGAGGCCCTGCTCGATTCGGCGCTCGACGCCGACCTGATCATCACAAGCGGCGGCGTGTCCGCCGGCGAGGCCGATCACTTGCCAGGAGTGCTGCAGGCGATCGGCGAAATCCATTTCCACAAGGTGCGCCTGAAGCCCGGCATGCCGACGCTGTTCGGGCAGATTGGCGCGAGCCTGCACTGCGGCTTGCCGGGCAATCCGGTCGCTGCGGCGGTGACCTTCCGTGTGTTCGTGCGGTTCGCGCTGCGTGCGATGCTGGGCATCACCGCGGTCCCGAAACCGATGCAAGCGCGTCTCAATGCGCCGCTGCACAAGCGCCACGCACGCGCCGAATTCATGCGTTGCAGCGTGCATGCGGATCAGGAAGGCGTGCAATGGGCGGCGCCGCACCCGAAGCAGGGCTCCGGGATGTTGCGTGGCCTCGCCGAAACCGACGCCCTCGCGTTGCTGCCCGAAGGCGAACGGGAATATCGACGCGGGGACGTCGTGATGCTGTGGCCCGAATGACGCGCGATAATGCGCGGATGATGCTCCACGAAATCCCGCCACGCGAAGCGCGGCAACGCCAGCAGTCCGGCGCGTTGCTGCTTGACGTGCGTGAACCCTACGAACAGGCCGCCGGCATGGCCGAGGGCGCGGTCGCACTGCCCCTGGGCGAGGTCGCGCGACGCGTCGTGGAGGTGGCGCCGGACAAGGCGCGCGAAGTGCTTGCCATCTGTGCGCACGGCCAGCGCTCGCTGATGGCGGCGCAAACATTGCAGCAGCTGGGCTACGCCAGCGTGACCTCGGTCGCAGGCGGTACCGCGCGCTGGATCGAGGAAGGCCTGCCGATGGCGAAAGCCGGTGGCGACCAGGATTTCTACGAGCGCTATTCGCGGCACCTGCGCCTGCCGGAAGTCGGCGAAGCGGGGCAGCGCAGACTGGAGTCGGCACGGGTGGTGGTGCTGGGCGCCGGCGGCCTCGGTTCGCCTGCGGCTTTCTACCTGGCCGCCGCGGGCATCGGCACGCTGGTGATTGCGGACGACGACGTGGTCGAGCGCAGCAACTTGCAACGCCAGATCCTGCATACCGACGACCGCATCGGGATGCCCAAGCTGCATTCGGCCTCGTGCGCGCTGCGTGGCTTGAACCCGCGCGTCAGCATCGAAGGCCTGCCCGAACGCGTCACGTCTTCGAACGTCGAGGCCCTGCTGGAAGGCGCCGACGTGGTGCTGGATGGCGCCGACAATTTTCCGGTGCGCTATCTCCTCAACGACGCCTGTGTGAAACTCGGCTTGCCGCTGGTATACGGCGCGGTGCAACGCTTCCAGGGCCAGGTGGGGGTGTTCGATGCCGGCCGCCGCCGCGGCCATGCGCCGTGCTATCGCTGCCTGTTTCCGCAACCGCCGGCGCCGGAAGATGCGCCGAACTGTTCGGAAGCCGGCGTGCTGGGCGTATTGCCGGGCGTGATCGGCATGTTGCAGGCCACCGAAGCGATCAAGCTGATCGTCGGCATCGGCGAACCGCTGGTCGGCCGCGTGCTGATGTTCGACGCGCTGTCGATGCGCTTCCACGAAACGCGCCTTGCGCCCGATCCCGAGTGCCCGGTCTGCGCCGCGGGCAAACCGTTTCCCGGTTACATCGATTACACGGCGTTCTGCGCGGGTACCTGAGCGCGTGTTGGCGCAGCCCACGCATGCAACACCTTCGACGGGTTGAAACCCGCTACGGGCGCGCCTTCTGCGCGGCCTTGAACGCCGCCAGTTGCTCCGGCGTCGCTTGCTTCTGGTATTTGGCCTTCCAGTCCTCGAACGGCATCCCGTAGATCACCGCGCGCGCTTCGTCCTTCGAAAGGTCCAGCAGGCGTTCGTCGGCGGCTTCGCGATACCAGTCGGCGAGACAGTTGCGGCAGAACCCGGCCGTGATCATCAGGTCGATGTTCTGCACGTCGGTGCGTTCTTCACTGAGGTGTTTCAACAAGCGGCGGAAAACGGCCGCCTGCAGTTCCGTGGTTTCGATCATCGGTATTTCCTTGAACGACATCAGGCGCGCGGCGTCACTGCGAGAATCATCGCGCCGCGCGGGCGACAAACTTAGCGTCGCACCGGGACCGCCTCCGTGACGCGTATTCCGAAACGTGGACGGATGGCCGCCGGCGCGGCATTGTGCGACCGCGCGCACGCCGCGATAATGACCGTTTTGGGAATTCCCGTGCCATGGCAGCGCGTATTCTCGACGGACGCAGGATCGCGGGCGAAGTGCTGGACCGCGTCGCGGCGGGTGTGCGGGCGCGCACCGCAAGCGGTCGCGCGGCGCCGGGGCTTGCGGTGGTGCTGGTCGGTGCCGATCCCGCGTCCGCGGTGTACGTGCGCAACAAGCGCAAGGCTTGCAGGCAGGTCGGCTTCGAATCATTCGATTTCGACCTGCCGGCGGACACCAGCGAAGCCGACCTGTTCGCGCTGGTCGATTGCCTGAATGCCGATCCGGCCGTGCACGGCATCCTCGTGCAGTTGCCGCTGCCGCCGCACATCAATGCCAATGCGCTGATCGACCATATCGATCCGCGCAAGGACGTGGACGGTTTCAGCGCGGTCAACCTGGGCCACCTCGCGCTGCGGCGCTTCGGCCTGCGTCCGTGCACGCCCAAGGGCGTGATGACGCTGCTGGGCCACACCGATCGCCCGGTGCGCGGCGAGCACGTGGTGGTGGTGGGCGTCTCGAACCACGTCGGACGTCCGCTGGTGCTGGAGCTCCTGATCGCCGGCTGCACCACGACCTGCTGCCACAAGTTCACGCAGGGCCTCGACCAGTACGTGCGCCAGGCCGACATCGTGATCACGGCGGTCGGCAGGCCCGGCGTCGTGAAGGGCGAATGGATCAAGCCCGGCGCGGTGGTGATCGACGTCGGCATCAACCGGATGGATGATGGGCGCCTGGTGGGTGATGTCGAATTCGATGAAGCGTCGCAGCGGGCCTCGTGGATCACGCCGGTGCCGGGTGGTGTCGGGCCCATGACCGTGGCGACGCTGATGGAGAACACGCTGGAAGCGGCGCAGGCGATCGACGCGGCTTGATCGGATCAGTCTGCCGTTTCCACCCTCACCAACTTGATGCGTCCGCCGGAGCCGGCGCGAATCGATACCCCTCGTTTGGGGCATCCGAAATGGCCGGCGACCAGGCCAATCAGTTCGGCGTTGGCCCTGCCTTCGACCGGCGGCGCGCGCACGCTTGCCAGCCAGCTTCCGTCCGGCTGTTGCACCAGCGAGGCGGTGCGGGCATTGGGTTTGACCTTGATGCGAAGCACGCGCGCGGTCATGGGACGGGTTCCGGTGGCATCCGGGTTCCCGTATAATTGCCCATTGCATTGACGGACACCATCCAATGCGCATCCTCGCCGAGGCCCTGACCTACGACGACGTCTACCTGGTCCCCGCCCACTCTTCCGTCCTGCCGCGCGACGTCGACACCTCGACGCGCCTGACCCGCGCGATCCGCCTCAACATTCCGCTGATGTCCTCGGCCATGGACACCGTGACCGAAGGACGGCTCGCGATCACGATGGCGCAGTGCGGCGGTATCGGCATCATCCACAAGAACATGACCGTCGAACGCCAGGCCGCGGAAGTGCGGCTGGTCAAGAAGTTCGAAGCCGGCGTGATCCGCGATCCGCTGACGGTCGGACCGATGACCTCGATCGGCGAGGTCATGCACACCACGCGCTCGCACAACATCTCCGGCGTGCCGGTGGTGGAAGAGGGCAACAAGCTGGTCGGCATCGTCACCAGCCGCGACTTGCGCTTCGAGAAGAAGCCGGACGATCCGGTGAAGAACATCATGACCCGCAAGGACAAGCTGGTCACGGTGAAGGAAGGCGCGAGCGAGGACGAAATCATCGGCCTGCTGCACAAGCACCGCATCGAGAAGGTGCTGGTGGTCAACGACGCGTTCGAACTGCGCGGACTGATCACCGTCAAGGACATCCAGAAGGCGCACGACAATCCGGACTCGGCCAAGGATGCGCACGAACGCCTGCGCGTGGGCGCAGCGGTCGGCGTGGGCGGCGATACCGAACAGCGCGTCGCGGCACTCGCCGAAGCCGGCGTGGACGTGATCGTGGTGGACACCGCTCACGGGCATTCGCAGGGCGTGATCGACCGCGTGGCATGGGTGCGCAAGAACTTTCCCGACTTGCAGATGATCGCCGGCAACATCGTCACCGCCGAGGCCGCGCGCGCATTGCGCGATGCCGGCGTGGACGCCGTGAAGGTGGGCGTGGGTCCGGGTTCGATCTGCACCACGCGCATCGTCGCGGGCGTGGGTGTGCCGCAGATCACCGCGATCTCGATGGTGGCCGACGCGCTGAAGGACGAGATTCCATTGATCGCCGACGGCGGCGTGCGCTATTCCGGCGACGTCGCGAAAGCGATCGTCGCAGGCGCATCATGCGTGATGCTGGGTTCGATGTTCGCAGGCACCGAGGAAGCGCCGGGCGAGATCGAGCTGTACCAGGGCCGTTCGTACAAGAGCTACCGTGGCATGGGTTCGCTGGGCGCGATGCAGAGCGGCTCGTCCGACCGCTATTTCCAGGAACAGGCCGCGGCCGACAAGCTGGTGCCGGAAGGCATCGAGGGCAGGGTGCCGTACCGCGGTCCGTTGCGCGCGATCGTGCATCAACTAGTGGGTGGGCTGCGCGCGTCGATGGGTTACTGCGGCTGCGCCGACATCGAGGAGATGCGGGCAAGGCCGCAGTTCGTGCGCGTCACCGGCGCCGGCATCCGCGAGGCGCACGTGCACGATGTGCAGATCACGAAGGAAGCGCCGAACTATCGTTCCGACTGACGCTGTTTCCCTCTCCCTTCGGGAAAGGGTGGCGCGAAGCGCCGGGTGAGGGTACGGCAGCCCGGAAGTGCACCACGCGTGCCGTACAAGAGCGAACCCTCACCCCAGCGCTACGCGCTCGGGCGACGCCCGCCTCTCCCGGTGGGAGAAGGGAGAAAACATGTCGAACATCCACTCCGACAAAATCCTGATCCTCGATTTCGGATCGCAGTACACGCAACTGATCGCGCGGCGCATCCGCGAGATCGGGGTGTATTGCGAGATCTGGGCGTGGGACCACGAACCCGAAGCGATCGCGAAATTCGCGCCGAAAGGCGTGATCCTTTCGGGTGGCCCCGAATCGGTGACCGAAGCGAACTCGCCGCGCGCACCGGAACAGGTATTCGCGCTGGGCGTCCCGGTGCTCGGCATCTGCTACGGGATGCAGACGATGGCCGCGCAGCTTGGCGGCAATGTCGAAGGCGGGCACGCCCGCGAATTCGGGCATGCGCACATTCAAACGAAAGCGTGCGGGTTGCTCGAAGGCCTGCCGGACGAGCAGAACGTGTGGATGTCACACGGCGACCGGGTAACGGCGCTGCCGCCCGGATTCAAACTCGCAGCATCCACCGAATCGGTGCCGATCGCGGCGATGGCGGATGACTCGCACCGCCGTTACGGCATCCAGTTCCATCCCGAAGTCACCCACACCGAACACGGCATGGCGATCCTGCGCCGCTTCGTGGTGGACATCTGCGGCTGCGCCACGCTGTGGACACCCGCGCGCATCATCGATGACGCGGTCGCGAAGGTGCGCGCGCAAGTCGGCCGCGACAAGGTGCTGCTGGGCTTGTCGGGTGGCGTCGATTCGTCGGTGGTCGCGGCGCTGCTGGAAAAGGCGATCGGCGACCAGCTCACCTGCGTATTCGTCGACACCGGCCTGCTGCGCGCGGGCGAAGGCGACCAGGTGATGGACACGATGGCGCGGCACATGGGCGCGCGCGTGATCCGCGTCGATGCGTCGGATCGCTTCTTCGATGCATTGCGGGGTGTCGAAGATCCCGAAGCCAAGCGCAAAGTCATCGGAAAGCTCTTTGTCGAGGCATTCGACGAAGAATCGCACAAGCTCGAAGGCGTGAAGTGGCTCGCGCAGGGCACGATCTATCCCGACGTGATTGAGTCGGCCGGCGGCAAGACCGGCAAGGCGCACGTGATCAAGTCGCACCACAACGTGGGCGGCCTGCCGGAAAAAATGAACCTCAAGCTGCTGGAACCCTTGCGCGAACTGTTCAAGGACGAAGTGAGGCGGATCGGCGTCGAGCTCGGCCTTCCGCGCGAAATGGTCTACCGCCATCCATTCCCGGGGCCGGGTCTCGGCGTGCGCATTCTGGGCGAGGTGAAGCGCGAATACGCCGAAATCCTGAAGCAGGCCGACCGCGTCTTCATCGAGGAATTGCGGAGCGCCGGCTTGTACGACAAGGTCAGTCAGGCTTTCGCTGTGTTCCTGCCGGTGAAGTCGGTCGGCGTCGTTGGCGACGGCCGCGCCTACGAATGGGTGGTTGCGCTGCGCGCGGTCGAAACCATCGACTTCATGACCGCGCACTGGGCGCACTTGCCGTACGAATTCCTGGGTCGCGTTTCCAGTCGTATCATCAATGAGTTGCGTGGTATTTCCCGCGTGGTTTACGACATCAGCGGCAAGCCGCCTGCGACGATCGAGTGGGAATAGAACCCGTCGGAAAGAATGAGTTGAGCGTGGCAAAGCGAAGCTTGGCGAAGTCGAAACATTGCTAAGCCACGCCAAGCGGCACTTCGAATTCGCGTTCTTCGATGCTACGCCCAGGCGCGAACGGCTCCACGGACGAGTCCCGGTGCTATCAGGCAGCAGTGCTTCGCTTCGGCCGCCGCACCACCCTGATCTTGCCGCTGCTGCCGCCGCCGCACAGGAACCGGCCTTCGCCATCGGCTTCGATGCCGGATACGGCGGTATCGTCGGGCATGTCGATCTGCTCCAGGACTTCGCCCGTCCCCGGATCGATCCGCCGCAGATCGCCATGTTCCTCTTCCCAGGTACCGTGCCATAGTTCGCCCTCGGTCCACATCACGCCGGTGACGAAACGTCTGGATTCGATGGTGCGCAGGACCGCGCCGGTTTCGGGATCGATCTGGTGGATTTTCCGGCCGCGGTATTCGCCGACCCACAGCGTGCCTTCCGCCCACGCCAGGCCCGAATTGCCTTCTTGGCCGGGCGCCGGGATCGTACCCAGCACGCGTCCGGACTCGGGATCGATCTTCTGGATGCGATCCTCGGCGATCTGGAACAGGTGCTTGCCATCGAAGGCGGTGCCCGCGTGCGCGGCCACGTCGATCGAACGCGTCACCTTGCCGCGTGCCGGGTCCACTGCGCACAACTTGTCCCCGGATGCGAACCAGATGCGCGTGCCATCGAAGGTCACGCCATTCACGCGGTCGGTCTCGGGGAACGGGCCGTACTCGCGCACGATTTCAGCCTTCGACCGTTTCATGGTTGCGCCTCGCGTTCGGGAATGGCGCCATCCTAGTCGCCCGGCAGCGGGGCAGGGAGCAACAATGCCGTCGTGAATCCCGGCAGCGGCGGCATCATCCAGCGCAGCGCGCGCCCGCGGCCGAGCGGCTGCACTTTCCCGGCCGTCGCGAGTGCCTCCAGCGCGCGCTGCACGTTGCGCTGGCTCATCGCCAGCGCCAGCGCCAACGCGGAACTGGACCACGCCTCGCCATCCGACAACAGCGCCAGCACCGCCGCGTGTTTCTCGTCCGCGGGTGGCGCCAGCAGCACCACTTCGGCGGCACGGCGCGGCACCCATTCGAAACCGCGCGCGGTGGCGCGGATGTCGGCCAGCGGAAGCAGTGCCGCGCGCAGCCGGCCGATCTCGACGCGCAGCCGTGCGCGGTGCGTCTCGTCCGTGTACCGGGTGCGGAAGGCGCGCGTGATCAGGTCATTGCGCGGCACGTCGTCGGGCCAGGCTTCCGCCAGCGCTTGCGCGAGAGCGAACAACACGGGCCGCGAAGCCAGTGCCACCGCGATTCGTTCATCACGCACCAGGTAGCGGCAGGCATCCACCACCAACGCGCCGGACGCCAGCAGCGCCTCGACTTCCTCCAGCGTCAGCAACCGCGACGCACCATGCGCGGCGAGTCGTGCCGCCGGTGCATCGAGCGCGCGCATCGCGCCTGCGATCTCCGCCGCCAGCGCGGGAATGCCGGCCTCGTGCGCCGCGGCCGAAGCGCGAGCCAGCGCCTTGCGTGCGGCGGCCGCATGGATGCGGCGCATCGCAATACCCGCGACGCTCAACGCGTGGATGGCACGCAGCGCGGGCGGCAGGGATGCGGCATCGGATTCGGCGAGCAGCCGTTCCGCCCGGTCGAGTTGTCCGATCAGCAGCAGGCGCCGGATCGCGAGATGGCGCGCGTGCGCCGCATTGAGCCGGTCGCCGTGGGCCTCCAGCGTCGCGCACGCGGCCTCGAGTTTTTTTTCGGGCCAGCCGAGATCGCGCGACGCCAGCGCAATCTCGGCTTCCGCCACCACGCAGCGCGCCTGCGCCACGGCCTCGCGGTGGCCGAACGCACGCGCCGCCCGGCGGACCAAGCGCTTCGCGCGATCGAAGTCACCGAGTTGCGCCATCGCGATGCCGCGCAGGGCGAGCGCGGGCGGATCGTCGCGCAGGGCGACGCGCTTAAGCGCGACCAGCGGATCGCCGGCCGCCAGTGCGCCGGCCGCAGCCGTGATCAGCGAATCCATGCGTTTTCGAACCGCGCCACGATTGTCACTCCCACCCGCGAGGCAACGCTGCCTAAGCTGGCCACGTCGACCAACCCGCCGCCGCATCCTAGCGGCGCCACACCCGAGGAGACGATCATGGCAACGCACCCCACCGGAACACGAGACGAATGGCTGAAGGCGCGGCTCCAACTGCTGGAAGCCGAGAAGGCGCTGACGCGCCAGAGCGACGAACTGGCGCGCAAGCGGCAGGCGCTGCCCTGGGTGCGCGTCGAGAAGGATTACCGCTTCGACACCGAGGATGGCAAGGCTTCGCTGGCGGACCTGTTCCGCAGACGCTCGCAGTTGCTGGTCTACCACTTCATGTTCGGGCCGGACTACACCGCCGGCTGTCCGTCCTGTTCGATGATCGCGGATGGCTTCAACGGCTTCGCCGATCACCTGGCCCACCACGACGTGATGCTGTGGGCCATCTCGCGCGCGCCGCTCGCGAAACTCCTGGCGTACAGGAAGCGGATGGGCTGGACGTTCCCGTGGGCATCCTCGTCCGGCAGCGATTTCAATTCGGACTACGGCGTGGGCCTGAGCGAAAAGCAGCAAAGCGAAGGCTACGAATACAACTTCCGCAAGAACCCGGCGATGTCACGCTCGACGCCGGATGCGCCGAACCAGTTCGCAAAGGCGAGCGGCGTCGATGGACGCACGTACCTGCGTGAACTGCCCGGCATGAGCGCCTTCGCCCTCGACGGTGGCGCCGTGTATCACACCTATTCCACCTACGCGCGTGGACTCGATGGTCTCTGGGGTGCGTACCAGTGGCTCGACCGCGCGCCGCTCGGCCGCAACGAAGGCGGCATCTGGTGGCGTCGGCATGACGAGTACGGAGCCGGCTGAAAGTGGCGCACGCCATGCACGGCAAAGTCTCTGTCCGCAAGATTCCTGCGGACCCCGCGGGTGCTCCGCGAGGATCCGGCGCGGCGGAATGGCTACACCTCGCGGCCACTCCGACGTTTGCGATCATGGCATCGGCGACGGTCTTCGCGGCCAATCCGGCGGACATGCTGTGCTCGCCGCACGGCATGTCGCCGTTGAACGGCATGACGATGATGTACCTGCTGATGAGCGGCCTCCACGCGGGGCCATGGTTGAAACGGATCGCGGAATGGCGGCGAAGTCCGCCGCCGCGCCCGGGTGCAAGGGAATCTCTCCGGGAGGTGCAGGTGACGTACGAGTGCAATACGGTTTCACTGTATGGTGAACGGACGGCGAAACAGGAGAACGCCATGGCACAGCGCTTCAAAGTCGGCGACCACGTCACCTGGAACTCCGAGGCCGGGCACGTCAGCGGCACGATCATCAAGGTGCACACGCAGGATTTCGACTACAAGGGCCACACCCACCATGCCAGCGAGGACGATCCGCAATACGAGATCAAGAGCGACAAGAGCGATCACGTCGCGGCGCACAAGGGCCCGGCCCTGAGGAAGACCGGCCGCTGAAGGGAGGGAGCCGTGCAACCCGGCGCAACACGCCGTCCGGCACCGCGACGCGCTCGCGCGTTTAACGCATCCGCTCACCGGCGCGTATTACTGCGTGCCTTACCGAGCACCTGCGCGAAGTCGCTGCAACAGGTGAGGGCTGACGCATACCAGAGCGCGCCGATTTCCGCCCGTCACGCGGCGCGTTGTTGCCGCGCTTCGCCGGCGTACTGGTCCACCGCGCCGGCCATTTCGGTGAGCGTCTGTTCCATCGACTTCACGCCATAGGGATAGAACGACGACTTGTCGCCCGCATCCCACTTGCGCTTCAGGTCGCCGGAATAGAGGTCCCAGTCCGCGCGGATGCTGTGGGTCAGCTCGCGCAGTTGTTCGTGCAGCTCCGCCACGGAAGGCCGGCCCCAGTAGTAATAGCCGTTCCAGAACTTGTGGATCTTCAATCCCGGACCGAGCAGGAACGTGTGCGGGATCATCGGTTCGTGCTGGGTATCGGTGTATTCCAGGATCTCCAGCTCGTCGCGCACGCGCTTCTTGTCGTCGTACAGGAACGGATAGCTCGCACCGAGTTGCTGGCGCAGGTTGTTGGTGGTGTGCCAGTCGTCGGTGGTGATCACCACGAGATGGCAACTGCCGACCACGAGCTGCGGGTGGAAACGCGTCAGTTCCTTCAACTGCTCGCGATCCTTGGGGCAGAAGAAACCGCGGATCAGCACCACCAGCATCGGGTCCTGCTTGCCCTGCAGGTCGGAAAGGCGGCGCGTGATCCTGGTGTGGTCCGGCAGTTCGAAATCCGGAAACGTTTGACCGACTGCGATCTTGCTGTTCATATGCACCTCCTGTGCAATGCGTCTTGAGGAATCGAACTCGTCATTCCGGCGCCGGCGCGGCTCCATTGCGCCGGAACCCGACTGCGTTTGCAGGATTGCAAACGCGAACGCCGAGGCGGCGCGCAGCGCGAGCGCCAAGGAAGGCGCGAGTCAATCGGTTGCACCGCGGGACAAAGCCAAACCGATTCCGGATTCGGCCTGCGGCCGCTCCGGAATGACGAGGAAGAATCAGCCGATCCGCGCAAGGTGATGCCCAACGGATCTGTTTTGAATTGAAGCTTTGCCGTTCCGCACGAATCTTCAGGCTACGATGTCGGACCACACCCCGCAACAAACGTTTCCGGAACAGGATGCCGCGTTCATGCAGCGTGCCCTGGAACTGGCCGCGCATGCGCGCGACGTCGACGGCGAAGTGCCGGTCGGCGCGGTGCTGGTGCTGGACGAGACGATCGTCGGCGAGGGCTGGAACCGCAACATCACCCTGAACGATCCCAGCGCGCACGCCGAAATCGGCGCGCTGCGCGACGCGGGGCAACGACTCGGCAACCATCGCCTGCCCGGCGCCACGCTGTACGTGACGCTGGAACCTTGTGCGATGTGCGCGATGGCGCTGGTGCACGCGCGCGTGGCGCGGGTCGTGTATGGCGCCGCCGATCCGAAGACCGGCGCCGCGGGCAGCGTATTCGACACCTTGACTTCGGAACTGCACAACCACCGCATCGAAGTGCAGGGCGGATTGCTGGCGGAAGCTTCGGCCACGCTGCTGCGGGATTTCTTCAGGGCGAAGCGCTGATTGCCGAACCTTCAAAAAGAACGTCATTCCGGGGGCCGCGCTGGCTTGACGGCGCGGCAACCCGGAATGACGAGAACTACCATTCGGCTGCTGACACGCACACCAGGAAAAACTTTCGCGCCCCGCAATATTTTCGCGGGCGTCGCCAGCGCTGCATGCGACGGACGGCAGCCGTTCGGCCTCACACATACATGGCACATCGAATGCATGCCACAGGGTTTTCCAGCCAAGGAGGAATCGGCCATGGCACGGCATCGCGAAAGGTATGCGCCCGACGAGGAAGACCACGGGATCGGTGACATCGCCCGCCGCAACGCGGAGTCCGATTACCGCGAACAGTTCGGCACCGGCCGCCGCACCCAGAACACGCCGGAAGACTACGGCACGACGCGCGCCCCGGGACCGTTCGACCGCAGCAGCTACCGTGATGAGTACGGGCGCTACGACGAGCGTTATGGCGAGGAACGTTCCGCCTCGCGCTTCCCCGGTCGCGGCTGGAGCGGCCACTCTCCCGGTGGCGACCGACCGGGCTGGCGCGGCGACGCCGGCATGGGCCGCGCCTACAGCGGCAACTACGAGAGCCTCGGTCGCGACGAACCGCGGCGCTTCAGCGAAGGCGGCGGCCAGGCGCTCGCGCGCGGCTATCGTGGACGCGGCCCCAAGAATTATGCCCGTTCCGACCAGCGCATCCAGGAAGACATCTCGGAACGCCTGTGGGACGACGACTACGTGGATGCCAGCGACGTGACCGTCGAAGTGAAGGACGGCGAAGTCACCCTGCGCGGCAATGTCGAGGAGCGCCGCATCCGCCACCGCATCGAGGACATCGTCGACGACTGCGGCGGCGTCAAGGACATCCACAACGAGATCCGCGTGCAGCCACGCAACGCGTGGCCGTATGACAAGGGCGTCGCGGCCATGTCCACCGAAGAATCCTCGCGGCGCTCCGCCGAAACCGAACGCAACGAAGGCATGATCCAGTCGGCGATCGAGCAGATGCCGCCGCGCTGAGGCCCGCCGTTCGATCGCAGCATTTCTCCTCCCTTGCAAAGGGAGGCCTTCATCTCGTCATTCCGGGGCGCCTGCGGCTTCATCGAAGGCGAACCCGACTGCGTTTGCAGGATTGCAAACGCGAACGCCGAAGGCGGCGCGTAGCGCGAATGCCATGAATGGCGCGAGTCAATCGGTTTTGCAAACCCTTGCGAACACAAGACTGATTCCGGGTTCCGCCCGCAAAAAGCGCGGACGGCCCCGGAATGACGGACGGTGGTTTGTTGCTGAAATACGGAACGCTGATCAGGTCCCCCTGCATCACTTGCACTTTACGTGCATGCGCGCATCATGGATGCTTGTCGGCTGACGACGGACCGACGGAGCGTTCATGGCTGACGAAGAAGCCGGCACCGACCACGACACCGGTGTTCCGCGAAATCCGGACACCGTCCAGCGTGGTGATCTGCCGTTTCCGGTCGTGGGACTGGGCGCCTCGGCCGGCGGGCTGACCGCGCTCAAGACTTTCCTGCAGCAGATGCCCAAGAAAAGCGGGCTCGCCTTCGTGGTGATCCTGCACCTGTCGCCCAAGCATGAGAGCGTGGCCGACAAGGTCCTGCAGGCTTCGACCCGGATGCCGGTTACCCAGGTAAGCGGACCGACACCGCTGGAGCCGAATCACGTCTACGTGATCTCGCCCAACCAGGACCTCACGATGAGCGACGGCCATCTTCACGTGGAGGAAGCCCGCCGCCCGCGCGGCCATCACGTCGCGATCGACCTGTTCTTCCGCACCCTGGCCGACACCCACCAGGACAAGGCGGTGGGCGTGATCCTTTCCGGCGCCGATTCCGACGGCGCGGTCGGCATTGCGCGCATCAAGGAGCAGGGCGGGGTGACCTTCGTGCAGGCGCCCGAGGACGCCGAATACGACGACATGCCGCGCAACGCGATCGCCAGCGGCCAGATCGACTTCGTGCTGCCGGTCGCCGAGATCCCCGACAAGCTGATCGAATGGTGGAAGAACGCGCGCGCGATCCAGTTGCCGAAGCCGGAACCCGAAGGCGAACCCATCCTCCAGGCGCCACCCGACACCAGCGCTGACGCCGAGCGCGCGCTACGCGAAATCCTCGACATCCTGGCCGTGCGCTCGGGCCACGATTTCCGCTACTACAAGCGCGCCACCGTGCTGCGCCGGATCGAGCGGCGGATGCAGGTGAGCGTGGTGCGCGATCTGCCCGCCTACCGCGAATTCCTGAAGGAACACCCGGAGGAAACCCACGCGCTGCTGGACGACATGCTGATCGGCGTCACCAATTTCTTCCGCGACCGCGAATCGTTCGAGACGCTGGAGCGCGAGGTGATCCCGGAAATCATGCACGGCGGCCGCAACGACCAGACCCGGGTATGGGTGCCCGGCTGCGCGACGGGCGAGGAAGCCTATTCACTCGCGATGCTGCTGGCCGAGCACGCCGACACGCTCAACGCACCGCCCGCGTTCCAGGTGTTCGCCAGCGACATCGACGAGCCGGCGATCGCGTACGGCCGCGCCGGTGTGTATCCGCAATCGATCATCACCGACGTGCCGCCCACCCGGCTGCGCCAGTTCTTCTCGAAGGAACAGCAGCGCTACCGCATCAACAAGGCCATCCGCGACCGCGTGCTGTTCGCGCTGCACAACGTGCTGCGCGATCCGCCGTTCTCGCGGATCGACCTCGTGAGTTGCCGGAATCTTTTGATCTACCTCGATCGCGACGTGCAGACGCGGTTGCTGGAGATGTTCCATTTCGCGCTGCGGCCGGGCGGCTACCTGTTTCTTGGTTCCTCCGAATCGGCCGACGCGGCCGGCTCGCATTTCGACGTCGTGGACAAGCGCCATCGCATCTACCGGGCGCGTGCGCAGGCGCGCAACACGCGCCAGATCGCCTCGGTGCTGCCGATGCAGCCGGCCGGCGCGTCCGTCCCCGCTGAAACCGCCCACACCCGTCATCGGCGCGGCTTCTCGTTCGCCGACGTGCACCAGCGGGTACTGGAGTACTACGCGCCGCCCTCGGTGATCGTGGACCGCGAATCCAACATCGTGCACCTGTCCGAGCACGCGGGGCGCTTCCTGCGTTTCGCCGGCGGCGAACCCAGCCGCAATTTGGTGACCGCGACCGATCCCGCGCTGCGTGCGGAACTGCGCAGCACGCTGTTCCAGGCCGTCCACACCAACAAGAGCGTGGAGGCGCGGGTCAAGATCGAGGAAGCCGGCAAGCCGACGCGTTTCGTCAACGTGATCGCACGCCCGTTCCGCGATCCGGAAGCCGGCGCGGATTTCGTGCTGGTGCTGTTCGACGAGGTGGAGGATGCGCTGGGGGCCAACCTGGAGAACGCCCCGAGCGAAACGCACAAGAGCGGCGTGCTGCAGAACATGGAGGAGGAATTGCAGCGCACCCGCGAGCGCCTGCAGACCACCGTCGAGCAGTACGAAACCTCCAACGAGGAATTGAAGGCTTCCAACGAGGAACTGCAGGCGATCAACGAGGAACTGCGCTCGGCGTCGGAAGAACTCGAAACCAGCAAGGAAGAATTGCAGTCGGTCAACGAGGAACTGACCACCGTCAATTACGAGCTGAAATCGAAAGTCGATGAAACCGCCAAGGTCAACGACGACCTGCAGAATTTCATCGCCTCCACCGACATCGCCACGGTCTTCGTGAACCAGGGCCTGCGCATCAAGCGTTACACGCCGCGCGCGGCCGACATCTTCAACATCATCCCCGGCGACGTCGGCCGCAGCCTGCTGGACCTCACCAGCCAGCTCGATTATCCGCAGCTCGCCGAGGACGCCAGCCAGGCGTTCGAATCGTTGCGGATGGTCGAGCGCGAGGTCCGCAGCGCCGACGGCCGCTGGTACGCGGTGCGCGTGCTGCCGTACCGCACCGGCGAAAATCGCATCGACGGCGCGGTGATGACCTTCATCGACATCACCAGCCTGCGCCGCGCCGAGGAGCGCATGTCCGCCAGCGAAGACCAGTTGCGGCGCGTGATGGAAGGCGCTCGCGAACACGCGATCATGCTGCTGGACGATGCCGGCAGGGTGACGGTGTGGAGTTCCGGCGCCGAAAAGCTGTTCGGCTGGAGCGCCGAGGAAATGACCGGCGCGGACATCTCGCGGATCTTCACCCCCGAAGACATCGAAGCCGGGCGGCCGCAGCGCGAAATGGAGCAGGCCGAGTTGACCGGCCGCGCCGAGGACACCCGCTGGCATATCACCAAGACCGGCGTGCGCGTGTTCTGCGGCGGCCTGATGAGCCATATCAAGAGCGAGCGTTTCACCGGCTACGTCAAGATCGTCAACGACACCACGCTCACCGAGCTGCGCCGCCGCGACGAAAACCAGCTCGCGGTGAACGATGCGCGCCGCGAGGGTGCCGCCACCAGCGCGATGAAGGACGACTTCCTGGCGGTGATCTCCCACGAACTGAAGAACCCGCTGAACCTGATCAGCGTCAACACCGAACTGATGGCGCGGCTGCCGCAGGTGCGCGAATCGCAGCCGCTGCAGAACGCGCTGGAGATGATCCGCCGCGCGATCCGCGGCCAGGGCCAGATCATCGACGACCTGCTGGACATGTCGCGCATCCGCACCGGCAAGCTGATGCTGAACCCGGCGGCGGTGGACATGGGCGCGCTGGCCTGCAACATCGTCAACACCGTCAGCGCCGACGCTTCCAGCACCGGTTTGGAATTGAGTTGCGCCGTGCCCGACGATCCGGTGGTGGTGCGCGCCGATCCTGCGCGGCTGGAGCAGATCGTCTGGAACCTCTTGAGCAACGCGGTGAAGTTCACGCCGGCGGGCGGCCACGTCGAGGTGAAGGTGTCCAGCGACGGCAATTTCGGCAAGCTGAGCGTGCGCGATGACGGGCAGGGCCTCGAGCGGCATTTCCTGCCGCGCATCTTCGAGATGTTCGGGCAGGCGCCGGTCCGCGCGCTCAGCGGCAAGGGCGGGCTTGGCATCGGCCTGGCGCTGGTCAAGCAACTGGTGGAGCGCCAGTCCGGACGTATCGAAGTGGAGTCGGCGGGCATCGGCCAGGGCACCACCTTTTACGTCTGGTTGCCGCGCTTCGATTACGGGCTGGCTACGCTGACGCGCGTGCAACCGGCCGACGACGAAGCGATGGACCTGTGGCAGGGCCTGAAGGTGCTGATCGCCGACGATTTATTGGACGCGGCGCAGACGTTCGGACAACTGCTGGAGATGCAAGGCGCCGAGGTCAGCGTCGTGCAGGACGGCGAAACGGCGCTGTCGGAATTCGAGCAGGCCGCCGCGGACGGCAAGCCGTTCGACGTCGTGCTGGCCGACATCGGCATGCCGAAGATGGACGGCTACGAACTGGCGCACGGCCTGCGCCAACTGCCGGCCGGCGAACACGTGCCGCTGGTCGCGCTGACCGGCTTCACCCGCACCAACGACGTGCAGCGCGCCAGCGAAGCCGGCTTCGACGCGCACATCGGCAAACCGCTTTCGCTCGGCCAACTCACCACCACGATGCACCAGTTGCTGGGCGACCGGGAGGGTTACTCTGCCAAGCGGTAGAGCTCACGACCGGTTCGGGCGGCGTTTCACCGCATCGCGTCGTTCGGACGATCGGCGGCGAGAGAGGCTTGGCGGCGTTCCTGATTCCGGGGCAGCCGCACGCACGGCCCATAGTCGGACTTCTTGGTTGGTGGCACCGATGTCATTTGCAATATTTTCAAAGGACGAGGCCAAGGCCGACGCGAGATTTCTCGACAGGCCGAAGGCCGAGCGTGATCTCCATTGGACATTCCTTTCCCCATCGGCCGACTTTGCGCCGGGTGAACGCACGGGCGCTTCCGCCTCGGCGGAGACCCGTTGTTGGTCGGCGGAAACGGCAAGAGCCATGTCTCGATGGAGGATTTCGCCATTGCAATGGTGGACGAACTCGAACGTCCATCGCACAGCCGCATGCGGTTCACTGTCGGCTATTGGACGCATCTGGCTTGCATCAATCCACCGAAGCCTGCTGACACGATGCTGGAACCGATCGCCGCAAGCATACTGAATATTTCCGTTGCCCAATGCGGAGGAAAGCCGAAATGAATGCACCCGCAGCCGTTGTCCAGGATCCCGTTCTCGAAAACCTTTCCGGCCTGGTTCCGAAACTCGAGGCGTTCTACAAGGACGTGCACGCGCATCCCGAGTTGTCGATGCAGGAAACGCGCACGGCCGGCCTGGCGGCGGAGCGATTGCGCGCCGCCGGTTTCGAAGTGGCGACCGGCGTCGGCAAGACCGGCGTGGTCGGATTGCTGCGCAACGGTGACGGGCCCACCGTGATGCTGCGCGCCGACATGGATGCGCTGCCGGTCGAGGAAGCGACCGGCGTGCCGTACGCGAGCAGGGTCACGGCCACCGATCCCGAAGGCAAGGCCGTGCCAGTGATGCACGCCTGCGGCCATGACATGCACGTCACCTGGCTGGCCGGCGCCACCACGTTGATGGCGCGGGCGCGCAACGCCTGGCGCGGCACGTTGATGGCAGTGTTCCAGCCCGCTGAAGAAACCGCCGCCGGCGCGCAGGCGATGATCGACGACGGGCTGTTCAAGCGTTTTCCGAAACCCGACGTCGTGCTCGGCCAGCACGTGATGGTCGGGCCGGCCGGCGTGCTGGGTGGGCGCGCCGGCGCGATCACGTCGGCCGCCGACAGCCTGCAGATCCGTCTGTTCGGGCGCGGCGCGCACGGCTCGATGCCGCAGGCCAGCATCGATCCTGTGGTGATGGCCGCGGCGGTCGTGCTGCGGCTGCAGACGATCGTGTCGCGCGAGATCGCGGCCGCCGAATCCGCGGTGGTCACGGTCGGCGCGTTGCAGGCCGGCACCAAGGAAAACGTGATCCCCGACGAGGCCATCATCAAGCTCAACGTGCGCACCTTCGACGAAGGCGTTCGCAAGCGTGTGCTGGCCGCGATCGAACGCATCGTCAATGCCGAAGCAGAAGCGTCGGGCGCGCCGAAGAAGCCGGAGATCACGCCGTTGGATCGCTACCCGCTCGTCGTCAATGATGCGGCTGCGAGCAAGCGCGTTGTCGAAACATTCCGCCAGCACTTTTCACCCGAGCGCGTGCACGAGACCGGCCCGGCCTCGGCCAGCGAGGATTTCGGATCGTTCGGCGCCGAGTGGGGCGTGCCCTCGGTGTTCTGGTTCGTGGGCGGCACCGATCCGGAGGTCTACGCGAAGGCGAAGGCCGACAATCGCATCAACGAGATCCCGACCAACCACAATCCGCGTTTCCTGCCCGTGATCCACCCAACGCTTGAAACGGGCGTGGAGGCGTTGGTCGTCGCCTCGCGGGCATGGCTGGGGGCATGAAGTAAAGGAGTGTTGGCGGGTTTCATCGTGTTCTTCTGGTCTCCACTGTGGCCCAGCTACGGAGATTTCGTGGGATGAACTCGAGACGCGAGGGCATCCGCGGCAACGCTTCACCCTGGGCCATTGAAGGTGCTGCCCGAAGGGAGTCGGGCTGCTGCGACGTCACGGTCGAAGCGTCGGTTCGCCAGCAATGAAGATGGCCGGGGATCTCGTCCCCGAGGCCGATATCAGAACGTCACCTGCGCATACAGTCCGAACACCAACGCGTTGCGGATCGCGCCGGTGCCGCCGGGGCGGATGATGTATTGGAGATTCGGGCGCAGCGTGAGCCAGGGCGTAACCATCGCGCCGTAGTCGACCTCGACGACACTTTCGTAGGTCTGGATGCCGCTGCCCGGCGCGATGCTGTCGCGTTCGCGCTGGTAGCGGGTCAGGCGTGGATTGGTGCGTGCGTAGCCGGCCATGAACGCGATGTAGTCCTGGTCGCGGCCGGGAAAGGTGCCTTGCCACACGCCACCCGCGAGCCAGAACCAGCTGTAGCGCGCCGTCGCGCGATCGCCTTCGCCGGCCATCACGCCCAGTCTCAGGTGCCGCGGTGAATCGGGATCGGGTTTGTAGACGGTCTGGCTGGCGATCACGTAGGCACCGTGGCGGCCGTTGCGCTCCAGGAATGGCGCGCCCGTGAAAGCCGCGGGCCGGCGGTTCACGTCGTCGTACACGTCCGGCGTGTCCGACGAGTTGTAATATGCGCCGAACTTGTAGTCGCCGGGCAGGCCGCCTTCGCCCCGTCCGGTTTCCCAGCCGAGTTCCACCGGCACGAAGGCGCCGGTGCTGTCGAAGCTGAGGTCGAAGCCCTTGTCCTTGTCGCCGGCATTCGGGTTGACCTGGAACACGCCGGTCGTGACGTAGAAGTGCGGCAGCGGATACGCGGTGATGCGCGCGCCCCACTGCGCGGTGGGGAAGTTGTGCGCGCCGCTGTTGGTGGTCATCGCATTGGCGTGGCCGCAGATCACGCCGTTCTGGAACTTGCAGAAATCCGGAAGCCGCGCCAGGTGATCGCCCAGCGGCGACCAGCCGAGTTCGATCTGGATGCGGTGGTCGTCGAAATCCTGCTGGTAGTTCAACTCGGCCAGCCGGAAATTCTGGCCGGCGCCGTACAGTTCCTGCACCGAGAACTGGTTGTGCAGCACGTCGTTGGTGAGGCTGCGGCCAAAGCGGTCGGTCAGGGTGAACTGGACGTGCGCATCGGGAATGCCGGCCAGCTTGTCCAGGTTGAACAAGGTTTCGAGATCGAGCTGGTGCGTGTAGCGGCCGGTGCGATACGGCCCGCCGGCAATGATCGCCGCGCCTTCGGAGGTGTAGTGCGCGTTGAAGGTGATGCCGCGATCGGCGAGCCGCGTACGCAGGCCGCCCCAATCGCCGGTCAGCGTGGTTCTCGAATTGGGCGTGGAAGCCGGTGCGGTTTGCGCAAACGCCGGCGTGCCGAGGAAAGCCGCGAGACAGGCCAGCCATAGAGTCGCGAGCGACGGAGCGCGATGCCGGCGCATGGAAACAAGCCCGATCAAACACCGGGCAGCGCGTGACGGCGCCGCCGCAGCGCCCAGACGATCGCCACGATGATCGCGATCAGGATCACGATCGCGATCGCCAAGGCGATCCGTGCGAGCAGCACCAGGTTCGACGACGGACCGCCGGCGCGCAGCATCCTCACCTGGTCGACCGTGACCGTCGCCGCCGGATCGCCGAAGTGCTGCGTCAGGTAACTGCCGAGGGTCGCGACCTGCCGGTCGGAAAGTTCCTGCGCGAACGCCGGCATCCGGATACCGGACTCGTCGGTGCGCCACGCGATGCCATCGAGGATCGCCATCACGAGGTTGTCGGTGTTGCGGCGGCCGGTCGCGGTGTTGTGGAACAGCGGCGGCAGGCCGCCATCGAAGCTGCCCTGGCCGCGGTCCTGGTGGCAGGTGGCGCAGTACGCGTCGTAAAGTTGCGGGCCGGTCATCTGGTCCGGATCCTTCGGCAACGGCTTGCCACGGATGCTGGCGAGGTCCGCGTACGGCGTGCCCCACGTATCCGCGGCGCGGGTGATGTTCGGATCGCGGCGTGGCGGGATGTATTTCAAATACACCGCGATGGTATCGAGGTCAGCGGCGGTCAGGTGCCGCAAGCTGTGGTCGACGGCTTCGGCCATCGGGCCGGCGGCCTGGCCTTTGCCGGGCGCGGAGCCGCGCTGCAGATACCGGACAATGTCCTCATCGCTCCAGTTGCCGATCCCGCTGACGGGATCGGGCGTGATGTTCGGCGCGAACCACGTGCCGAGCGACGCGCCGGCCAGGAACCGCGAGGACTGCTCGGCCATCAGGAAGTTGCGCGGCGTGTGGCAGGTGCCGCAATGGGTGAGGCCGCGCACGAGGTACGCGCCGCGGTTCCACTGGGCGCTCTGCTTCGGGTCGGGCGCGAAGGGTTTGCGGTCCAGGAACAGCAAGTTCCAGAACGCCATCGACGCGCGGATGTTGAACGGAAACGGCAACCGTGTCGGCGGCGGGCGGTTGTCGACCGGCTGCACGCCGTGCATGAAATACGCGTACAGCGCGCGCACGTCGGCATCGTTGATTTGTGCGTACGCGGTGTAAGGCATCGCCGGATACAGGTGCTTGCCGTCGGCACGCACGCCGCCGCGCAGCGCCTTGCGGAATTGCTGCAAGGTATAGCTGCCGATGCCGTCGCTCCTGGACGGCGTGATGTTGGTGGAAACGATCGCGCCGATCGGTGTCGCGACCGGCAGGCCGCCTGCGTAGGGCTTGCCGCCGGGCGCGGTGTGGCAGGCTTCGCAATCGCCCGCAAGCGCAAGGTAGTGCCCGCGCTGCACTTCCGCGGCGCTTGCGGCACTCGCCGGCTCGGCTGCGACCGCGTGCAC
>JBQCCP010000005.1:0-12443 GCA_051962095.1 Rhodanobacteraceae bacterium
CTGGGCGGCTGCGAATCGCTGATCGAGCATCGCGCCTCGGCCGAAGGTGAGCACACCACATCGCCGCCGGGATTGGTGCGGATGTCGGTGGGGCTGGAAGATCCCGACGATCTGATCGCGGATCTGCGTAAGGCGCTTGCATCGTAGGACGGGTTTCAACCGCCGGTTCGATTGCCCGAGGCGAAAACCTGCAACATGGCGGAAGAGCCTTCAGGCGACCCGACCTACGCGTCTTCTCGCTTCGCCGATGCGCCAACCCGAAACCGGCACGCCGGCGCGCCGTGCAGCATGCACTGCGTACGCTGCACCGGCCGCCCGGTGGCGGCACTCATGAAGGCCAGGTCGAACCGGCACACATCGGGATGCTTCCGGGCCAGTGCATGGAATACGCAATTCCAGGCCTCGACCTCCACGTGCCCGTCCGTCGCCACCGCTTGCGCTTCGTAGCCCAGCACGTCCATCTGCTCGGCCAGGAGACGCGCGGCCTGGTCCGGATCGGCTGCCGTCGCGATGCGCTCGGCCGCGTCCTTGCCGAGCTTCGCGCCCATGTCGGCGAGCATCGCCTGCACCGCCGCGACACCGCCGTGGGCGTACAGGTACTCCAGCATGCCGCCGGCCATCAGCGCGTAATTGCGTGGAAACAGTTCGCGTCCCGCCGGCAGCAGCACGAAGCAGGCGCGCGGCCGCCCGCCGCTCGGCCTGGATTCTCCGCGCGCCACGAATCCGCCCGCCATCAACGCGGTCAGGTGCTGCCTGACCGCGTTGTGGGTGATGTTCGTCGCACTGCACAGTTCCTCCACGCTCGCGCCCTGCGGCGACAACAGCAACTTGCGCAACAGTTTCTGCTGCGTGCTGCCGAGCTGACGCAGGGCGCTCGCGCGTTTCATCGCATCAATGTGCCTTGTCCGGGAACTGCTTGGCGATGCCGCCGGCCAGCACGTCGGCGATCATGTCCATGTGGTGCTGCATCTCGGTCCAGGATTTTGCCTGTTCGGCCTGCGGCGCGTTGGACATCATCTCGTCGATCTGGGTCTTGTGGTCGTCCACGTGCATCATCAATGCGCCCTGCAACGCGCCCTCGGTCCAGTTCGGATTGGCGCCGGCGAGGAACTTCGCGATCGCGGTCCCGTTGCTGGCCAGATCACGCATTGCGGTCTGCTCGCCAGCCGTATTGCCGGCCTTGGTCGCGTCGGTCAGGGCCTTGACGCCGGCCCAATGGCCGCCCAGCAACTTCAGCAAACCGTCACCCGCGGCTTGGCCGTAGAAACCGGCGACGGCGTTGGCGATTTGCTTGGCGTTGGCGACCACTGCATCGGCCGCCTTGGTTTCATCGGCCTTGTTGCCGGCATGCACCGCCAGCGCGTAATCGCGCGTCGCGACGATATGGCCGTGCCACAACGAGCGCAGCGCCTGGTGCAACTGCGGCGCTGCGGGCGCCGTGGCAGAAGCGGCGGCGGCGGGCTGGGCGAGGACAATCGGCGAAACGGTGGCGAAGGCGAGCCCGAGCGCAAGCGCGCAGGCAATCGAAAGCGGTTTCATGATGGGTCTCCTGATGGTGTATCGCCGCAATGGCGACTCGCCCATCATCGATGCTTGCACCACATAGTAAATCTCTATATGTGCAAAGTATGTGTGACGTTCTCATGACAGGTCCTGAATTGCCCTACGGCTTCTGGAATCGCGGCATCGCGTCGCGCAGCGCCGAGAGGCGTTCCAGCGGATCGGTCACCTCGAGCAGGTGCTGGCGCTCGCCGTCGCCCAGCGGCAACAGTTCGGCGAGCCGGAAGCCCACCCAGCTCGCGTCGTCGTACCGCTCGCGCGGTCCATTGCGCCAAGACAGCCCGGCCTGCTCGGCCAGGCGCTCCAGGATCGCGGGCAGCAACGAGAATTCGACCGGCACCGGCACCACCGGTTCGTCCGGCCACTCGCGCACCTCCCCAATCACCAGCCCATTGCCGCGGATGCGCGATTTCTGCACACGGAAACGCGCGCCGCCCGTGACGCTGAGGCCCAGCAGGCCGTCGGGCAGCGTATCGAAATCGACGATGTGCGCCAGCGTGCCGACCGCGGCCGGCAGCGCGGGCTCGCCGGCTTCCTGGCCTTCCATGATCAGGCACACGCCGAAGCCGCGGGCGCCGCGCGCGCACTCGCGGACCATGTCGAGATAACGCGCTTCGAAAATGCGGAGCCCCAGGGTGCTGCCCGGAAACAGCACCGCGTTGAGCGGGAACAGCGGCATTTCGTGGCGCTTCACACCCCGAGTCTAGCCCGCGCGCAACACCTCGAGGAACCGGCGGGGCGCATTCTCGAAGCCGCCATTGGACATGAACACCACGTGGTCGCCGGCACGCGCTTCCCGTCGCAGGGCGGCGATCAGGGTATCGACCGATGCGGCGGCGGAGCCGCGGCCGCCCAACGCGGTGATCACGCGCTCCGCGTCCCACGGCAATTCGGGCCGCTGCAGCAACGCCACCACGTCGGCATCGATCAGCGACGGCGCCAGCGCGGCCGCGTGTGCACCGGCGCGCATGGAATTGGAACGCGGCTCCAGCGCCACCAGGATGCGCGCCTTGCCCACCTTCGCGCGCAACCCGGCCAAGGTCGTCGCGATCGCGGTCGGGTGGTGCGCGAAATCGTCGTAGACCTGCACTCCGTTCACCTCGCCCAGCGATTCCATCCGGCGCTTGACGCTTTCGAACGTCGCAAACGCGGGCAGCAACGAACGCGGATCGACGCCCGCGGCATTCGCCGCCGCCAGCGCCGCCAGCGCATTCATCACGTTGTGGCGGCCGAGAAGATTCCAGCGCACCTCGCCCAGGGTTTCGCCTCTGCGAACCACCGCGAACGCCGATCCGTCCGCTTCGATGATCCGCGCGCGCCAATCGCCGGTGTCGATGCCGAAGGTCTCCACCGGCGTCCAGCAGCCCATCGCCAGCACTTCCTTGAGCCGTTCGTCTTCCGCATTGACGATCAGCCGGCCGTTGCCCGGCACGGTGCGGACGAGATGGTGGAATTGGCGCTGGATCGCGGCGACGTCCGGGAAAATGTCCGCGTGGTCGTATTCGAGGTTGTTGAGGATCGCGATCCGCGGCCGGTAGTGCACGAATTTCGAGCGCTTGTCGAAGAATGCGGTGTCGTATTCGTCGGCCTCCAAAACGAATGGAGTCGCCGCAGACAACGCGATATTTCCCTCTCCCGTTTGCGGGAGAGGCGGAGCGAAGCGAACGCGCGCGGAGCGCGAGCGCGAAGCGCCGGGTGAGGGCGACTCTTGCGAAGTCCCCTCCCTCCGCCCTACGGCCACTTCTCCCCCCAAGCGGGTGGAGGAACCACTTAGTCTCGCCGACACCCCGAAATTCCCCGGCACGCCGCCGATCAGGAATCCGGGCTGCCGCCCCGCAGCGTCCAGCAGATGCGCCAGCAGACCCGTCGTCGTGGTCTTGCCGTGCGTACCTGCGACGGCCAGCACGTTCCGGCCGCGCAAAACGTGGTCGCCCAGCCATTGCGGACCGGAAACGTAGGGCAACCCCACGTCCAGCATGTATTCGACCGAGGGATTGCCGCGCGACAGCGCGTTGCCGACCACGACCATGTCCGGCGCGGGTTTCAGGTGTTCGGCCGACCAGCCTTCCTGCAGCGCGATGCCCAGCCCACGCAGCTGGTCGCTCATCGGCGGATAGACGTTCGCATCCGAGCCTTCCACCTCGACGCCCAGCTCGCGCGCCAGCGCCGCGATCCCGCCCATGAACGTGCCGCAGATGCCGAGGATATGGATGCGCATGTGTTTTCTTGAATCAGGCCACGCCGATCACGCCGGCGACCACCGCCGCGACGATCACGTTGATGAACAGCAGCAACAGGAAGACCAGCACGCCGCCGGCCACCGGAATTTCCAGCCCCCGCCGCAGCACGCCGACCCACACGCAGAATTGCCAGATCACCAGCGCCGCGATCGTCAGCATCACCGGCGCCTGGTGCCCGGTCACCTCAGGCAGGTGCGCGGGATCGGCCATCATCTGCTGCTGCCACGCCCTGACCGGCAGCAGCAGCGTCAGAAGATTCTTGGCGAGGCCGAACGACAGGTACACCGCCGCCAGCGCGCTGCTCGCCTGCACGAAACGTTCCGGTTTGCCCGCGCCGCGCAGCAGCAGGAACACCAGCCAGACCATCGCCAGGCCACCGGCAATCGCGCCGGCGATCAGCCCGGGCTTGACCCCGTCGTGGAGGTTGAACGCCACCTGCATCGCGCCGCAGGACACCAGCAAGACGACCAGCAGGCGCGGCGAATACGGCATGTCCTCCGGGCCGCGCCGGAACAGACTGATGTCGCGCAGGCTGGCGAGGAACGCGTGCAACATCACGCGCCGGCGGGCGCGCGTGCACGCAGCGCGGCGAGCACGCGATCGCCGATCGCCTCGATCGCGCCGATGCCGTCGATTTCGGTCAGCAAGCCACGCCGCGAATAGAAATCTGCCACCGGCGCGGTCTGCTCCGCGTACACCGCGAGCCGCTTGCGCACGGTTTCCGGATTGTCGTCGGCGCGGTGTTCCTGCTCGAAACGGATCTCGCAGCGCTTGACGATGTCGGCGTCGGGCACGTTCAACTTCACCACCGCGTCCAGCGGCTGGCCGACCCGCGCGAGCAGCGCGTCCAGCGCATTCGCCTGCGCGAGGTTGCGCGGATAGCCGTCCAGGATGAAGCCCGTTTTCGTATCCGGCTGCGCCAAGCGCTCTTCCAGAAGGCCCAGCACGATTTCGTCCGAAACCAGTTGGCCCGCTTCCATCACGGCCTTGGCCTTCAGCCCGAGCGGCGTGCCGGCCTTGACCGCCGCGCGCAGCAGGTCGCCGGTGGAAATGTGGGCGATGCCGAGTTCCGCCTTGAGACGCTTGGCCTGGGTGCCCTTGCCCGATCCGGGCGCGCCGAGCAATACGATGCGCATGCCTTTCCTTCGTCGGCCCGCAGCCGTTGCGGCGCCTTCATTAACAAACTGCCGGGTGGTGGGTTACGCTAACGGCTGCGCGACCACCCCGTCAACGCCGCGCCAGGAATGGCCCGCATGAATGCGATCCCGAAGACCACCCATACGAATCCAGCGGGCAAGCTATTGTACGCGCAGTCCGGCGGGGTCACGGCGGTGATCAACGCCACCGCTGCGGCCGTGATCGAAACCTGCCGCAAGCACAAGGTCGTGGCCTATGCCGCGCGCAACGGCATCCTCGGCGCGCTGCGCGAAGACCTGATCGACACGACGAAGGAATCGCCCGCCGCGATCCGCGCGCTGAAGCACACGCCCGGCGGCGCGTTCGGCTCGTGCCGCGTGAAGCTGAAATCGCTTGAAGAAGACCGCGCGCGCTACGAGCGCCTGATCGAAGTGTTTCGCGCGCACGACATCCGCTGGTTCCTCTACAACGGCGGCAACGATTCGGCCGATACCGCGCTGAAGCTGTCGAAGCTCGGCAAGGCCATGGGCCACGACATCCGCTGCATCGGCGTGCCGAAAACCGTGGACAACGATCTCGCGGTGACCGACTGCTGCCCGGGTTTCGGTTCGGTCGCCAAATACACCGCGGTCAGCTTGCGCGAATGCGTGCTGGACGTGGTGTCGATGATGGACACCTCGACCAAGGTGTTCGTGATGGAGGTGATGGGCCGGCACGCGGGCTGGATTGCGGCATCGGCGGGGCTCGCGGGCGAAGGTCGCGACGACGCCCCCCACATGATCCTTTTCCCCGAATTGGAATTCGACCAGGAACGTTTTCTCGCGCGCGTGCGCGAAACGGTCGATCGCGTGGGCTGCTGCGTGGTCGCGGCCAGCGAAGGCATTCGCTATGCCGACGGCAAGTTCGTCGCCGACGCGCACGCCGGCACCGACGCGTTCGGCCACACGCAATTGGGCGGCGTCGCCCCCGCGCTGGCCGGCATGGTGCGCGACAAGCTGAAGCTGAAGACCCATTGGGCGATGCCGGACTACCTGCAACGCTCGGCGCGGCACATCGCGTCGAAAACCGATCTGGAGCAGGCGATCGCGGTCGGCGCGGCCGCCGTGGAACTGGCGCTGGCCGGCGACAACGCCGTGATGCCGGTGATACGGCGCACGTCCGATTCGCCTTATCGCTGGAAAATCGAAACGGCCAGGCTGGACCAGATCGCCAATCGTGAGAAGAAACTGCCGCGCTCGTTCATCACCAAGGACGGCTACGGCATCACGGCCGCCGCGCGCAAATACTTGTCGCCGCTGATCCACGGCGAAGCGCCGCCGCCGTACCGGAAGGATGGCTTGCCGGAATACGTCACACTCAAAAACGTGGCGGTCAAGCAAAAACTGCCGGCGTTCACGATGTAGGTTGAAGCAGAGCCGGACTTCATCCGCGCATGGCGCGGATTCAACCCAGCCTACGATGCAAACAGGTCGTTCAACTCGGCATGCGTGGCGTTGTCGGCAAAACCGTCGAAACGTCCTTCGGCCAGGTCGCGTGCGGCGCGCAGGAATCCGCCCCACGCCGCGCCGGCGAGCGCCCCGCCCACGCTGACGCGGCGCGCGCCGAGCCGGGCGACCTCGGCCAGCGAATACGGCGCGACACGGCCGACCAGCACGTTCACGGGTTTCGGTGCGACGGCCTCGACGATCGCGCGGATGTCCTCCGGTTTCCCGGCACCCGGCGCGTACAGGCAATCGGCGCCGGCCTCCGCATACGCCCGCAGCCGCTTGATCGATTCGTTCAGGGCATCGGCGTGGCCGGCCAGGAAACATTCGGCGCGGCCGATCAGCATCACGTCTTCGCCAGTTGCGTCGATCGCCGCCCGCGCCGCGCCCATCCGCGCTACCGCTTCGTCGAAGTCGTACAGCGGCTGCGTGGCGTCGCCGGTCGAATCCTCGATCGATAACCCCGCGACGCCGGTTTCGACGCAGCGGCGCACGTTGCGCTTCAGGCCGTCGATGTCGCGCGCGTGGCCATCCTCGAAATCGGCATTCACCGGCAAGCCGGTGGCTTCGACGATCTCGCGGCAGTGCGCGAGCACTGCTTCGACGTCCATCGTGTTGTCGGCGTGCGCGCACGACCACGCGAAACCCGAACTGGTGGTCGCCAGCGCCTTGAACCCCAGTTTCTCCAGCGCGCGGGCCGAACCGGCATCCCACGGATTCGGAATCAGGAAACAGCCGGATGCATGCAACTTGCGGAACGCGGCACGGCGTGCGGCGTGCTGGTGAGTGATCATTTCGTTCGCTCCCATCGATGCATTGAACATCTGTTCCAAACCACGATTGTAGGCGACCAAAACTCATCTTGATTGCAGGTAATGGAAGCCACTGGCCAGCCGCGAGACCCGCGCTATACTCGCGGGAATGCCCGTTGCGGGTGCGCGCTGAAGGGGTTGTCCAAATGCTGGAACAGTACGGAATGTGGATCGCGCTGGGTTGCGCGATCATCGCGATTCTCTATGGCGTCGTGTCGACCGGCTGGATTATGAAGCAGCCCGCCGGCAACGATCGGATGCGCCAGATCGCGCTGGCGGTACAGGAAGGCGCGAAGGCTTATCTGAACCGCCAGTACCGCACGATCGCGCTGGCGGGCATCGTGCTGTTCCTTCTCATCGGCTTCCTGATTTCCTGGCCCGCCGCGATCGGCTTCGCGGTTGGCGCGATCCTTTCCGGTGCGGCCGGCTACATCGGCATGAACGTGTCGGTGCGCAGCAACGTGCGCACCGCCGAAGCCGCGCGCGGCGGCCTTTCCAAGGCGTTGGGCGTGGCGTTTCGTGGCGGTGCGATCACCGGCATGCTGGTGGTCGGGCTGGCGCTGCTGGGCGTCACCGCGTACTACATCGTCCTGACGCTCGGCTTCGGCTTCGCGCAGGAAACCGCGCTGCACGCACTGGTGGGCCTGGCGTTCGGTTCGTCGCTGATCTCGATTTTCGCGCGCCTCGGCGGCGGCATCTTCACCAAGGGCGCGGATGTCGGCGCGGACCTCGTGGGCAAGGTCGAAGCCGGCATTCCGGAAGACGATCCGCGCAATCCGGCCGTGATCGCCGATAACGTGGGCGACAACGTGGGCGACTGCGCCGGCATGGCGGCCGACCTGTTCGAAACCTACGTGGTGACGCTGGTCGCGACGATGCTGATGGGCGGCGTGCTGGCCGCGGGCAACCTCACCGCGACCCTGTATCCGCTGGTGCTGGGCGGCGCCTCGATCATCGCCTCGGTGATCGGCACGTACTTCGTGCGCACCCGCGGCGGCGGCAAGATCATGAACGCGCTGTACAAGGGCGTGTTCGTGTCGGCGGTGCTGGCCGCGCTGGCGTTCTGGTTCATCACCAGCGCGATGTTCCCGAATGGCTTCTCGATCGAGAACGGCGCCACGGTCATCACCAGTACGAACCTGTTCGGCGCGGCTTTGACCGGACTGGTCCTGACCGCGCTGATGGTGGTGATCACCGAGTATTACACGGCCACCGAATACAGGCCGGTCAAGCACGTGGCGCAGGCCTCGACCACCGGCCATGCGACCAACATCATCGCGGGCCTCGGCATCTCGATGAAGTCGACGGCGCTGCCGGTGCTGGCGGTGTGCGCGGCGATCTACGCGTCCTACTGGATGGCTGGCCTGTACGGCATCGCGATCGCGGCCACCGCGATGCTGTCGATGACCGGCATGATCGTGGCACTCGACGCCTACGGCCCGATCACCGACAACGCCGGCGGCATCGCCGAAATGGCCGGCCTGCCGGATGACGTGCGCGGGGTAACCGATCCGCTGGACGCGGTCGGCAACACCACGAAGGCAGTGACCAAGGGTTATGCGATCGGCTCGGCTGGGCTCGCCGCGCTGGTGCTGTTCGCCGACTACACCCACAACCTGTCGCTGCAGCACCCCGGTTTCACCTTCGACTTCTCGCTGTCCAACCACATGGTCATCATCGGCCTCTTGATCGGCGGCCTGGTGCCGTTCCTGTTCGGTGCGATGGCGATGGAAGCCGTGGGCCGCGCGGCCGGCTCGGTGGTGGAAGAAGTCCGCCGCCAATTCCGCGAGATCAAGGGCATCATGGAAGGCACCGGCAAGCCGGATTACTCGCGCGCGGTCGATCTTCTGACCCGCTCCGCGATCAAGGAAATGATCATTCCGTCCTTGCTGCCGGTGGTGGTGCCGATCCTGGTCGGCTTCATCCTCGGACCGGAAGCGCTCGGCGGCGTGCTGATCGGCACCATCGTCACGGGTCTGTTCGTCGCGATTTCGATGACCACCGGCGGCGGCGCCTGGGATAACGCCAAGAAGTACATCGAGGATGGCAACTTCGGCGGCAAGGGTTCCGAGGCGCACAAGGCGGCGGTCACCGGCGACACCGTGGGCGATCCGTACAAGGACACGGCGGGTCCGGCGGTGAACCCGCTGATCAAGATCATCAACATCGTGGCGCTGCTGATCATCCCGCTGCTGATGGTGCATTGATCGGCGTTGCAGCATCGAATGGAAAGGCCCCGCACTCGCGGGGCTTTTTCGCTTCGTGACGCATGACTTTCGTCACACGCGGGCCGGCGCGGCGCCACGCCACACTCCAGTCTCGAAAACCGCGGGGACGGCACCCATGAAAATCATCGGCGCGACGTTGGCACTGGGCATTACTCTTTCGGGCATGGCATTCGCAAAACCACCGGCAGCCCCGCGCGCCCCGGCAACAAGCACTGCGGCCGACGATCCGTACCTCTGGCTCGAAAACATCCACGGCGCGAAGGCGCTTGACTGGGTGCACGCGCAGAACGCGGTCACGAAAAAAGCCTTCATGGAATCGCCGGAGTTCGACAAGACCCGCGGCGAGATCCTGGAGGTGCTCGATTCCGAAGCGCGCATTCCGTACGTGCACCGGATGGGCGACTATCTCTACAACTTCTGGCAGGACAAGGCGCATCCGCGCGGCATCTGGCGGCGCACCACGCTGGCCGAATTCGAGAAGGCTGACCCGAAATGGGAAACGGTGCTCGACATCGACGCGCTCAACAAGGCCGAAGGCAAGAAATGGGTGTTCAAGGGCGCGCAATGCATGAAGCCCGATTACGTGCACTGCCTGGTGTCGTTGTCGCCGGGTGGCGGTGATGCGGCGGAGGTGCGCGAGTTCGACCTGCCGTCGAAGTCGTTCGTGAAGGGCGGCTTCTTCCTGCCGGTCGCGAAGACCGAGACGAGCTGGATCGACGCCGATCACCTCTACGTCGGCACCGACTTCGGGCCGGGCTCGATGACCAGGTCGAGCTATCCACGCATCGTCAAGGCATGGACGCGCGGCACGCCGTTGTCGTCGGCGACGCTGGTGTACGAAGGCAAGCCCGACGACCTGGCGATCAGCGCGTACCACGACCGCACGCCCGGCTTCGAGCGGGACTTCGTGAACGTGCAGCAGGATTTCTTCCACGGCGACACGTACTTGGTGAACCGCGGCAAGCTGGCGAAGGTGAATGTGCCGAGCGACGCCAATACCGACGTGCACCGCCAGTGGCTGCTGGTGCAGACCAAGTCACCATGGACGGTGGGCGGCAAGACCTGGCCAGCGGGCGCCCTGATCGCGACGAACTTCGACGACTTCATGGCCGGCAAGCGCGATTTCACCGCGCTGTTCACGCCCGACGCGCACACCGCGCTCGCAGGCTATTCGTGGACGCAACACCACCTGATTCTCGACGTGCTCGACGACGTGAAGAGCCGCCTCGACGTGCTGACACCACCCGCATCCGGCAAGGGCGCGTGGACGCGCGCAGCGTTGCCGGGCGCGCCGAAGTTCAGCACCATCGCGGTGGTCGACACCGATCCCGACCACTCCGATGAATACTGGCTCACAGTCACCGGCTTCCTCGATCCGCCGTCGCTGGAGCGCGGTGTGCTGGGCAGCGAGCCGGCGAAGAAGATCAAGCAGGAGCCGGCGTTCTTCGATGCTTCGAAATTCGAAGTGAGCCAGCACTTCGTGACCTCGAAAGACGGCACCCGCGTGCCCTACTTCGAGATCGCGCCGAAGAACATGAAGCTCGACGGCAGGAACCGCACGCTGGAATACGGCTACGGCGGTTTCGAGGTATCGCTGCTGCCGCACTATTCCGGCTCGATCGGGCGTGCCTGGCTGCAGCGCGGCGGCGTGTACGTGGTCGCCAACATCCGCGGCGGCGGCGAATACGGTCCGTCCTGGCACAAGGCAGCGCTGAAAGCCGATCGTCCGAAGGCCTACCAGGATTTCGCCGCGGTCGCGGAAGACCTGATCAAGCGCGGCGTCACCTCGCCGCAGCACCTCGGCGCGGAAGGCGGCAGTAACGGCGGCCTGCTGATGGGCAACATGCTGACGCAATACCCGCAGCTATATGGCGCGATCGCCTGCGAAGTGCCGCTGCTGGACATGAAGCGCTACGTGCACCTGTCGGCGGGCGCTTCGTGGATCGCCGAATACGGCAACCCCGATGACCCGGAACAGTGGGCCTTCATCAAGACCTTTTCGCCCTACCAGAACGTCAAGCCCGACATGCACTATCCGGCGGTGCTGTTCTACACGACCACCAGCGACGACCGGGTCGGCCCGGTGCAGGCGCGCAAGATGGCCGCGAAGATGGAAGCCATGGGCTACAAGAACGTGTGGTTCTACGAGAACACCGAAGGCGGCCACGGCGCCGGCGCCGACAATTCGCAGTCGGCGACCATGCACGCGCTGGCCTACGATTTCCTGTGGAACAAATTGATGTGATGATCCGTGATCACGGTTCTGCCGAACACGCGCTCAACCAACTTCGCAGTTACAAGCACCGGAACGGCTTCCCTGGCCTGACCTCTCACCAACAGCGGCTTCCATCGAAACGCGTATCTCGAAGCCCCGCCCGTGCGGGGCTTTTCGTTGCCCCGCGACGGCGCGCGCGGGTGTCGTAAAATAGCCGGCTTTTCCAAGGACAAACCCATGGGCCTGGACCTCGTCCCCGCCGGCCGCGACGTGCCGGACGACATCAACGTCGTCATCGAAATCCCCAAGGACGCCGAACCCGTCAAGTACGAGGTGGACAAGGCGTCCGGCGCGATCTTCGTGGATCGCGTGCTGTCCACGCCGATGCGCTATCCGTGCAACTACGGCTACATCCCCAACACGCTTTCGGGCGACGGCGATCCCGTCGACGCGCTGGTGCTGCTGCCGCTGCCGCTGGTCGCGGGCTCGGTGGTGCGCTGCCGCCCGGTCGGCATGCTGAACATGGACGACGAGGCAGGCCACGACACCAAGCTGGTGGTCGTCCCCGGCGACAAGGTGTTCAAGGGCTACGCGCACATCCGCGACATCAACGATGCCCCGCAGCACTGGCGCGACCGCATCGCGCACTTCTTCGAGCACTACAAGGATCTGGAATCCGGCAAGTGGGTGAAGGTTTCCGGCTGGGGCGATGCCGCCGCCGCGCGCGAGGAGATTCGCGAATCCGTGCAGCGCTACCAGCAGGCGCC
>JBQCCP010000006.1:0-36649 GCA_051962095.1 Rhodanobacteraceae bacterium
CGATGAAGCGCGCGATCTGCCGCTGGACCAGCGGCACCAGCAGCACAAGCGCCAGCGCCACGATCAGCAGCATCACCAGGAACACGATGGCGGAAGCCAGCCCGCGTCCGATTCGCAGCCGTTCCAGCCGGTCGACCAGCGGATCGCCGAGATAGGCGAACACGCCCGCCAGCATGAACGGCATCAGGATCGGCGACAGCAGCCAGACCAGCCAGCCGATCACCGCCACGATCAGCAACCACTGCCAGCGTTGCGCGTTGCTCATGCGGACGTTCCCCTGCCCTTCAATTCGCGCCGGGCCAAGAGGCCCCAGCGCACCACGTAATCGATGCCGCTGGCGACGGTGAGGATCGCGACGATCCATACCGGGATCGCCATCGGCACGCGCCAGGCGAAGGCCTGCGCAGCCAGCGCCAGCAGCACGAAACCGATCTGTGCGACCGTGGTGGCCTTCGACAACCAGCTGGGGCGCGCCACGAAATTGCGCAGCACTCGATGCCAAGCCAGCGCGCCCAGCGCAATCACCGCGTCGCGCAGCACCACGATCGCCACCATCCAGCGCGGCGCTTCGTGCAGCCAGCCCAGCGCCACCATGCAGCCCACCAGCATCAACTTGTCCGCGACCGGATCGAGGAACGATCCCAGCCGGCTTTGCCAACGGAAACGCCGCGCCAGCCAGCCGTCCACGCCATCCGAAACGCCCGCGATGCCCGCGACGACCAGGGCCAGTTCGTAACGGCCCAAAAGGATCGACACGATCAATGGCGCCACCAACGCGATCCGCAAGCAGGAAACCAGGTTTGGCAGGTGCCGCAACGGACTGTCGCCTGCAGCGCCGGTGGCTGGCGATCGTTCATTCACGCGCGCGGTACGTCATGGCGTCCAGCGCAGCGACGCGTCGGCGCCCGGATGCGGCTGCTGTTCTACAGAAAGATGTCCATTCGGCGCCGTGAGGCCGGCCAGCACCGTCGCCAGCGGCTGGTCGAAACCGAGCTTCAGCAACACGCCGTCGCCCTCGGCGCCCACCGGCACCACGTCGTGCAGCGCGGTGTCGGCGCGCAGCGTGGACAAGAGGCTCGCGAACGCATGGCTGTTGTCTATGCCGTCCACCCACAGCGTGCCGCTGCCCCCCTGGGCCGTCGCCGCGGCACTCGCGCCGGCGGCAGGCGCGGCGGTGCCCGCGACCGCGGCGCCGGCCGGGCTCGCCGCAATCAGCCGGCTGACCGCACCCGAATCGAAATCCACCTGCAGTTGCAAACCGTTGCCAGCCGCAGCGCGGCTGTAACGGAAGTTGCGCACGTAGCCCGATGCCTGCGCCAGCACGTCGGGACTCGGCACGAAGCCCGGCGACACCTGCTGCAGCACCTCGGTCAACGCGGCGGCGATCGCGGCATTGCGCTGGGCATCGCTGGTGCCGGCCACGGGAACCGTGGCGGAGTATGGATTGGCGGGCGCCGCGCCCGGCTGCGGCGCAGGATTGGCCGGTGGCGGCGTCTGCGCGAAAGCGGTCGCGCCCGCGCCCACCGTCAGCAGCAGGAACAAGCAGATTCGCAACATGGCCACGCACCTCCAACCGGGTGCGTGCAAGTCTGCCCAATCACGGCCTCAACGTCTATCATTGCCCATTCAGCCAGCCCTCGGCGCGCCTGATACTGCCGTGATACCCAACGAAGAAGCTCTCTCCTACCGCGCCGCGGGCGTGGACATCGACGCCGGCAACGCGGTGGTCGAACGCATCAAGCCGCTGGTCGGGAAAACCTTCCGTCCCGAAGTGATGGGCGGCCTCGGCGGTTTCGGCGCGCTGTTCGACCTCTCGAAAAAATATCGCGAGCCGGTGCTTGTCTCCGGCACCGACGGCGTCGGTACCAAGCTGAAACTGGCGCAGCAGTTGAACCGCCACGACACCATCGGCATCGACCTCGTCGGCATGTGCGTGAACGACGTGCTGGTACAAGGCGCCGAGCCGCTGTTCTTCCTCGATTACTTCGCGACCGGCAAGCTCGATGTCGACACCACCGTCGCGGTGGTCGGCGGGATCGCGAATGGCTGCGAACTGGCCGGTTGCGCGCTGATCGGTGGTGAAACCGCCGAGATGCCCGACATGTATCCGCCGGGCGAATACGACCTCGCCGGCTTCAACGTCGGTGCGGTGGAGAAATCGGAAATCATCGACGGCCGCGCGATCCGCGCCGGCGACGTGATCCTCGGCGTCGCCTCGAGCGGCCCGCATTCCAACGGCTATTCGCTGATCCGCAAGATCGTGGAACGCGCGGGCGCGCCGTTCGACCTGAAGCTCGGCGAAGCCACGCTCGCCAATGCGCTGATGGCGCCCACCACCATCTACGCGCGACCCATCCTCGCGCTGCTGCGCGCACGACGCGGCACGATCCACGGCATGGCCCACATCACCGGCGGAGGCCTGCAGGAAAACATCATCCGCGTGGTGCCGGACGGGCTCGGGCTCACGATCTATGCGTCGGCATGGAAGATGCCGCCCGTGTTCGACTGGCTGCAGCGAGAAGGCAAGGTGCCGCGCGAAGAAATGTGGCGCACCTTTAATTGCGGGATCGGTTTCACGCTGATCCTGGCGCCCGGCGACGTCGCCGACGTGCAGACCGAACTCGAGCAATCGGGCCTTCCAAGCTGGGCGATCGGTGAAGTCGTTGCAGCCGCAGGCGACTCGCGCGTCCACATCGCATGAGTTTTCCCGTCGCGGTTCTCGCCTCCGGCCGCGGCAGCAACCTCGCGGCACTGATCGATGCGCGCGAAGCCGGCCGGTTGCCGATCGACATCGTGCTGGTCGCCGGCGACAAGGCCGACGCGCCCGCATTGCGCAACGCCGAGGCGCATGGCGTTTCCACGCTCGCGCTCGATCCGAGATCGTTCGCCTCGCGCCGCGAATTCGACGAAGCGTTGTTCGCGAACGTCGCCGGCAGCGGCGCACGTCTGGTGGTGCTGGCGGGATACATGCGCATCATCGATGCCGACGTCACCGCGCAGTGGCAGGGCCGGATCATCAACATCCATCCTTCGCTGCTGCCGAAGTATCGCGGCCTGCACACCCACCGCCGCGCGCTCAAGGCCGGCGACCTCGAGCACGGCGCCAGCGTGCATTTCGTCAGCGCCGAACTGGACGGCGGGCCGGTGATCGCTCAGGCACGCATCGACATCCGGCCCGGCGATACCGAAGATGCGCTCGCTGCGCGACTGCTGTCGCAGGAGCATCGGCTGCTCGTCGCCTGCGTCGAGGCGATCGCGCGCGGCAAGGTGCGCGAACGGGAAGGCAGCGTGTTTTTTGATGACTCACCTCTGTCCACACCGCTGCGGCTGGACGTCTCGGGGCATCTGATCGCTGCGTGAGCGTGCGTTCAGGCGCGGCGCGTCAGGCTGCGCGGCAACGGTTTCCGCCATGTTGAATGCCATGCGACACCATCGTCTCTCCAGGTTGTTCTTCGCCGTCGTGCTCGCGGCTGCATTCGGTTCCGCGATCGCCGCGGCGCCGCCGCTGCCGGGCTTCACCGCGCATTACCGCGTACTGCAAAACGGTTCGCCCATCGGCGAAGCAACGCTCACGCTCGCGCCGGGCGCGGACGGCACCTGGACATTCACCACCCAAAGCCAGGGCACCGCGGGCCTAGCCTCCCTGCTGGCTGCAGGCACCCGCGAAATTTCCACGTTCAAGTGGGTCGGCGATTCGCCGCAAGGAATCAGCTACGACTACACCATGAAGTCGGCGCTCAAGCAGAAACACCGCAGCGTGCGCTTCGACTGGACCAACCACACCGTCACCGTGGACGACAACGGCACGTCGCGCTTCCCGGCGCAGCCCGGCGCGATCGAACGCCACACCATCCCGCTCGCGCTCGCAGCCGGGCTCGCGGCGGGCAAGACGAACTTCACGCTGCCGGTCGCGGTGCGCGATCGCATCGAGACACAGCACTACGCCGCGCAGGGCAAGCAGGGCGTGCGCGTGCCCGCCGGAAGCTTCGATGCGACCCGCGTGGGCCGCACCGACGGCGGCGATGATTTCGAGGCGTGGTTCGCGCCGGCCAAACTGCCGGCGCCGATCAAGATCGACCAGCGGGGCAAGAACGCTTTTTCGCTGGAGCTCGAAAGCTGGTCGGCGCGGTGAGAAAGGTTGAGGCTCGTTGCAAAGCGCTCCGAATGCATGTTGGGATGAACCGGCGCTCTCGCCGGTGAAGCCCAACGTTCCCGCGCAATGACACGACGGGTGCGTCAGCTCGGCAGCCGCCGGATCTGCGCGCCCAGCCCGCCGAGTTTTTCCTCGATGTTCTCGTAGCCGCGATCGATGTGGTAAATGCGATCGACGATGGTGTCGCCTTCGGCGACGAGACCGGCCAGCACCAGCGATGCGGACGCACGAAGGTCCGTCGCCATCAGTTGCGCGCCGGACATCTGCGGCACGCCGCGTACGATTGCGGTATTGCCCTCGACCCTGATGTCCGCGCCGAGGCGGTGCAGTTCCTGCACGTGCATGAAGCGGTTTTCGAAGACAGTCTCGGTGATGATGCCGGTGCCCTCGGCCACGCAATTGAGCGCGGTGAACTGCGCCTGCATGTCGGTCGGGAACGCGGGATACGGCGCGGTGGTGACGTCCACCGCGCGCGGGCGATTGCCGCGCATGTTGATTTCGATGGAGTCGCTGTCGCAGTTGATGTGCGCGCCGGCATCTTCCAGCTTGGACAGCACCGATTTCAAAATGTCGGGACGCGTGCGCTTGGCCCGCACCTTGCCGCCGGTGATCGCGCCGGCCACCAGGAACGTGCCGGTCTCGATGCGATCGGGCAGCACCTCATAGTGCGCGCCGTGCAGGCGCTCGACGCCGTCGATCACCAGCGTGGTGGTACCGATGCCGCCGATCTTCGCACCCATCGCATTGAGGCAATGCGCGAGATCGCACACTTCGGGTTCCTCGGCGGCGTTTTCGATCACCGTGGAGCCTTGGGCCAGCGCGGCGGCCATCATGATGTTCTCGGTGCCGGTGACGGTGACCATGTCCATCGTGACCCGCGCGCCCTTCAGCCGCTTCGCGCGGGCCTTGATGTAGCCGTTCTCGACCGTGATGTCGGCGCCCAGCGCGCGCAGGCCCTTGATGTGCTGGTCGACCGGACGCGAACCGATCGCGCAGCCGCCCGGCAGCGACACGTCGGCCTGCCCGTATTTCGCGATCAGCGGCCCCAGCACCACGATCGCCGCGCGCATCGTCTTGACCAGTTCGTAGGGTGCGGAAAAACGATTCGTCGGACGCGGATCGATGCGGATGCGCATGTGTTCGTCGATCGCCAGTTCGGCGCCCATCTGGCCGAGCAATTCCATCGTGGTGGTGACGTCGTGCAGGTGCGGCACGTTGCTGATCGTCACGGGTTCGTCGGCCAAGAGGCAGGCGGCGAGGATCGGCAGCACCGCATTCTTGGCGCCGGAAATCCACACGTCGCCGTTGAGCGGCCTGCCCCCCGAGATCACGATTCTTGCCATTTAGGGCCTATTGACTGCTATGCCAGGTGAGCCGCGTTGCCTCCGCAGCGGTTGCCAGACGAGGCGCGCGCCGCAGCGCCAGAGTGGTTCTCTGGTCAAGGCGTGCACCGATGGATGGCGGCCGCTGCGGAGCAACCCTTCGGGCCGGGGCCCTTTGCCCGCATGGCGGCGTCATCGCTCGTCTATGTATCGACATACATCTTCCTCACTCTTCCTTGCCCTGCAGGCAAAGGGCCGACGGCGCGGCCACATGGCATAGCTTCAACAGGCCCTGGGCTGGCTCTCGTCGGGCGTGAGGGTGCGAAGCGACAACGCGTGGACTTCGCCGCCCATGCGTTCGCCCAGCGCGGCATACACCATCCGATGGCGCGCAAGCGTGGGCTTGCCGGCGAATGCATCGGCCACGACCAGCGCCTGGAAGTGCACGTCGTCGGGGCTGGCGACCTCGATGCGGGCGCCGGGGAAAGCCGTTTCCAGCAGGGATTTCAATTCGTTGGACTGCATGAACGCCACTCGAACGCGCGACAGGTACGTGACCTTCCTCACATATCGGGATGCATGGAAGGACTTCCGGCCACCTGTACAATGCCAAACGGCGATGTTACTGGAAATCGCGTGCGGGCCGGAGGCTGGCGCGGCCTGCTTGGCATGGCATCCACCGGCCCTGGACAGGAGCACACCCGCATGAACGCGCGAACCGTCGAAGCTTCGCCCAAGCCTTTCCAGGACGACCAGCGCACCGCGCTGGTGGCCAGCGCGCGCAAGGTCATCCGCATCGAATCCGCGGCGATTTCGGAAGTCGAGCGTCGCATCGACGGCGACTTCAGCAAGGCTTGCCGCCTGATCCTCGCTTCGTCCGGGCGCGTCGTGGTGTCGGGCATGGGCAAATCCGGCCACATCGCGCGCAAGATCGCGGCCACGCTCGCCTCCACCGGCACGCCGTCCTTCTTCGTGCACCCCGGCGAGGCCAGCCACGGCGACATCGGAATGATCACCGCGAACGACGTGGTGCTGCTGCTTTCCAATTCCGGCGAAACGGAAGAAGTGCTGACGATCGTGCCGTTCCTGAAACGGCAGGGCAACGCGCTGATCGCGATGACGGGCAACCCGAAATCGTCGCTGGCGCGCGACGCCGACGCGCATCTCGACGCCAGCGTCACCAACGAAGCCTGCCCACTGGGTCTTGCGCCCACCGCCAGCACCACCGCCGCGCTGGTGCTGGGCGACGCGCTGGCGATCGCGCTGCTGGAAGCGCGCGGCTTCACCGCCGACGATTTCGCGCGCTCGCACCCCGCCGGCGCGCTCGGCCGCCGCCTGCTCAAGATCGCCGATGTGATGCATACCGGCGACGCGATCCCGATGGTGCGCACCGATGCGACGCTCACCCAGGCGCTGATGGAAATGTCGCGCAAGGGCCTCGGCATGACCGCGATCGTCGACGACGACGCGCGGCTCCTGGGCGTATTCACCGACGGCGACCTGCGCCGCATGCTGGACGATCACGGGGTCGACCTTCGCACCACGCCGGTCGGCGGCGCGATGAGCCGCAACCCCAAGGTGATCGGCCCGGACAAGCTGGCCGCCGAGGCCGCGCAGATGATGGAAACCCACAAGATCCACGCGCTGCTGGTGGTGGACAACGCCCGGCGCGTGGTGGGCGCATTGAACATCCACGACCTGCTGCGCGCGCGGGTGGTTTGAGAAGCGGGATCGCGAACAGCTCAAACATGGCCGTCATTCCGGGGCATCGCCGGCTTTATCGGCGATGAACCCGGAAGCTGCTTTGCACTTGATTACCAGAGCAGATTCCGGATCACCGCTTGCGCGACGTCCGGAATGACGGGAGTTGTTATCCTTACGCGCTCCACGGGCCGCCACATTCCTGCAGTCACCTAGTCTCGATGCCCAGCCACTCCGACATCCCCGCCGACATCCTCGCCCGCGCCGCGAAGATCAAACTGGTCGCGTTCGACGTCGACGGCACGCTCACCGACGGACGGCTGTGGTTCACCGAGGACGGCCGCGAGATCAAGGCCTTCCACGTGCATGATGGGCTCGGCATCAAGCGGCTGCGCGCGCACGGCATCGACGTGGCGCTGATCAGCTCGCGGGTCAGCCATGCGGTGGAACTGCGCGCCGAACAACTCGGCATCGACCATGTCTACCAAGGCAAGTCCGACAAACTGGATTGCCTCCAGGACATGCTGCACGCATCCGGCCTGGCCAACGAACAGGCTTGCTACGTTGGCGATGACGAACCCGACCTCGCGCCGATGTCGATCTGCGGGCTCGCGATCGCGGTGGCCAACGCGCAACCCGAAGTGCTGCGCGCGACGCACTGGCGCACCCGGGCGGAAGGCGGCCGCGGCGCCGCGCGCGAAGTGTGCGACCTGATCCTTGCAGCCCAGGCACAAGCACAAGGGCGGACATGAGGGATCGCCGCACGCTTCTCTGGCTGGTGGTGCTGGTGGTCGCCGCCGCGATCACGCAGTTGCTGGTGTGGTGGCTGAAGCCGCCGCCCAAACCCGTCGCGATCGTGGGGCCGCCGCGTTCCAGCTACGAACTCGACCACTTCACGCTGCACGCCTTCGGGCAGGACGGCAAGCTGGCCTTCACCATGACCGCGCCGCATCTCGCGCGCCGCGAAGGCAACGATTCGCTGTACGTCAACGCGCCGCAGTATTACTTCGTGGCCAGCGACGGCTCCGACTGGAACGGCACCTCGCAATACGCCTGGATCAGCGCAGACAACAACACCGTGAAGCTGATCGGCAAGGTCGACATGCGCCGGCCACCCACGCCGAAGATTCCGGAAGCCGAGATCCACACCGCGGACGCCACCGTGTGGACCCAGGACAAGCGCATGGCCACGGCCGCGCCCAGCGTAATTCAGGAGCCCGGCTCTATACTGCGCGGCATCGGCATGAAGGCCGACTTCGACACTCGTTCACTGGAGTTGCTCTCCGATGTCCATGCCACGCTCGCGCCACGCTCGCGCACGCACTGATCTGTGGGTCCTGTTCGTCGCGATGCTGGCCGTGGGCGGCCTCGCACAGGCGAAACAGACGGACAAGAACCAGCCGATCAACATCAACGCCAGCGCCTTCGCCGGCAGCCAGGACAGCGGCAAGATCACTTTCAGCGGCGGCGTGACAATGGACCAGGGCACGTTCCACGCGGACGGCGCGCAGGCCACCGGCTACACCGATCCCGACGACACCAGCCAATGGCAGCGCGTGGTGCTGACCGGCAACCCCGCGCATTTCCGACAGACCCAGGACAACGGCACGCTGGTGCACGGGCAGGCCGCGACCATCGACTACAAGGTCTCCGAAAACATGGTGATCCTGAGCGGCAATGCCAGCGTGGTGCAGCAGGGCCGCGGCGAATTCCACGGCGAACGCCTCACGTACAACACCGACACCGGCGAGATCCAGGGCACGCCGGCCGCGGGCGGCCGCGTGCACATCACGCTGCAGCCGCGCAGCAAACCCGCGCCGACGGCGACCTCGGCGCCCGCCCCCGCCTCGACCGCGGGAAACCATTGATCCATGCTGGTCGCGCAAGGGTTGCAGAAGAGTTTTCGCACCCGTCAGGTGGTGCAGGATTTCGGTTTCGAGATCCGCCAGGGTGAAGTGGTCGGGCTGCTCGGTCCGAACGGCGCGGGCAAGACGACCTGTTTCTACATGGTGGTCGGACTGATCGAGCCCGATGGCGGGCGCATCACGCTGGACGGAGAGGACATCACCGGCCTGCCCATGCACCAGCGCGCTCGCAAGGGCATCGGCTATCTGCCACAGGAGGCTTCGGTGTTCCGCCGCCTCACCGTCGCCGACAACATCCTCGCGGTACTGGAACTGCGCACCGATCTTCCGGCCGGCCAGCGCCGCGGCGAACTGGAAGCGCTGCTGGACGAATTGAAGATCAGCCACATCGCCGGCCAGAAAGGCATCAGCCTGTCCGGCGGCGAACGCCGGCGCGTCGAGATCGCACGTGCGCTGGCGGCCAATCCGCGTTTCATGCTGCTGGACGAGCCGTTTGCTGGCGTCGACCCGATCTCGGTGGGCGAAATCCAGCGCATCGTGCGACATCTCCGCGATCGCGGCATCGGTGTGCTGATCACCGACCACAACGTGCGCGAGGCGCTGGGCATCTGCGAGCACGCCTACATCCTGAACGAGGGCAAGGTGCTGGCGCGCGGCACCCCGGCGGAAATCCTGGCCCACAAGGAAGTGCGCGAGGTGTACCTGGGCCACGAGTTTCGTATGTGATGCGATCGTCCATGGTCGCGGCGTCGCCGGGGCATTGCCGCCGCTGACCGCTTCTCGGCTAAGGCAGACCAGAACGGCCATCCCGGGCCTGACTTTCCGGCAATGCAATGCGATCGTCCATGATCGCGGCGTCGCCTGGACGTGGCCATCGCTGGACCGCTTTCGCGCCATGACAGATCAGAACGGCCATCCATGGCCTGACTTTTCACCAAAAGCCGCTTCGTTGCTTGGCTCTCGTCCAAGCACCTTTGTGGCTGGCTTTGGAGCCGGAACGCGTCCGTGGCGGGGCGGCCGTCACGAAACCTTGATGCATTTCGCAGTGGCGAAGGGCGGCGTGCATTAGCAAAAATCGTGCCCGCGCACTACCCATGCCGGCTGCCGTGAGCTAGGATGCAGGCCACTGTCCTGCAATGCCGCCATGAAACCGGGCATCCAGCTTCGCCAATCGCAGCAACTCTCCCTGACGCCGCAGTTGCAGCAGGCTATCCGCCTTTTGCAGTTGTCGCAGATCGAATTGCAGGCCGAGCTGCGCGAACTGGCGGAAGCCAATCCCCTGATCGACATCGACGGGATGGACGGAGACGAGCCGCCGGCACCCAGCTCCGAAAGCAGCAGCACCGAAACCTCCGCTGACGAACCCACCCGCGAACTCGGCGAAGACGGCGAGTATTGGGACGAACAATCTTCGCAGGTGACCGACTGGGCCCAGTCCAACCGCGGCTACGACGACGACGCGCCCGAGCCCCAGGACGCGGCGCCCGAAGGTCTGCGCGAACACCTGCAATGGCAGGCGAACCTGAGCGGATTTTCCGCACGCGAACATGCGATTGCGATGGCGATCATCGACGCGCTGGACGAAGACGGCTACCTGCGCGAAGGCCTGGAACCGGTACTGGCGGCGCTGCAGTCGCTGGAACCGGCCGCCAGCAAGGGCGAAGCCGAAGCGGTGCGGCTGCGCGTCCAGCGTTTCGATCCGACCGGCGTCGCCAGTCTCGACCTCGGCGACTGCCTTGCGGCGCAACTCGAACAACTCGATCCGCGCGTCGAAGGACGTGAACTGGCGCGGCGGATCGCGGCGAGCGGACTCGACCTGCTGGCCAAGCGCGATTTCGGCAGGCTGGCGAGGAAACTCTGTGCGGCCGAGGACGAAGTGATCGCCGCGGCGATGTTGATCCGTGCGCTCGATCCGCGCCCCGGTTCGGCGTTCGATCCCACACCGGCCGAATACGTCGCGCCCGACGCTTACGCGATCAAGGCAGGCGGACGCTGGCGGGTGTCGCTGTCGCCCGAATGCCAGCCGCGACTCGCGATCAACCAGCACTATTGCAGCCTGATCGCGCGCGCGCAGCGCAGCGACGCAACATGGTTGCGCGGACAGTTGCAGGAAGCGCGCTGGCTGATGAAAAGCCTGGAAGCGCGCGCCGACACCTTGTTCAAGGTCGCGAGCGCGATCGTGCGTACGCAAAGCGCATTCCTGGATTTCGGGCCGGAAGCGATGAAGCCGCTGGTAATGCGCGAGCTTGCCGAGGAACTCGGCATGCACGAATCCACGATCTCGCGCGTCACCACCCGCAAGTACCTGCACACGCCGCGCGGCACCTTCGAATTCAAGCACTTTTTCTCGTCCAGCGTCGCGACAGAAGACGGCGGCAGCGCCTCGGCCACGGCGATCCAGGCGATGATCAGGAAACTGGTGGACGAGGAAGACCCGCGCAAGCCGTTGTCCGACCAGACGCTCACCGCGGAACTCAACCAGCGCGGCATCCGGGTCGCGCGCCGCACCGTCGCGAAGTACCGCGAGCAACTGCGCATTCCGAGTTCCGGCGAACGCCTGCGCGCGCAGTAGGCGTTCCAACACAAAGTTCACGACGTTTCAGGCACGCTTGATGCAGCGCCTGAGGGAACGTCGTTCATGCAACTTTCCCCACCCCCCAAGATCACAAGGAGTACACACGGAAAACATTCACAACCGGCGTGTCCACGACGCCAGGCCCGCGGTCGGGCCTCCATCACCCCGATGCTCGAGGAGTCCATCATGCAAATCCAGGTCAGCGGTCACCAGATCGAAATCACCCCGGCCCTGCGCGACTATGTCGATTCCCGGCGCGAGCGCCTCGCGCGGCGTTTCGATCACCTGACTTCGTTGAACGTGGTGCTGGAAGTGGAGAAGAACCGCCAGGCCAATCGCGCCGAAGGCACGCTGTCCGCCGCGGGCGCCGTGCTGCACGCGGACGCGGTGGATCAGGACATGTATGCCGCGATCGACGCGCTGTTCGACAAGCTCGACGCGCAGGTGCGCCGGCACAAGGACAAGCGGCGCACGCACGGGCGCGACGACATCCGGGACTTGGCATAGTTTTTGCGACCGTCCTTGATCGCGGCTTCGATGGAAGTCTCGATCTCGACCAAGGTCGCTCGTCCACAGACACCAGAACGGGCTGCCTGTCCTGACTTTTCACCAAAAGCCGCTTCGTCCGGAATGCCGCGGTAGCTCTTTCAAGAGCAGTCGCGCGGCAACACTGGCAGAATGGTTCCCGTCCACCGCTCCGGTGGGCGGGGACGAGACGTGAACAAACTCAGCGCGCGTGACCTGTTCGAAGATGTCAAGGAACGCATGGCCCTGCGCTGGGTCGCCGGCCGTGATGGCGCCGAACGCGCGCTGCAATCCGGTGGCGCAGGGCAGCGGCGGCCGTCGGAAATCGGTTACCTCAACATCATCTATCCCAACAAGCTGCAGATCGTCGGCAGCGAGGAATTGAATTACCTCGACGGCCTCGATTCGCGGCAGCGCTGGGAAACCGTGCAGAAGATCTTCGGCCAGCGGCCGGTCGCCCTGATCGTCACCAAGGACCAGGCCATTCCCGCCGATTTGCGCGATGCGGCCGAGGAAACCGGCACGCCGCTGTGGGTCAGCGCGCGCCGAGGCCATGACGTGCTGACTTTCCTGCAATACAAGCTGGCGCGTGCGCTGGCGCCGCAGATCACGCTGCACGGCGTGTTCATGGAAGTCCATTCCATCGGCGTGCTGATCACCGGCACGCCAGGCAGCGGCAAGAGCGAACTGGCGCTGGAGTTGATCACGCGCGGCCACCGGCTGGTGGCGGACGACGCGCCCGAATTCACCCTGATCGCGCCTGACGTGATCGACGGCGCCTGCCCCGAGATCCTGCGCGACCTGCTGGAAGTGCGCGGCCTCGGCGTCCTGAACGTGCGCGAGATGTTCGGGCACACCGCGGTGAAACGTTCGAAATATCTGCGCCTGATCGTGCACCTGCGCCCCGCCGGCAACGAACCGGAAGACGCGATGGTGCGCCTGACCGGCGACGTCGGCGTGCAGGAAGTGCTCGACGTGAAGATTCCGCAGATCACGATTCCCGTCGCCCCGGGCCGCAACCTCGCGGTGCTGGTCGAGGCCGCCGTGCGCAGCCACATGCTGAAATCGCAGGGCATCGACCAAGCCCGCATCTTCATGGACCGCCAGGCCGCGCGCCTGCAACGCCAATCAGGTTGACGCCGATGCCAAATACGCCCGACGACACGCCTGACAACCCGCACGACGCACACGTCCGGATGGTGGTCCTGACCGGCCTTTCCGGCGCCGGCAAGACCGTGGCCCTGCGTGCCTTCGAGGACCTGGGTTTCTACTGCGTGGACAACCTGCCGACCGGATTGCTGCCCTCGCTGTACCGCGCCTTGAGTGACGGCGGCCGCGGCGCGATCTCGGGCATCGCGGTGGGCGTGGACGTGCGCAACCAGGGCGACCTCGACCGGATGCCGGAAGCGCTGTCCAAGCTGGCCGTCGCCGGCGCCGACGCCGAACTGGTGTTCCTCGATTCCAGCGACGCGGTGCTGCTGAAGCGCTACGCCTCCTCGCGCCGCCGCCATCCGCTGTCCAACGACGGCCGTTCGCTGATCGACGCGCTGACCGAGGAACGCCGCCGCCTGCGGCCGCTGCAGGCCATCGCCAACCGTTCGATCGACACCAGCGACACCAACGTGCACCAGTTGCGCCGACGCATCGCCACCGACTACGGCGGCACCACCGGCGGCCTGACTCTGATGTTCGAATCCTTCGCCTACGGACGCGGCCTGCCGCCGGACTGCGATTTCGTGTTCGACGCGCGTTGTCTGCCCAATCCCCACTGGGACCCGCGTTTGCGGCCGTTTTCGGGCCAGGATGCCCCCGTCCGCGAATACCTGGACGGCCAGCAATCGGTAGTACAATATCTGGCTGACATTCGAGGTTTCCTGGATGCGTGGCTGCCACGTTTCGAAAGTGAGGACAAGGGCTACCTGACCGTCGCCATCGGCTGTACCGGCGGCCGGCACCGTTCGGTGTACCTGGCCGAGCGGCTGGCCGAGCATTACCGGGAAAGCCGGGACCAGGTGCTCACCTTTCACCGCGAACTGGAATAGCCACCCGCCGCCGGTTGGACTGAATCTTGCAGAACCCCACCGGTCGCCATCCCTTGCCGCCCATGACCACGGCTTCCGCCCTTCGCCAAAATGCCCCCGTTCCCGCCGCGGGCATCCTGCTGCTCACCCACGAGGAGATCGGCCGCGCGCTGATCGCCGCGGCCCAGCACGTGATGCCGCGCCTGCCCTGCCAGCTCGACACGCTGGAGGTGGGCGGCAATGACGACCCCGGCACGGTGCTGCCCGCCGCGGCGCGTGCCGCGCGCGCGCTGGACCGCGGCGGCGGCGTGCTGGTGCTTTCGGACCTGTACGGTTCCACCCCCTGCAATATCGCCAACAAGCTCGCCAGCCTGGGCGTGCACGCGCGCTGCGTTTCCGGGCTGAACCTGCCGATGCTGCTGCGGGTGCTGAACTATCCCGACAAGCCGCTGGACGAACTGGCCGAAGTCGCCGCCTGCGGCGGCCGCGGCGGGATCTGCATCGACAAGGTGTGAAAGCCGGGAATCGGGGCTGGTCGATGACCCGCTTGGTCATTCCGGGGCCGGCTGCGGCTTCACTGCAGTCGGAACCCGGAATCGGTTTCAAGCGAGGGCTCGATCCAAACCGATTCCGGGTTCCGCGCTGCGCGCGGCCCCGGAATGACGACACGATGCATGCTGCCCGATTCACGACTCCCGAATTCCCGATTCTCCATTCCCGGCTTTTTGGTAACGTAGCGGAATGCCTCCCCCGCGGAACTTGCCGATGGTCGAAAGGGAAATCGTGGTCAGCAACAAGCTCGGCCTGCACGCGCGCGCATCCGCGAAGCTCGTGCAACTGGTGCAGGGTTTCAAATCCACGGTTTGGCTGGTCGGCGAGGGGCGCGAAGTCAACGCCAAGAGCATCATGGGCGTGATGATGCTGGCCGCCGGCATCGGCACGCCGCTGACGCTGCGCGCGGACGGTCCCGACGAAGCCCAGGCGCTCGACGCCGTGGCCGCATTGTTCGACCGCAAGTTCGACGAGGGCGCATGAGGCGCGTCTTCACCGGCACCCCCGCATCGCCCGGCATGGCGCTGGGCCGCGTACGACTGGAGCGGCCGGCGCGCTTCAGCATCGACAATACGCCGCTGCCGGATTCCGAAATCGACGCCGAGGTCGCGCGGCTTGAACGCGCCTTTGCCGTCGCGCGCGAAGACATGGCGGAGCTGCGCCGCAAGCTGCACGGCGCGCTGGCGCGCGAAGTCGGCGAATTCATCGATGCGCATGCCCTGCTGCTGGATGACCCCGAGTTGATCGAGGGCCTTCGCGCGATGATCCGCAAGGGCCATTACCGCGCCGCCGCCGCGTTGAAAGCGCAACGCGATCGCCTGGTTGCGGTGTTCGACAACATGGACGATCCCTATCTGCGCAGCCGCGGCGAGGACGTGGACCATGTGATCGCGCGCGTGCAGAGCGCGCTGGCACGCCAGGCCAGCAGCGAAGAGAAGAAACTCGCGACGCGCGTCGGCGAAATCCTGGTCACCGAAAGCATCGCGCCGGGCGAACTCGCGCACATGGCCAGCCACGGGATCCTCGCGGTGGTCGCCGGTTCCGGCAGTCCGTACTCGCACGGCGCGATCCTCGCGCGCAGCCTGCACCTGCCGATGCTGGTCAACGCCGACGGCGTGCTGGAGGACCTGCGCGACGGCGACCTCGCACTGGTCGACGGCGTGCGCGGCGAAGTGGTGGTGCACCCGACCGCCCAGGACCTCGCGCAATTCCGCAATTGGCAACGCGAGGCGCTGCGGGAAGGCCGGCGCCTCGCGCAGCTCGCGGGTTCGGAAACGCGCACGCGCGATGGCCACAAGCTTCAAATCTTCGCGAACGCCGAACGTCCGGAAGATATCGAACGCGCGCGCAACCTGGGCGTGGCCGGCATCGGCCTGTACCGCACCGAATTCCTGTTCCTCGCCCAAACCGGGCTGCCGAGCGAGGACGAACAATTCGCCGCGTATCGCGACCTGGTGCTGGGCGCGGGCGGTCTGCCCGTCACCATCCGCACACTCGACCTTGGCGCCGACAAGGCCGACGCGGCGGGACTGGCGATGGAATCGGAACCCAATCCGGCGCTGGGCGTGCGCGGCGTGAGGCTATCGCTGCGCCACCCGGACGTGTTCGTCACGCAACTGCGGGCGATCCTGCGCGCGAGTTGCTACGGGCCCGTGCGCATCCTGGTGCCGATGATCACCAACGCGTCGGACCTGGTTGAAGTGCGCCATCTGCTGGAGGAATGCGCGCGCGACCTGCGCACCGCCGGCCACGAAATTCCCGACCAGTTCGAACTTGGCGCGATGGTGGAAGTGCCGGCCGCCGCGCTCAATGTTCGTGCGCTGCTGGACATCGCGGATTTCCTCGCGATCGGCAGCAACGATCTCACCCAGTACGTGCTGGCGGCCGACCGCAACAACGACCAGCTCGGCAAGCTGTACGAACCCGCGCATCCCGCGGTGCTGCGTCTGCTCGCGCATGTGATCGCGCGCGCGCGCCGCGCCGGCAAGTGCGTATGCCTGTGCGGCGAGATCGCGGGCGATCCCGCCTTTGCGCCCGTGCTGGTGGCACTGGGGCTGGAGGAGTTCAGCATGCTGCCCGACCGTATCCTCGCCCAGCGTGATGCACTGGCGCACTGCGACCGCAAGGCCTTGCGCGCGCTCGCGCCGCGGCTGCTGCGGGCGCGCGACAGCGACGAGATCGCGATGCTGATCAGGATGCAACGCGTACCCTGAGCTTCCGCGCGGCGCCCGGTTCAGGCATTGCCTTTATCATCGAGGCACATCGCCATCAGGGAGACACGCCATGCCCCGCCGCTTGCTGTGCGCCGCAATGACCGCACTGCTGACGACGCCGGTTGCATTCGCCGCCGACCACGCCAGCCTGACGATCTACCACGCCGACAACGACGCGTTGTTTTCCGGTGCTTCACAGGGCACGCTGGACGCAGGCCACGCGCTGGTCCATGAACAGCGCACACTGAATCTGCAGGCCGGCAACCACCAGGTACGCATCGGCGGCCTGCCCGCGACGCTCGATCCCGAAGCTGTCGCGATTGCACTCGGATCGAATGCCAGCGTGCTCGGGCAGCGCGTGGTGCTGTCCAACGCCAGCGCGACCGGCGCGCTGGACGGCGCGATCGGCAGCCATGTCGACGTCCAGTCAAGCGGCGGCGCTCTCTCGGGTGAGTTGCTTGGTGCGTCCGACAACGGCGTGTTGGTCCGCACCAGTGATGGCAGCGTTCACCTCGTGCACGACTATGCATCGATGACCTTGCCGGCCGATGCAGTTTCCGGCGGCAGCACCCTGCTGCTGGACGTCGCTGCGAAAGCCGCGGGCAATCGCGGTGCGCGCCTCACCTACACCACGTCCGGTTTCGGCTGGCGCGCCGCCTACAGCGCGACGCTTGCGGATGGCAGCGCGTGCCGGATGCAGTTCAAACCCGAGGCCAGCATCGCCAACCGCAGCGGCCGCGACTACGACAGCGCCAACATCAAGCTGGTCGCGGGCCAGCCGAACCTCGGCAATCGCGTGCGCATGTACAGCATGGCTGCGGCACCCGCGCCGTTGGCGGCCGAGGCGCGCGCGATGCCGCAGCAGGCCTCGCTGGGCGACTATCTCAGCTTCACGCTGCCCGGCACGGTGGCGCTGCCCAACGGCACGGTCACACTGACGCCGCTGTATCCCGCGCAGACGCTTTCCTGCCAGCGCGAATACGTGGTCGAAGACGGCGGCGCGTATTTTCCGCCCAAGCCGAACACCAACGATTACGGCGCACAGGATTACAAGGACCGCGCGATCACCAGTACGCTCGCGTTCACCGCGCCCGACGCGTTGCCGGCCGGCACGCTGCGCGCGTGGATCGCCGACCGCGATGGCGCGCCGGCGCTGCTGGGCGAAGGCAACGTCGCCGACTCGCCGAAAGGCCAGCGGATTTCGGTGCAACTCGGCGAGAGCTTCGACCTGCGCGCCAGCCGCGAACGCACCGCGTTCCACGTCGATGCCAAGGCGCACACGATGACCGAGTCGTACACGATCACGCTGACCAACGGCGGCGACGCGGCGCGCACGGTCACGGTGCGTGAACATCCCAATCGCTGGCGCGAGTGGACCCTGGCATCGTCCAGCCTCAAGCCCACCAGACAGACGCCGCAGTTGCTGGAGTTCGACGTGCCGGTGCCGGCCGACGGCAATACCGCGCTCACTTACACCGTGAAATACACCTGGACGGCGCAGGATCTGTGATGGCCATGTTGAACATCATCGAGCATGACCGCGGCATCCGCGAACTGCAGCTTGCGCGGCCGCCGGTCAACGCGCTGAATCCCGACCTGGTCGCGACGCTGCGGCACGCGATCGCGCAGGCGCCCGCAGACGGCACGGCGGCGCTGGTGCTTTCGGGTTCGCCGGGCTTGTTCTCGGCCGGCCTCGACATCCCCGCCCTGCTGCGACTCGACCGCGACGCGATGCGCGCGTTCTGGAATGACTTCTTCGGCGTGTGCGCGGTGCTGGCGCGCTCGCCGATTCCCATCGCCGCCGCGGTGACCGGCCACAGCCCGGCCGGCGGCGCGGTACTCGCGCTGTTCTGCGATTACCGGGTGATGGCGCGCGGCGAATACAAGATCGGCCTCAACGAAGTGCAGGTCGGGTTGACGGTGCCCGACTGCATCCAGGCGGCGCTGCGCCGATTGGTCGGACCGTGTCGTGCCGAACGCCTGCTGGTCGCGGGTGCGATGCTGGACGCGGAGGACGCCCACGCAGCGGGGATGGTCGACGAGCTGACCGACGTCGACCACGTCATCACGCGCACGCTCGCGTGGCTGGAACCGCTGCTGCAATTGCCCCGTCAGGCAATGCTCGCGACGCGCGCACTGGCGCGTGCCGAACTTGCGCGACTGTTCGACGATCCCGCATCGCTGCCTGTCGAAGCGTTCCTCGACGGCTGGTTCGCGCCCGAGGCGCAGGCGACGCTGCACGCGCTGGTCGACCGGCTGCGCGGCAGGAAATCCGGAGGTTCGCAAGGCGTGGGATGATCCGCGTCCCTCAGCCCAGTTGCACGGACAGCATCGAGATCGAACCACCGTCCATGCCTTCGGCGGGGAAGCTCACCGCATCCTCTCTCGCACGCGCGCCCAGCACGTACAGCAGCGGCAGGTAGTGCTCGGGCGTGGGCACCGACAATTCGGCTTCACGCCCGAGCGAAGCATAGTCCACCAGCGGCTGATGCTCGCCGCGCAGGATCCGGTCGCGCACCAGCGCTTCGAACCGAGCCGCCCAGTCGAACGGTTCCACCGGATGCCGACCCCACGCGTAGGTGTGCAGGTTGTGAACGATGTTGCCGCTGCCAAGCAGCAGGATGCCTTCATCCCGCAATGGCGCAAGCCGCTGCCCCAGATCATGGTGAAAGGCGGGCGCCTGCGTTTCGTCGATGCCAAGCTGCACCACCGGCACGTCGGCGTCTGGAAAGATGTGCCGCAGGATCGACCAGGTGCCGTGGTCCAGGCCCCACGAAAGGTCGGCGCGGACCGGCACGGGCGCCAGCAATTCGCGCAAGCGCCGAACCAGTCCCGGATCGCCCGGCGCGGGATATTGCACCTCGAACAGCTCGCGCGGGAAGCCGCCGAAATCGTGGATCGTGCGGGGATGCGCCATCGCGGTCGCGGCGGTGCCCGGCAGATACCAGTGCGCGGAAATCGACAGCGCCGCGCGCGGCCGCGGCAGGCGCCGTCCCAATGCGGACCAGGCACGCGACCACTCCGTGTCCTGCACGGCGTTCATCGGGTTGCCGTGGCCCACGAACAGCACCGGCATGCGCTGGCTCATGTGATGGACTCCCGTGTTTGCAGCGCGCGCCGTGGATGCTCGCGTCGCTGCGGATCATGCGATGGTTGCGGAGCGCGGCAAGTCAATTTTCCTCTCCCGGTGCCCGCGCCGAAGGAAGATGCCAGCCGTGCCGGATCGCCATGTAGCGCAAGGCGAAACACGCGAGTCCGCCGACCACGGTGGTCGCGACCGCGTGGATGTTCAACACGTGGCCACCGACCACGATCGCCGCGCCGACCAGCGCCGCCAGCGCGTAGAGGTCGGAACGGAGCACGGCCGGGATCTGCATCACCAGCACGTCGCGCAGCATGCCGCCGCCGATGCCGGTGAGCATCCCGAGCAGCGCCGCCATCACCGGATTGAGCCCGTGCACCAGCGCCTTCTCCGCGCCGGCCACCGCGAAGAACGCCAGGCCCACGGCATCGAACCACAACACCGTGCTGTTGAGCCGCGTCACCACCGGGTTCCAGAAAAACACGATCAATCCGGCGAGGATCGACACGCCGAGGTAATTCAAGCTTGAAATGGCGGCGGGCGGCACCGCGCCGATCAACAGGTCGCGCGTCATGCCGCCGGCGTTGCCGGCCGCGAACGCCAGCACCATCACGCCGAAGATGTCCAGCCGGTGTTTCACGGCCGCCGCCGCGCCGCTGATAGCGAACACGAACGTGCCGCCGAGATCCAGCACCGCCAGCAAGACGTGCGTCATGAATCCGTTTCCGTGCCCACTATGCCGGACTATACGCCACGCACCGGCACACCGCGCGTCAATGCCCTGCCGGCGGGCCGCCGCGCGATTTGGCGATGAACGGCGGCTTGGCCAGCCATACCACGGCAATCAGGATCATGAACCCGAAGCCGAGTCCATCCATGATCTGGTTGAACGAAATCTGGGTCGCCTGCTGGGTGATCACGCGGTTGATACCCGCCGCGTAATACTGCAGTTGCCCACCCATCGCTTCGATGTGGTCGCGCACTTCAGGGCTGAAGGGATTGATGTGTTCGACGAGATTCGCGTGGCTCGCCACGCCGCCGCGCGCCCACAGGTAGGTCACGATCGACACCGCGAAACTCGCGCCCACCGTGCGCAGGAATGTTGCGGAACCCGAGCCCTCCGCCACTTCCTGGCCTTCGAGGTCCGACAGCAGGATCGTCAGGATCGGCATGAAGAAGAACGCGACGCCCGCGCCCATGATCAATTCGGTGATCGCCACCGCCGCGAAACTGACGTCCGTGGTGAAAGTGCCGAACCGGAAGCACACGAAACCCATCACCGCGAACGCGAACGCCGCCAGCCAGCGCAGGTCGACCTTGTGCGCGTACTTGCCGACCCAGAAGGTCGTCAGCACCGGGATCACGCCAATGGGCGCGGCAGCAAGTCCCGACCACATCGCCGTGTAACCCAACGTGTTCTGCAGCCACAACGGCAGCATCAGGGCGATCGAGAAGAACAGCGCGAAGCCGAGGATCAGCGCCAGGGTGCCGGCGGCGAAATTGCGGTGCCGGAACAGGCGCAGGTCGACCAGTGGTTCATCGTCGGTCAGTTCCCAGATCACCCAGATCGTCAGCGAGATCGCGGCGACGATCGCCAGCGTCACGATGGTGCCGGAATGGAACCAGTCGAGTTCGTTGCCCTTGTCCAGCAAAATCTGCAACGCACCGACGCCGAGGATCAAGGTCGCCACGCCCATCCAGTCGATACGAACCTTGCGCAATTGTTCGATGCGCCCGGCCATCTGCGCCGCGACGACGCCGGCGGCGAACAAGCCCAGCGGCACGTTGATGAAGAAGATCCAGCGCCACGAATACGAATCGGTGATCCAGCCACCCGCCACCGGCCCCACGATCGGCGCGACCACGGTGATCATCGAGATGATCGCCAGCGCCATCCCGCGTTTCTCGCGCGGATAGATCGATACCATCAGGCTCTGCGTGATCGGATACATCGGCCCGCACACCGCACCCTGCAGCGCGCGGAACAGCACCAGCATCGATAGGCTGGTCGCGAAACCGCACGCCAGCGAAAACAACGAGAACAGCAGCACCGCCCACACGAACACCTTCACCTCGCCGAAGCGGCGCGACAGGAAACCCGTCATCGGCAGCGTGATCGCCTGGCAGACGGTGAAGGAGGTGATGACCCAGGTGGACTGGTCCTGGCTCGCGCCGAGGTTGCCCGCGATGGTCGGCAGCGACACGTTCGCGATCGTCATGTCCAGCACCTGCATGAAGGTGCCGAGCGACAAGCCGATCGTGGCCAGCGCAAGACTGGACGGACGGAATTCGCCGAGCGGTTGACTTGCAGTGGCGGCGTTGGAAGCCACGGACTCCTTTTGGTGTCTCGAAGCAGAAGCGTCGACGCGGATCAGAGCGGACGAAACGGAAGAAGATTGTTTTATCCGCGCTCACCCGCGTCGAAAAATTTTGCGATCACGAAGATCGCCGATCAGTGCCCGCCCCCGGTGGCGGCCGGAGCGCCCTTCTTGATGAACGGCGGCTTGGCCAGCCAGACCACCGCGACCAGCGCGATGATGATCCAGCCGAAGATGTAGAACAAATTGTTAAAGGAAATCTGCACGGCCTGGCGGGTGATTTCGCCATTGATCATCGCGGCAAAATGCCTCAGGGTTCCGCTGCCTGCCGCCGCGGCTTCCCGCACCTGCGGATCGTAGACATTGATGTGTTCGGCGAGGCTCGCATGATTGGTGACCCCGCCGCGTGCCCAGAAATAAGTGGTGATCGACGCCGAAAAACTGCCGCCCACCGAACGCACGAAGGTCATCAGGCCCGAGCCCGCGGCCACTTCACGCCCGGACAGATCCGACAGGGCAATCGTCAGGATCGGCATGAAGAAGAACGCCACGCCGATGCCCTGCAGGAACTGCGCCATCGCGACGTGGTAGAAATCGACCTGGGTGTTGAATCCGGCGCGGATGAAACACGTCGCGCCCATGATCACGAATGCAAATGAGGCGAGCCAGCGCAGGTCGAACCTCGTGCCGTACTTGCCCACGAAGAAGGTCAGCAGCACGGGCGCGATGCCGATTGGCGCCGTCGCCAAGCCGGACCAGATCGGCGTGTAACCCAGCGTTTCCTGCAGCCACAACGGCACCAGCAGTCCGATCGCGAAAAACACTGCATACGCCAGCACCATTGCCAGCGTTCCGGCGGCGAAATTGCGGTGCCGGAACAGTCTGAGGTTCACGATCGGGTCCCGGTCGGTCAACTCCCAGATCAGGAAGATGCCAAGCGCGATCACGGCGACGACGGCGAGCACGACAATGAAATTCGAGTGGAACCAGTCGAGCTCATTGCCCTTGTCAAGCAGCACCTGCAGCGCTCCCACGCCCAGGATCAGCGTGACCAGGCCGACGTAATCCATGCGCGGCCGTTCAATCGGATCGCGCCGCCCACCCAACTGGGCGGCGATGATCGCGCTGACCGCAAGCCCGATCGGCACGTTGATGAAGAAGATCCATTCCCACGAATAGTTGTCGGTGATCCAGCCGCCCAGTACCGGACCCGCAATGGGCGCGACCACGGTCACCATCGCCAGGATCGCCAACGCCATGCCGCGCTTCTCGTGCGGGTAGATGGAAACCAGAAGGCTTTGCGTGAGCGGGTACATCGGCCCGGCCACCGCACCCTGGATCGCGCGGAACATCACCAGCATCGCGAGGCTGGTCGAGAGGCCGCAACACAGCGAAGCGATCGAGAACAACGCGGTCGACCACACAAACGTCCTCACCTCGCCGAAACGCCGCGAGAGGAATCCGGTCAATGGCAACGCGATCGCGTTGGCCACGGTGAACGACGTGATGACCCAGACCGACTGGTCCTGGCTCGCGCCCAGGTTGCCGGCGATCGTCGGCAACGACACGTTGGCAATGGTGAGGTCCAGCACCTGCATGAAGGTGCCGAGCGACAACCCGATCGTCGCGAGCGGCAGGCTGGGGGGACGGAATTCGCCGAAATTGCCGGCGGCCGCGCTGGCTGCGGTGGAGGCCATAAGATTCGGATTGCCTATCAGCCGAAACGGCTGTCGTGAAAAGTCAGTCCAGGGATGGACGTTCTGATATCCATTGACAGGGAATCTTGAAGATCGCGATGAACTCTGACGGAACGGCGATCAGGGGCGATAGCATCAATGGCTCGCGACGCCGGCCTTGGCTTGGGCGCTGTCGGTGATCGGGCCGCTGTTGGCGTGGATGATCTTCGCGATCAGTGCGTTCGCCTCGGCGCGGTCATGCGCGTACACGTCGGTGCTGAACACCGGATGCTCCGGCGCGTTTCTGGCCAGCATCGGGCCGGACTGGTTGTGCAAATTCACATCGACGCTCATCGACAAGCCGATGCGAAGCGGATGCTTGTCGAGTTCCTTCTGGTCGAGGTCGATCCGCACCGGCAGGCGCTGCACGATCTTGATCCAGTTGCCCGAGGCATTCTGCGCCGGCAGCAGCGAGAACGCGCTGCCCGTGCCGATGCCGAGTCCGGCCACGTGGCCATGATAGGTCACGCCACCGCCGTACACGTCGGAAGTCAGCGTCACCGGCTGGCCGATGCGCATGTCCTGCAACTGGGTTTCCTTGAAATTCGCGTCCACCCAAACCTGGTGCAGCGGCACCACCGCCATCAACGGCGTGCCGGGCTGCACGCGCTGGCCGACCTGCACCGTGCGCTTGGCGACGTAGCCGGAAACCGGCGCCACCAACGTGGTGCGCTGGTCGTTCAACCATGCGGCGCGCACCGCGGCGGCTGCGGCCTTCACGTCCGGGTGCGTGGCGATTTCGGTATCGGACACCAGCGCGTTGGTCGTGGCGAGCTGCGCCTGCGCGGCGGCCAGCGCGCTTTGCGCGGTGGTCAGCGCGTCGCGCGCGTGCGCGAGTTCCTCTGCGGAGATCGCGCCGGATGCCGCGAGGCCCTTGCGGCGCTTGTAGTCGGCTTCCGCCTGCCGCACCGCCGCTTCGCGGGCCGCGACATCGGCCTTGGAGGTGTGCACGGTGCTGTACAGCCCGCGCACCTTGCGCACCGCCTGCGCCAGCGCCGCCTCGGCCTGCGCCAGCGCGACGTCGGCATCGGAGGGATCGAGCTTCACCAGCGTCCGGCCTTCGCGCACGTAATCGTTGTCGTCGGCGCCGATGCTGATCACGGTGCCCGGCACCTGCGGGGTGATCTGCACCACGTTGCCGTCGACGTAGGCATCATCGGTGCCCTCGTACCAGCGCCCGACCAGGAAGTGGTACAGCGCCCAGACGATGCCAACGACAACCACCAGCGCGACCAGCCCGCGCAGCAGCCAGCGCCGTTTGCGCAGCCGCCGCGCCTTCAGTCGTTCGGCGGCGTCGTCTTCGGTGACGGGGTTCGGATTGATCGGGGAAGTCATCGATGTGCCTTGGTTTCGGATTCTTGTTGGTGTGCGGTGACCAGCGACGGTGCGTCGGCGGCCGGCTCGAACCCGCCGCCCAGCGCCTCGTTCAACATGGCCCAGGCGCCGGCGCGCTGGGTCTGCAGGCTGGCCAGTTGCTGTTCGGCGGCGATCAGTTCCTGGCGCACGCTCAGCGCCTCGAGATAGTTGCCGACGCCGGCGCGGTAGCGCTTCATCGCCAGCGTGTAGGCGTCCCCGGCACTGGCGCGCGCGTTCTCCGCGTCCTGCACCTGCGCAGACAGCGATTGCACATCATCCACCTGGCCTGCGACCTGGTTGATCGCGTGCACCAGCGTCTGGTTGTACTGCGCGACCGCGATGTCGCGCGCGGCATCCTTGCCCGCGAGGTTGGCGCGCAGCGCGCCGCCCTCGAAGATCGGCAGGCTCAGCGCCGGCGAAATCGTGTAGAAGCGGTTCTGCAACGAGAACAGGTTCATCGACGAGGGTGCGAGCAAACCCGCCAGCGAACTGATGCTGAGGTTCGGCAGGAATTTGGTTTTCGCGGCCTTGATGTCCTGGCCCGCCGCTTCCACGCGCCAGCGCGCGGCCACCACATCGGGACGACGGCCCAACAGGTCGGCCGGCAGATCGCTCGGCAACGCGAGCGTAGGCACCGCCGGCAGCGCGGGACGTTCGATCGACAGCGCGCGGTCCGGACCCGCGCCCAGCAGCGCCGCCAACACCAGGCCCGCGCTGTGCACCGCGTTGTCGGCCGCTTCCAGATGCGCGCGATCGCTGGCGCTCTCGGCCTGGATGCGCGCCAATGAGAACTTGCTGTCGATGCCGCTGGCGACGCGCTTCTGCGTGAGCTTCAGGAAATCCTGGGCGCGCTGCAGTTCCTCGTTCGCGAGGTCGCGCTGCGCGCAGGCGCCAGCCAGTCCGAAATACGCCTGCACCACGTCGGCGGAAAGTTTCAGGCGCGCGGCCTGCGCATCGACCTCCGCCGCACGCGCGTTGCCGACCGCGGCCTGCCACGCGGCGCGCTTGCCGCCCCACAAATCGATGTCCCACTTGAAACTCAGGTAACCGTAACGGATTACACCGAAATGGCCGGAGGCCAGCGGCGGCAGGATCGGCGGGACACGCGCACCCGCGGCGCTGGCGCCGCCGTTCAGTGTCGGCTTGCGTGCGGCATCGGCGGCGCCCGCGGCGGCCAGCGCGGCGCGCACCCGGGCATCCACCAGCGTCATGTCCGGATTGTCGGCCAGCGCTTCTTCGACCAGCGTATCGAGCTGCGCGTCGCCCAACTGCTTCCACCAACCCTGTTTCGGCCACGCGGCGGCATCCACATGCACGTTCGCGAGGCTGCGCGCGGCTTGCAGCGAAGCGGGATCGGTGGCCTTCGCGACCGGATGCAAGCCCCCTGTACTGGCGCAGCCCGCGAGCGCGGCGGCCAGCAACACGGCGACGAAACCTGAACGGTATCTGGAAACCGGAAGAGTCATGTGGGGGCCGGAAAAGTGGTTGGATGTTGGGGCGAAACGGGACGAATCAATCCCGGATGGCGAGTTCCCGTTTGCCGCGGATGTCTTCCAGTACCCGTGCCAGCACGCCGTGCAGCTGTTCACGCTCGCGCAACGTGGTGCATGCAAAAGTGCGCTCCGCCACCGCATCGCAGTAGCCGATCACGCGTTTGCGCAGGCTCTTGCCCTGCGCGGTCAGTTCCAGCCGCAACGCGCGGCGGTCCACCGGATCGGGCACCCGCTTGAGGTAACCGCGTTGTTCCAGCTTGTCCAGCAAGCGCGTGAGCGCACCGGGGTTGTAGTGGAGAGCGCGCGCAAGCTCCACGGGCGTCAGCGGTTCCTCGTGGCCCAGCAGCTTGAGCGCGACGAACTGCGTGAAGTTGAGATCCACGCCCTGCCGCGTCATCTCCTGCTCGACCTCGGTGACGAACTCCGCGCGCAGCCGGCCGATCAGGCGGCACAACTGGAACGAACGATCGGAAGAAGTTTCAGCACGATTCATGCCGAGGATGATACTGTCGCGGCTTTAATTGTCAAGGCAATTATTTCTGCGGCAATCATGAACCGGCGCGTGCGGCGCCTTTTCCCGACCAAAAACAACAAACCAGGAAGTGCGACATGAAGCTCATTCGCTGCGGATTCGCTGCCCTTGCCTGCCTGCTGCCTTGCGCGCCGGCCCTGGCGGCCGGATTCGACCTCGCCGCCGGCCCCAGCGTCACGGCGTCCGAACGCACCACCGCGGCGTTATTCGCCAGCGTATTCGGCGACCAGCCCCGGGGCGGGCGCATCCAGTTCGAGCCGATCGGCACGTTGGGCTGGATTGACTCGCGCCACACGCGCAAGGACGACCTGAACCACGAAGTCTTCCTCGCGGCCGGCGGCGTACGCGCCGTCGCGGGCGAACACTGGTTCGCGAGCGAGCAACTGGCCGCGACCAGCACCCGCACCGATGCGCTGTCCAGCCGCTTCGAATTCATGACCAGCCTCGGCTGGGAAGACGGCCACTTCGTCGTGATGCTGCGGCACGTTTCCAACGCGCACTTCCTCGGCGGCGGCAAGAACCTCGGTGAGACGATGTTGCTGGCGGGCCTGCGACTCTAGAGAAACGGCAGCGAGGTGTAGGGCGGGAGAAGCGCAGCGCATCCCGTCGATTGCCCCGATTGCGCCGGCGGGATACCCCGCCGCGCGGCTGCTCCCGCCGTACGAAACTCATTCCCCGGTGGCGACGGGACGCGACGGGTCGCTCGACCATCCGCTCCACGACGGCGCGAACAGCCGTGAGCCGTGCAGGCCCGCGGCTTCCATCGCGAGCAGGTTGTGGCAGGCGGTCACGCCCGATCCGCACATGTGCACGACTTCGTTCGGGCGGCGTTCGCCCAGCAGCGCATCGAATTCCTCGCGCAACGCCTGCGCCGGTTTGAACCGGCCATCGGCGTCGAGGTTCTGCGAGAACGGTCGGTTGTGCGCGCCCGGGACGTGGCCGGCGGCGCGATCGAGCGGTTCGGACTCGCCGCGGAAACGCGGTGCCGCACGCGCATCCAGCATCAGCGTCGCGGGATTCCCGCGCAGCGCTTCTAGTTCCTGGTAGTACACCACGCGAGCCGGATCGAAATGCAGCGTGACCGAAGTCGCTTCGCGCGGCACCGCCTCCCCGCGTTCCACCGGCAATCCCGCCGCCGTCCACGCCTGCCAGCCGCCGTCCAGCACGCTCGCGGCGATGCCGACGCTGTCCAGCATCCACCACAACCGCGCCGCGGCGAGTGCGCCGCCCGCGTCGTCGCACGCAACGACACGTTGCCGGGCGCGCCAACCCCAACGCGACAGCGTCTGCGCGAATGCTTCGATGTCCGGCAGCGGATGCCGACCGAGTCCCTGTTTCGACAAATCGGAAAGCTCGCGATCGAGGCTCGCATACACCGCACCCGAAATGTGCGCCTCGATGAAATCACGCTCACCCTTGCCGGGATCGGCCAGCGCAAAGCGGCAATCCACGATCAGCACGTCGTGCGGCGGCAGCGCCGCCAGCGACATCGCATCGATCAACACATCGTGTGTCTTCATTTGATGATCTCCATGCGCCGCATCAGGTTCACCAGCATCGACGCCGTCGCGCCCCAAATGCGCGGCTCGACCCCGACATATTCATACACCAGCCGCGCTTCGCCGCGCGCGCGGAATTCGAATTCGCGCAGATTGGCGGGATCGAGCAGGAACGCCAGCGGCACCTCGAAGATCTTCGCGACTTCGTCCGGCTGGGGCGCCAACGCGGCGTCGCCCGCGATGCGTGCCACCACCGGCGTCACGCAGAAGCCGCTGATCGTCTCGAGGCAGTCGAGGAAACCGAGCGGTTCGACGGCATTCGGATCCAGTCCCACTTCCTCGCGGCTCTCGCGCAACGCCGTCTCGATCGCGCCCGAATCGCCGTGGTCGGTGCGGCCGCCGGGAAAGCTGACCTGGCCCGCATGCCGGACCAGATCGTCGCGCCGCAGCGTGAACACCACGCGCGGTTCGGGCACGTCGCGGATCGCCATCAGCACCGCGGCATCGGCGCGCGGGCCGTCGCCGACCAGGTCGAGCAGATGATCGTGGTTCCACGCGGGCGGCGCGGGCGGCGTTTCCAGCGGATGCAGCGCGCGCGTGACGGCGTCGAACCAGTCCTTCATGACCGCGTCGGCGGCCGCTTTGGCTGCACCTCGCGCATCCAGAGGCGCCGATCGTCCTGGGTCATGGTGCCCCAGCGCGCGATCTCGGCCAGCGTGCGCCGGCAGCCGATGCACAAGCCGTTCGCATCCATCCGGCACACGCCGATGCACGGCGTGAGCGGCGTTTCGTCTTCACGGACAGATGATGGACTCGACATTCGACAAGCGTAGCGCAGACGCGGGACGTGCGTTTCGTCGCAGGTTGCACGGCGCGGTAATCCAGGTGCATTGCTCGCGCGCGATCGTCTCGACTCCCTTGTCCGTCATTCCGGACGCGCACAGCGCGATCCGGAATCGGTTATCGCAACTTGGTTGCCAGGCTCAAACCGATTGACCCGCGCCATCCTTGGCGCTCGCCCTGCGGGCTGCCTGCGGCGTTCGCGTTTGCAATCCTGCAACCGCAGTCGGGTTCCGCTCGCGCCGCGCGCGAGTGAACCCGGAATGACGAGGCGTTTTGGCTCAGTTGCGCGAAACGGTCGCGCATTGGTGCGTCGAACGCCGGAGATCCTACGGCTTGACGCCCAGCAGATGGATGTCGAACACCAAGGCTTCGTTCGGCCCGATGCGCGGCGGCGAACCGCGGATGCCGTAGGCCTGGTCGGGCGGAATGAACACCTGCCAGTGATCGCCTACGTGCATGCGGGTGATGATGTCGCGCCAGCCCGGGATCATCTGGTTGACCGGAAACACCACGGGCTTGCCGCGGTCTTCGGTGTTGTCGAACACGGTGCCGTCGAGGAACGCGCCGCGATACTGCAGTGTGACTTCGCTGTCGAGGTTCGGGCTTTTGTCGCCCGAACCGCCATCGAGCACCTTGTACTGCACGCCCGACGGCAACGTGACCACGCCCTGTTTCTTGCCGTTCTCGGCGAAGAACGCGCGTGCCTTCTTGAGGTTCGCGGTCGCCAGCTTTTCATACGCGGCGCGCGCTTCCGCCACCATCTTCTGCTGCATCGCCTGGATGACCTGCTGCATCACCTGCGGCGAATACTCGGGCTTCTTGCGCGAATAGCCGTCCTGCACGCCGCGCAACACGGTCGCGATGTCGACGTCGAGGTTGCGCTGGCCGAGATCGAGGCCGGCCTCGTAACCAAGCGCATAGGAAAGTTCCGAACGGTGCTCCGTCGCGGGCGCGGACGCCTTCGGGGGCTGCGCCAGCGCGCGGCCCGACGGCCACAACGCGCCCGCAGCCAGTACCATCACGGTGACGATGACGACCCTGTTCATGCCGATCCCGCTATCCATTCCGCGCCGCCATGGCCCGTCCGCAATCTCTCGATAACCCGGACTTGGAGTCGGTCGGGTCCTGAAAGGTTCCCGAATACTAAGGCTTTTTGGCGTATTTGAGTTCGCCCGCGGTCACCCGCAGGGCCAGCCGGTTTTCCGGCGGCGCCAGCGGACAGGTCGCGTAAGGCGTGAACGCGCAGGGCGGGTTATAGGCCTTGTTGAAGTCCAGCACGATCTTGCCCCCGCGAGGCATGTCGGCGTACAGGAAGCGCGCCGCGCCATAGGTTTCCCGGCCCGAGGTCGCGTCGGCGAAGATCAGGAACAGCTGCGTATCGCCGGGCGCCTCCAGCACCGGATACAACTCGCACCGCTGCCCGTCGCGTTCGAACACCGCCCGGCCCGGCGCCGGATAGTTCTCGATGGTGCCGATCACGGTGCCCGTCGCAAGCTGGAACGGCGGGTCCAGCGGAACCCAGTCCGCCTCGATGCGCCAGTTGCGATCGACCGGGAAACGTTCGATCCCCTGGAAGTGCGTTCGGGTTTCGGCCTCGCCGTCGCGCACCCGCAGGCCCTTGCGCCCGCCGCGCTCCACCGCGATGAAATTCACCGTGCCGAACGCGACGGTGGTTGGATTGGGTTGGCTGTCGTCGCGCAATACTGCATGCGTTTTGGTCACGCCATCGATTGTCACGCCCTCAGTCGCATCGAGCGTGATCGACAACGAGCCATCGTCGGCCCAGGTTATCGTGCCCAGATGCGCCGGCGCCTTCGCCAGCACGATGTCGTTGTCGCGCGCGCTGCCGACCCGGTTCGCGTCCGGTTTCAACCATTCCAGGCCCACCAGGCTCAACCAGCCGTCCGGTGAGGTCAGCCGCGCGATGCGCTGCGCGTGCCAGTGTTCGATCTCCTGCTGATAAGCGTTGTCGATATCCATCATTGCGGCTCAAGCGGCATTTGATTTTGCTCGTCATCCCGACAAAGCCGGGATCCAGCGACTTTGAACATCAATGCACTACAACAAGACACTGGATTACGCGCTGCTCCTGCGGCGCGCCCTTTGGGCCATCGGCATAGCCGATGTTCGCTTCGGCATCCTGCCTGCGCAGTCACGCTTTCGCGGGAATGACGCCAGTCCGAGACGGTGGCCTACCTTCCGCGCAAAAACAACTTGTCCAACTCCGCAACCGACAACTGCGTCCAGGTTGGCCGTCCGTGGTTGCATTGCCCGGAACGCTCGGTGGCTTCCATCTCGCGCAGCAGCGCGTTCATTTCGGGAATCGTCAGGCGCCGATGCGCGCGCACCGAACCGTGGCAGGCCATCGTCGAAAGCAATTCGTTCTGCAGTTCCTCCAGCCGGCGCGAGCTGCCGTGCTCGGCCAGTTCGGCCAGCACGTCGCGCGCGAGTTGCGCCACGTCGGCGCCATCCAGCAGGGCGGGAATCCGGCGCGCGGTGACCTGTCGAGGACCTGAGCGATCGAGTTCAAGTCCGCACTCGGCCAGTGTCGCCGCGTGTTCTTCCGCAGCGGCGGCTTCACGTTCGCTGACCGCGATCGCCTCCGGCACCAGCAGTTGCTGCGCGCGCACCTGGCGCGCGTCGCGCGAGGCTTTCAGCTTTTCATATGTGACGCGTTCGTGCGCGGCGTGCATGTCCACCAGCACCAGGCCGTGCGCGTTCTCGGCGAGGATGTAAATGCCCGCGAGCTGCGCCAAGGCGAAGCCGAGCGGCGGTGCTTCGCCCGGCTCGGTTTCCGGCAACGGCGTTGTGGGCCCGGCTTCCCGCTGGCCAAGCAAGACTGCGTAAGAATCGACAGCCGCTTCACGCACGCCCAACCCGAATTGCTGCGGCGCCGGCGCGGCGCAAGCCATCGACGCGCCGCTCGCACGTGCCGGTGCGAACGCATGGGCTCGCGAAGGCACGACTGCGGCAACCTGTTCGCCCGCGCGCGTTTCCGCGACCGCGTCATGCACCGCGTGGAACAGGAAATCGTGCACCAGGCGCGCGTCGCGGAAGCGCACCTCGCGCTTGGCCGGGTGCACGTTCACGTCCACCGCGGCGGGATCGAGTTCCAGGAACAACACGAACGCCGGATGCCGGCCGTGGTACAGCACGTCCTCGTAGGCTTGCCGCACCGCGTGCGCGACACTGCGATCGCGTACCAATCTGCCATTGACATGGAAATACTGCTGGTCGGCCTGCGCGCGCGAGGCCGTCGGCAAGCCGATCCACCCCGCGAGCCGCAAGCCCGCCGCCGCATGTTCGATGCGCAAACAATTCTGCGCGAAAACCTCGCCCAGCAATTCGCCGGCCCGCTGCAGCCGCGCCGATTCGTCCGCGGCCGGCTTCAGCATCCGCACCGGCTTGCCGTTGTGGATCAGGCGGAATTCCACGTCGGGCCGCGCGAGGGCGAGCGAGCGCACCAGTTCGTCGATGTGCCCGAACTCGGTGCGTTCGGCGCGCAGGAACTTGCGGCGCGCGGGCACCGCGTGAAACAGGTCGCGCACCTCGATGGTGGTGCCGACCGGATGCGCGGCGGGTTGCGGCGCGGCATGGCCGTATCCGTCGAGCCGCGTGCCGTGGCCGTCGTTCGCGCGGCGCGAGGTCACGCTCATCCGCGACACCGACGCGATCGACGCCAGCGCCTCGCCGCGAAAACCCATGCTGGCGACGCGCGTCAAATCATCGAACGTGGCGATCTTGCTGGTCGCGTGCGGCGCCAGCGCCAACGGCAATTCGTCCGGCTTGATGCCGGCGCCGTCGTCACGCACCCGGATCAACCGCATCCCACCCTGCTCGACCTCGATGTCGATCCGCCGCGCGCCCGCATCGAGGCTGTTTTCGGCCAGTTCCTTCACCACCGACGCGGGGCGTTCGATGACCTCGCCCGCGGCGATCTGGTTGACGAGTTCGGGAGCAAGCGGGCGGATCGACGGCATCGACGAAGTATGACGGACCGCGGCGGGCGCTGCATCCAGTCGTTCACTCCACCCAACCAACCAAAGCCAAACCACGAAGTTGGCGCGACCGACTCCAGGCGCGCTTGATTTCCGGGCTCGTCGCCGTCAGTATAACGGACGTTATAACTTCGATCGGGCACGACCATGAAACTCAAGATCACCACCATCGGCAATTCCGCGGGCGTGATCCTGCCGAAGGAACTGCTGGCGCGCCTGCGCGTGGACAAGGGCGACGAGCTGTACGCGCTGGAAACGCCCGACGGCGTCAGACTCACCGTCTACGATCCCGTCCTCGCCAAGCAGATGGAAGTGGCGGAACAGGTGATGCGCAAGCGTCGCAGCCTGCTGCGCAAGCTGGCGCGATGAGCGAATCACTCATCATCTGGGTCGAAAAGCCGCTGGCACTGGCGATGCACGAGCGGCAACTTGCTGAGCATGGCGGCAGATCAGGTGTGCGTGACGAGAAGTTGCTGGAATCGGCGTTGGCGCGTCCCCAACAGTTGTTCGCGTACGGCGACCCGCCGCCGGACCTCGCCGATCTCGCGGCCAGCCTAGCCTTCGGACTTGCCCGCAACCATCCGTTCGTCGACGGCAACAAGCGCACCGCGGCGGTAGCGTGCGAAACCTTCCTCATGCTCAACGAAAGCATGCTGGAAGCGGACAACGTCGAGTTGTATCCGCTCTACATCGCCCTCGCCGAGGGCGCATTGAAGGAAAAGGCATTCGCCGCATGGTTGCGCCAGCACGTCAGAATGAAGTCAAGCCGGCGCGTGCAGGAAAAGCGCGCGAAGCCCTACCGCGCACGCGCGGCCCGTCCCATTCGGTCTGCGCGCAAGAAATAAGGCATTGCAATACCTGCCTTTCGTTTCGAAGGGAAAGCAACGTGTGATTGCCCATCCTGATGCGCGTCGCCCCAAAGGCTAAGGCCCACTCATCGGATCGCGAAAGCCTCTCGCTTTGTGCGGCACGTCGCGGCGCAAGGCCTGCTGCGCGATCCTGCCAGATGTGAATCCCTGCGACGCTTACGCCGCAACCCGATCCAGCGCCTTTCGATCCCAGTGCGCGAGGTCCGCGGCGCGCGCGTAGGTGCTGTCGATGAAGGCGTGGATCATCGCGTCCGGCGACTCGGCCTGCCGCACCGCTTCGTACGGCAGGATGAACTCGTTGAGTTCGCGGTGGTAGTACGCCGCATCTGGCAACACCTGCGCTTCCTTCAACCCGGCCGGTTCCGGCACCGCATACGCATAGAAGGCCGGTTCAAGTACCGGCCCGCTGCCCGGCCAGAAACCATGGCTGATCACCTCGTGCGAATACGCATCGCGCTCGAACTCCGGACCTTGGCGCGGCGGCGCACGTCGCCCCGAGAACCGCGTCACTGCCAAATCGAAACTGCCCCAGAAGAAGTTCACCGGGCTGCACTTTCCGGTGAACGCGCATTGCGAATCGGTGAACACGCGATCCAGTTGCACCAGGATACGGCGCAGCCGGTCGACGTATTCGCGGTCGTAGCTGTGATGCGCTGTATCGCGATCCAGCCGGACCGGTTCGGGCAGCTCCGTCGACGTCGGCCGGATCTTCACCGGCAAGCCCATGTCGTCCAGCGTGTCCAGCAAGGCGCGATAAAAATCGGCGACGCTGCGTGGCTTCAGTTCCAGCGTGTGTGTTACACCGTCCGAGGTGCTGACCAGCAACCGGTGATCGACGAAATCGAACTGGATCGTGAAGCTGCGCGTGCCATACGGCAGCGGTCGCGTGTTCAGCCCGCGCGGCGTGACCCGCAATGCCACGCCCCAGCAATGATTGAGCGGCGCTGCGAGCGCCAGCGCGACCTTGCCCACCACCTGCGACCACAGGTGCAAGGTGACGTAGGTGTCCTTCCAAGCCTCATACGGCAGCGCAGGCCAGCAGGCATCGGCATCCGTTCTCATGTGGGCGGCCCTCGCTCCGCAGGACCAGACCATCATAGTCCGATGGACCGGGATTGACCCTGCAGGTTGGCGATTTGCGCGGGTTGGGCCGAGCTCTCCATGTAGGTTGGGCTGGGCGCTTTTTGCGAAGCCCAGCATTCCCGCCTCGACGGTGGGCTTCGCCTTGGCAACCCCGGGAAACCCAACCTGCAAAACGGAGCTTTCCATGTCGGTGCGGCTGAGCGCTTTTTGCGAAGCCCAACATTCCCGCCTCGACGTTGGGCTTCGGCCGGGCAAAGCCCGGGCTCAACCCAACCTACCAAAGCGGCGACCGCCACACTCTCCATTCACCCCGCGATTTCCGCGCTTCACCCCGGCAGCCGGCACCCTCGTCGCATGCCGCTTCCGCCGCCGCAGCAGGCGGCTATGCTTCGGCCCAACGCTTCGGGAGCAGCCCGCCATGTTCAAAGGCACCTTCTTCGTCCTGCGCATCGCCATTGCCTGGACGCTGCTGTTCATCGCGATGTTGATCCTGCTGCTCAACCTGATCGACGCCCGCGGCGACGCCGGACCATTCGTCCTGGCGGCGTTCATCCTCGGCGCGCTGGTCATCGCCGGCGCGGTGTCGCACGTGCGCCGGGTGCGCCTGATCGCAGGCCGGGTCGACGAGGGCACCCTGCGCAGCCGCCAGCGGCGGCAGATCGAGATCCCGTTCGAGGCCGGCGAGGCCTTCGACATGCTCGACGCAGCCGTCCGCGAGCTGCCGCGCAGCCAGGAAATCGAAAGCGCGCGCGACAGCCTGCAATTGCGCGCCAAGGTCGGGCGGCCGCACGTGTACGGACACAGCCGCCTTGCGCGCCTGAATCCGGCCAACTGGTTAGGCAACCTGCGCAACCAGGTGACCGCCACCGTCACGCCCGGCGACGGCACCGGCAGCGTCACCCTGATCTGCGAG
>JBQCCP010000007.1:0-5098 GCA_051962095.1 Rhodanobacteraceae bacterium
CTCGTGGCGGCTCATGCCTTCGAGCTGGCGTTCGCGTGCGAACTCCACGATCAGGATCGCGTTCTTGCAGGCAAGGCCCACCAGCACGATCAGGCCGATCTGGGTGAAGATGTTGTTGTCGCCGCCCGACAGCCACACGCCGGCGATCGCGGACAACAGCACCATCGGAACGATCAGGATCACCGCCAGCGGCAGCGACCAGCTTTCGTACAGCGATGACAGCACCAGGAACACCAGCAGCACGCACAACGGGAACACCAGGATCGCAGTGTTGCCGGCGAGGATCTGCTGGTAGGTGAGGTCGGTCCATTCGAAGCTGAGTCCGTTCGGCAGTTTCTCGTTCGCCAGCTTCTCCATCGCCGCCTGCGCCTGGCCCGAGCTGTAGCCCAGCGCCGGGCCGCCGTTGATCTCGGCGGTGGGATAGCCGTTGTAGTGCATCACGCGGTCGGGGCCGGCACCGCGCTTCACGGTCACGAACGAGCCCAGCGGCACCATGTCGCCGCGGCCGTTGCGGGTCTTCAACTGGCTGATGTCCTGCAGGTCGCGCCGGAACGACGGTTCGGCCGACAGGTTCACCTGGTAGGTGCGCCCGAACCGGTTGAAGTCGTTGACGTACAGCGAACCGAGGTACGCCTGCATGGTCTGGTACGCGTCGCCCAGGTCGACGCCCTCGGCCTTGGCCTTCTCGCGGTCGACGTCCACGTCGACCTGCGGAACGTTCACCTGGAAGCTTGAGAACAATCCCGCAAGCGCGGGATCCTTGCGCCCGGCCGCGATCAGGTTCTGGGTCTGCTTGTAGAGTTCGTCGAAGCCGAGTTCGCCGCGATCCTCGATCTGCATCCGGAAACCGCCGATCGTGCCCAGGCCCATCACCGGCGGCGGCGGAAACACCGCGATGTAGGCGTCCTGGATCGACGTGTACTTCTGGTTCAGCGCGCCCGCAATCGCGCCCGCGGAAAGCTCCGCGCTGCGCCGCTCGTCGAACGGCTTCAGCGTCACGAACACGATGCCCGCGTTCGACGCGTTGGTGAAACCGTTGATCGATAAGCCCGGGAACGCGACTGCGCTTTCGACACCGGGCTGCTTCAGCGCGATCGCGCTCATGCGTTTGATCACGTCCTCGGTGCGATCGAGCGATGCGGCATCCGGCAACTGCGCGAACGACACCAGGTACTGCTTGTCCTGGCTCGGTACGAACCCGGTCGGCACGTGCGTGAAACCGAACGCGGTCAGCGCGATCAGGGCCGCGTACATTGCGAGTGCCGCCGGCCCCTTGCCCTGCAGGCGACGGGTGCCCGCGACGTAGCGCTCCGCGCCACGATGGAACAGCCGGTTGAATGGGCGGAACAGCCAGCCGAAGGCTCGGTCGATGCCGCGGGTCAGCCGGTCCTTGGGCGCATCATGCGGCAGCAGCAGGATTGCGGACAGCGCCGGGCTCAGCGTCAGCGAATTGATCGCCGAGATCACCGTGGAGATCGCGATCGTCAACGCGAACTGGCGATAGAACTCGCCGGTGAGGCCGCTGATGAAGGCGGTCGGGATGAATACCGCGCACAACACCAGCGCGGTCGCGACGATCGGTCCGGTGACTTCGTGCATCGCCTTGCGGGTCGCCTCCTTCGGCGATTCGCCCAGCTCGATGTGGCGCTCGACGTTCTCGACCACCACGATCGCGTCATCCACCACGATGCCGATCGCCAGCACCATCCCGAACAGCGAAAGTGCGTTGAGCGAGAAGCCGACGAGGTACATCACCGCGAACGTGCCGATCAGCGACACCGGCACCGCGATCAATGGAATGACCGACGCGCGCCAAGTCTGCAGGAACAGGATCACCACCAGCACCACCAGCGCGATGGCTTCGAGCAGCGTGTGCGCCACCGCCTCGATCGAACCGCGTACGAACACCGTCGGGTCGTACACGATGTGGTAGTCGACGCCCTGCGGAAACTCCTTCTTCAGCTGCGCCATCGTGGCGCGCACTTCATCGGAGATCTGGATCGCGTTGGAACCCGGCCGCGCGAAGATCGGAATCGCCACCGCCGGCTGGTTGTCCAGGAGGCTGCGCAGCGCGTACTGGTCGGAACCCAATTCAACCCGCGCGACGTCGCCAAGGTGTACGGTCGCGCCGCCGGCATCCGTGCGCAGCACGATGTTCTTGAACTCATCGACCGTGCTCAGCCGACCCTGGGTGTTGATGTTGAGCTGGAAATCGGCGTCGCTTCGCACCGGCGGCGCGTTCAGGGAACCTGCCGCCACCTGCACGTTCTGCTCGCGGATCGCCTTTACCACGTCGCCGGTGGTGAGCCCGCGCTGCGACAGCTTCTGCGGGTTCAGCCAAACGCGCATCGAATATTCGCCGGCGCCGAAGATCTGCACGTCGCCGATGCCGTCCAGCCGGCTCAGCACGTCCTTCACGTGCAACCGCGCGTAGTTGGACAGGTACAGCATGTCGTAGCGGTGGTTGGGCGACGTGAGGTGCACGACCATCGTGAGGTCGGGCGAACTCTTCTTCGTGGTCACACCGAGCCTCTGCACTTCCTCGGGCAGACGCGGCAACGCTTGCGCCACGCGGTTCTGCACTTCCACTTGCGCATCGTTGAGGTTGGTGCCGAGCGCGAAGGTGACGGTCAGCGTCATCACGCCGTCGCTGGTGGCCTGCGAGGACGTGTACAGCATGCCTTCGACGCCGTTGATCTGTTCTTCCAGCGGGGTCGCGACGGTTTCGGCGATCACCTTGGGGTTGGCGCCGGGATAAGTCGCGCGCACCACTACCGTGGGCGGCACCACTTCCGGATACTCGCTGATCGGCAACTGGAACACCGCGATGCCGCCCGTGATCAGGAACAGCAGCGACAGCACCGCGGCCATGATCGGCCGGTCGACGAAAAATTGGGCAATATTCTTCATGGGTTTTCCTGGTCTTCAGGCCGTGCGAGGTTCTTCCTTCTCCCTCCGGGAGAACGGCGCAACGCGCTGCTCTTGTTTTTCCAAAGGGCGGATGAGGATTCGTCGGAATTTCGGGGCAACGCGTTGGACGCAGCCTCACCCGCCAGACGGTGGCCGCTCACGAGGCGAGAGGGAAGCAACAGATGTCTCGTGGGTGTTCTGATTGGTCTGTGCGGTGCGCTTGTCTTGCCGCGACTGCTCGCCGGCGGCTTCCACCAGCGCCTTGTCTTCGGCGTCGAGGCGGTAATCCATCGCCACCTGATCGGCATCCACGGCGACGCCGGGGCGCACGCGCTGCAGCCCGTTCACCACGACCTCGTCGCCGGGTTTCAAGCCGCTGTCGATCACGCGCAAACCGTGGAACAGCGGCCCGGTGCTGACCTTGCGGTACTGCACCTTGTGCTGCGCATCCACCACGTAGACGAACTGGTTGGCGAGGTCGGTGCCGACCGCGCGGTCATCGACCAGCACGCGCGCCTTCGGCTGGCCCATCTGCACGCGCACGTGCGCATACAGGCCCGGCGTGAACAGGCCCTTCGTGTTGTCGAATACCGCGCGCAGGCGCATCGTGCCGGAATCGGTGTGCAACTGGTTGTCGACGAAGTCCAGCCGACCTTCGTGCGGGTAGCCCTGCTCGTCTGACAAACCCATTGCCACCGCCACGCGCGGCGTGCGACCGTCGCTGCGTGCTGCCGCGCGCAAATGGTCGAGCTTCAACCAGGTGTGTTCGTCCACATTGAAATAGGCGTAGACCGGATTCACCGACACCACGCTGGTGAGCACGTCGTTGCTGGTGACGAGGTTGCCCGGCGTCACCCGCGCGTTGCTGACGCGGCCGTCGATCGGCGCGCGCACGTCGGTGAAGTCGAGGTTGAGCCGTGCCGCCGAAAGCGCGGCATCGGCGGCCGCCAGCGCGGCCTTGGCACTCTCGGCCGCGGTGATCTGACGATCGGCCTCCTCCTGCGCGATAGCGTGCTTGTCGAGCAGTCGCTTGGCGCGCTGGGCATTGGCCTTCGCGAGTTCGAGCTGCGCGCTGGCCTGGGTGCGCTGCGCGGCCAGCCGGTCGACTTCGGCCTGGAACGGACGCGGATCGATCTTGAACAGCACCTCGCCCCTGTGCACCAGCGCGCCTTCGGTGAATTGCACCGCCTGCACGTAGCCGCCGACGCGGGGTTGCACGCGCACGGTGTTCACGGCCTGCAACTGGCCGGTGAAATCGGCGCTGTCGCTGACCGGCCGTTCCATCACCTTGGCGACGGTCACCTGCGGCGGGCCGGCCGGCGCCGTCTGCGCGTGACCATTGCGATGGTCCAGAACGGCCCAACTTCCGAGGATGGCGATCGCGATCACGCCGGCCAGGATCAATTTCTTTTTCATCATCCAGCTCCCTGATGGGTTTCCGTACCGAGGCGGCACGGCAGGAGCCTTGAAATAAGAACACTGACCGGTACAGTTAACCCCGTCGCGAGGCATTCCACTCGTGACTGTCAGTCACGAATCGATGGATAATCCGAAAGATGGAAGACTTCTCAGCAATATCGAGCTTCGTCCGGGTGGTCGAAGCCAAGAGTTTCCGGGCCGCGGCCGCGCAACTGGGCATGACGCCTTCCGGCGTCAGCCGGGCGGTATCACGGCTGGAAGAACACATCGGCGTGCGCCTGCTGTTCCGCAGCACCCGCGCGCTGAACCTCACCGACGACGGCGAATCGTTCTATCGCCGCTGCAAGGACATCCTGGCCGACCTCGGCGAGGCGGTGGAGTCGCTGGGTTATGCGCGTACCAATCCGCGCGGCAAATTGCGCGTCGCGATGAACGTGTCGATCGGGCGTGCCGGCCTGATTCCCAACCTCGCCGATTTCGAAGCGCGCTATCCGGACATCCGGCTGGAACTCTCGATGAGCGAGCGCAACATCGGGCTGATCGAGGAAGGCATCGATTGCGCGATCCGGATGGGCGAACTGGAGGATTCGAACCTCGTCGCGCGCAAGCTGGGCTACTTCAGCAACGTGCTGTGCGCGTCGCCGGCTTACCTGGCGCGACACGGCACGCCCACCTGCCTCGACGACCTGAAGCAGCACCAGTGCATCAATTACGTGTATCCGACCAATGGCCGCGCCTATCAGTGGCAGTTCGATTCGCCGAACGGCCC
>JBQCCP010000008.1:0-4384 GCA_051962095.1 Rhodanobacteraceae bacterium
TTCACCACTGCCAAACCCGACGAGGTGGCTGAGTTCTTCGACTTCGCGACCAATGACCTGAAGGTGGATGGCATCACCGTGTCGCCGGGCTATCACTACGAACACGCGCCGCGCCAGGACGTGTTCATGGGTCGCCGCCAAACGAAGGAATTGTTCCGCAACAACTTCAAGCGCAGGAAGGCGAACCGGGCGAAGTGGCCGCTGTCGCATTCCAGCCTGTTTCTGGATTTCGTGTGCGGCAATCAGGGTTATCAATGCACTGCCTGGAGCATGCCGTGCCGCAATGTGTTCGGTTGGCAGAAACCCTGCTACCTGTTGGTCGACGAGGGCTACGCGCCGACCTTCAGTGACCTGATGGGAAAGACCGACTGGGACAATTACGGCGTCGGACGCAATCCGAAGTGCGCAAACTGCATGGCGCACTGCGGCTTCGAAGGCACCGCGGCCACCGACTCGTTCGCGCATCCGCTGAAGGCGCTTTGGGCGAGCGTGCGCGGGCCCAGACTCAACGGCCCGTTCGCTGCCGACCCGCCGATCCTGTACGACACGCCGGAACCGAACCAGCGTCGCCCGCACAGCAACGTTCCCATCGCGCATTTCGGCGGCATCCGGCACTGACGATCGTGTAACCGGCGGCCATGGCCATCCTGATCCTCGCCGCCCTCGCACTGGCATGCTGGGCCGGCGTGTTGCTGGCCCCGTGGGCCGCCTGGCTTTGTCGCGAACATCTCGAAGCCGACTCAAATCCACCTGCATCACCTGCCGATTTCACGGTACTGATCCCCGCCCGCAACGAAGCGGAGGTGATCGGCGACACATTGCGCGCGCTGGCGATCGCGGCGCCGGCGGCGCGCATCATCATGATCGACGACCAATCCACCGACACCACCGCGTCCATCGCACGCGCGACCGGATTGCCTCACATCACCGTGGTCGCCGGCACCACACCGCCGCAAGGCTGGACCGGCAAGCTGTGGGCGCTGCAGCAAGGACTCGATCGCATCGACACACCGCGGGTGTTGTTGCTGGACGCCGACATCCGCCTCGCGCCCGGCATGCTCGCCTCACTGCAGCGCAAAGCCGAGGAAGGCTACGCGCTGGTTTCGCTGTGCGCGGCACCCTGCTGGCGCGGCGTCGCCGCACGCTGGCTGCTGCCCGCGTTCGTGTACTTTTTCAAGCTGCTTTATCCGTTCGCGCTGGCCAACAACAAGGATTCGCGCATCGCCGCGGCGGCGGGCGGCGTGGTCCTCGTCGATCGCGAGGCGTTGCTCGACGCCGGCGGGTTCGGCGCATGGCGCGGCGCCATCATCGACGACTGCACGCTCGCCGCGCGCGTGAAGCGCAAGGGATACCGCTGCTGGATCGGCCTGACGCAGGGTGCAACCAGCCAGCGTCGCACGAACTTCCAGGACATCGCACGCATGATCGCGCGCACCGCATTCGTGCAGCTGCGCGAATCGCTGCTGTTGATGATGGCGGTTTCCGCGTTGCTGATCGTGGCATTCTGGATGCCCGTGCTCGCGCTTGCGTTCGGCGCTACGCGCGCCGCGCACGCCATCGGACTGCTGGCCCTGCTCGCGATGCTCGCGTGTTACCTGCCGACGCTGATGTACTACCGCCGCAATCCGCTTGCCGCGCTGCTGTTGCCGCTGGCTGCGACGTTTTTTCTTGCGGCCACCTGGTATTCGGCGTGGCGCGGGTCAACCGGCACGCGCTCGGTCTGGAAGGGCCGGCGCTATCAACGCGGAGCCACCTGAATGCAGCAGCGTGCGACGCCAGCGATGACCACGCACGGACCGTGGACGCGCTTGCCCGACGCGGCGATCGGTGCGCATCCAGTCGGCAACTGGCTGCTGCAGATGGGTTTCGATCTTTGGATCCGCATGGGCTACGATCGCGAGATCGTTGCCCCCCCGGATTTCGAACTTGCGCCGGGTTCGCTGATCGCTTCCAACCACCAGCGTGACGTGGACGGACCGATGCTGGGCAACGTGCTGGGGCGGCGACGCGGGCTGCATTTCGAAGGTACGCCGCCGTTCTATGCCACGCGCGAGGACCTGTTCCGTCCCGGCATCCTGTCGCGCCTGACCGTGCACTGGCCGGCGCCGCTGTCGGCGTTGATGGGGCGCATTTCGCTGGCATGGTTTTTCCCGCTGGGGCGCACCGAACCGATGCGGCGGGTGCGCGAATTCACGCTCGGTGAAACGCTGCTCGCGCTGTGCGACGAAGGCTGTGGCGACGACGACTGCTGGGCGCTGCTGAATGCGCGCGGCCGCCGCGAAACCGCGCTCGCCGCCGGCAGTTGCTCGGTGCAGGCTGCGCTCGCGCACCGCGACCTGCCGCTGGAATCGTGGTGGGGCCTGCGGCGACTCTCGCTTCCCGCGTTCCGGAAGCTGCTGCCCGCGTTCCGCGCGGTGGTGGATGCGCAGCTCGCGCACTTCGCGAACCGGATAGATCGCGGCTGCTGCGTGTACTTTTCGCCGGAGGGAACCATCTCGACGGACGGTCACTTCGGACGTATCCGTGGGGGCTTTTTCCGGCTCGTCCGCACCACCCGTGCGCCGCCCTGGATCCAACCGATGGCGATCGGCTACGACGCGCTGGCGTCGGGGCGATCACGCGTGGTGGTCCGCATCGGCGAACGGTTTCGCGCCGACACTTCGCTGGATCGACGTGCCTTCGATATGTCGTTGCGACGCGCGATCCTGGACAACGTGCCGATCACGCCGAGCCACCTGCTTGCGCGCTTCCTGTCGCACGGCCCGCAGGTTTTCACCGCGCGCGACCTGGGGCACTGGTTGAACCATGGCGTCTCGAAACTGTACGAACGCGGTGCCTCGCCGGACCCGCTGTTTGCGCGCGCCGACATCCATCAACTCGCGTCCGAACGCTTGCACTGGCTCCAGCGCAATCGGCTGGTGGCATGCACCCGCCGAGGCCGATTCCGCAACACCGTCCCGCAGGACGCGGAGCCGGGCTGGCGTACGCCGGCCGGCGTCGTGGGCTACCTCGACAACAGCGTCAGCGACATCGTGCCCGACGTCGATCGGGTGTTGCCATGCTGAAAATCTTCACGCATGCGCGTGCCGTCCTGAAGCCCCAGGTGATCCTGCCGGTGCTGCTGGCGGGCGCCCTGCTGGTGTTCGCGTTCAATCTCGGCGACCTCGGCAAGGTGGTGGCGCGCTTGCGCGACCTGCCCCTGCACGTGCTCGGCATCTCGATCGGCTCCGCGGCGATCTACCTCGGTTGCAAGGCCGTGCAATTGCGGCTGATGCTGCGGCGGATCGACGTGTGTATCCCGTCCCGGCCATTCTGGCTGGCGTTCGCGGTCGGCGAACTCACGGTGACGCTGCCGCTCGGCCTCTTTTCGCAGAACTGGGTGTTGTCGGCATCCCGGCGCGTGCACGTCGGACGCAGCTCGGCCGCGACCGTGATGATGCTGCTGGTCGAGATCGCGACGGTGTTCCTGTTCCTGGCGATCATCGCGATACCCGGCTGGAGCGAGGTGCGGTGGGTTTCCGTGGCGCTGCTGGTGCTGTTCATGTCGGCGGTGGCGGCGGCGCTGCTGTTCGAGGACAAGGCGCGCAAGCTGCCGGAGCGGATCCACCGCGAGTGGCTGAAGAAGATCGCGAACGGCGGCATCGAATTGCTGGATGGCCTGCGCAAGCTGTGCACGCCCCACACGATCGCGGTGAGCCTGGTGCTGGCGGCCATCTATCTCGGCGCGCTCGGCACCTCGTTCTGGCAGGTGGGGCGCGGGATGCACGTGCAGCACCTCAGCTTCCTCGACGCCACCACCATCTACATGTTCTCGCTGGCGGTCATCCTGATCGGCGCCGGCCTGATCAGCCAGATCGGCACGGTGGACCTGCTCGGCATGGTGATCGCGCGCGCGTGGGGCATCGGCTACACCGACGGGCTGGCGATGATGCTCGGCTTCCGCATCGTGTGGACCGGCTCGATCTGGCTGCTGTGCCTGCCGATCGTCGCAGCCACGTGGCGCGAGATGCCGACCGAAGCCAACAAGCGCAAGGACAGGGAAGAATCACGCGATCGCGGCGAGAAACCGTCCGACTGACGCGGCCGCATCCATGCGAGGAATGCCCGAGGCCCCGCGCGCGCGAGCGATGTCGCGCGGCAGGTCGAGGTGCTTCTGTTCCTCCGACCACACGTAGCCCTTGTCGCGATGGAAGCGCGCCAGGTATTCCTGCTCACTCTGCCCCGGCGTCGCGACGAACAGCGCCTTGCGCCCGAGCGCCGCCAGCTCCATCAGCGTGGTGTAGCCGGAGCGCGTCATCACCAGTTTCGCTCGATTGAGCATTTCTGCCTGCCGCTCGCGGTTGAGGTAGTCATAAACGGTGGCGCCATCGATCTCGCGCACGCC
>JBQCCP010000009.1:0-37707 GCA_051962095.1 Rhodanobacteraceae bacterium
GCCTTGGCGCCGCGCAAACGGCGCAACAAAAGTATCAAGCGAGCAGCCGTCCATGGTGCGTTGCGCCGGCCCCCGTCCATCCCTGGCCGGGCGTTCGCAGCGGCGCGCGATGCCCCCGGCATCACGCAAACGCCGCAAGCAAAATATCAGGCGGGCAACCGTCCATGGGCGGGTTCACCGGCGCGGCATCCATGCCGCGCCTGAAATCCAGTCCGCTGCGCGGACTGGATTTCACCCACCAAGCTTGAAGTCGATCCGGCGGCGCACGACGCTGGCCACCGGCTGTCCATCCCTCATCGCGGGATCGAACTTCGACTGCTTCACGGCCTGGATGGCCGCGCTGTCGAACACGCGTCGCGGCGATGAATCGACGATGTGCGGATCCTCGATCGAACCGCTCGCGGAGACGGTGAACTCGACCACGGCGTAACCCGAGGTCTGGTTGCGTGCGGCCTGCAACGGATAGCTGGGCGATGCGGCCTGCACGACCTTGGCCGCCCGGGTTTCACCGCTCGGCTTCGGCGCGGGCGCCTGCGCCACCGGCTTCGGCGGCGCCGCGACCTTGGGGGCAGCGGCCTGCTGCGCCGCCAGCTTGGCCGCCGCTTCCCGCTCGGCCGCGGCTTTCGCGGCGGCGGCTTGCTGCGCGGCGACGAGCTCGGCCGCCTTCTGCGCCTTCAACTGCGCTTCCTGTTGCTGGCGCGCCTGCAACTTCTTCTGTGCATCCAGCTTGGACCGCAGCAGCGTCAGCGTGTAATTGGTGGGGTCCGCTTTCGACAATACGTCGATTTCACGGCCGGCCTCGTCGAAGTTGTTTTGCGAAATGGCCTTCTCGACGTCTGGAACGCCGAACGGGAACGTTTCCCGCAAGGCATCCTTGGCCACCTGGTTGTTGGGATCCTTGGCCAGCACCGCTTCGTAGTATTCCATCGCGTTGTCGCCGGCCGGCGCGACCAGGCGATGCTGCGCGTACGCCTCGCGCGCGGCGGTGAGCAGGTCGGACACGCTCATTGTCCCGAGCTTGGCCTGGGCGGCCTCGGCCGCCTGCTGCGCCTGGGCTGCGCTCGTGGCGGCGGCGGGTGACTGCGCCGGCAATTCCGCCGGCGCGGAGGCGGAGGCCGGTGCCGAGGCGACAGCGGCGGACGCCGCGGGTTTGCTGCTCTTGGGCGGCGCGGACGACGAAGTGTTCTGCCCCTGGCCGCAACCCGTCAACAGCAACGCCATGCCGAGGACGACCGTGGCACCGCGCAGGCCGGCCGCCGGTCCGAATGGTTCCCACCGGGAACGGAAAGATGATGCGAGAGTCATCGTGCGTCCACCTGTGTACGAGAAAAGGAAATCGCCCCGCGTGGGGCATGCACGAATCATTCCACTTTCCCGGATCAACCGCTCCGCGGCGGCGATTGGCGCGGCCGGCGGCGACAATATGTGACGGGCTGCGCAATTCAGATCGCTCCGCAGCGGCAGCGTCGATTACGGCGCCCCGCGTACGCGAAACGCAGCGACCGCGGACCATGGTAGGAAGTCAGGCAAGCCCGATCTGGTGCCGCGGTGCGCGAACCGGCAGCGTGGCGACATCCTTCAACGAAACCCCGATCATCGACGATCGCACAGCTTTCGTGAAAAGTCAGGGCAGGAAGCCCGTTCTAGTGCCGGGGCGCGCGAACCGCCAAAACAGCGGCACCATCCAGCGAAGCCGCGATGATGGACGATCGCACAGCTTTCGTGAAAAGTCAGGGCAGGAAGCCCGTTCTGGCGGTTGGAGGTACGCGACCGTGAAAGCGGCGCTGCCATTCAACGAAGCCGCGATCATGGACGATCGCCCACATATGGAAAGCCCCGGCAGAGCCGGGGCCAACGCTAAAGCTTTTGCCCGCGATCTTCCCGCGCTGGGCATCGCGGGAAGAGCAGGCTTGTGGTTATGAATGACGGTACGACGTTACCGCGTTGCAGCGGAATTACTTCTTCGCACGCTTGGTCTTGCTGGCGCGCGAGGTCTTGGCCATCACGGCCTTCTTCGCGGTGCGCTTGCGGGCCGTCTTCTTGGTGGCGCGCTTGCGTGCCGGCTTCTTCGCAGCCTTCTTGGCCGTCTTGCGGGTCGTCTTGCGCGCCGTCTTGCGCGCGGTGGAGGTTTTGGCTTTCGCCGACTTGCGTGCCGCCTTCTTGGCGGGTTTCTTTGCAGCTTTCTTCGTAGCCATGGTTCGTCTCAGCTCCTCATCAGTTGGCAGTGGTTGCCCAGTGAACGCATGCAGAAACGCCTCGCACAAAAGATCACTGTTCGTGGCGTGCCGCAGGTTGGACACTTGACGACGTGTGCGCTCGTCGGAAAGCAGCCGGAGTACGTGGGTCGGAATCGAGACGGTGATTTTCCGAACCTTCTCGGATTTGTGGCCGTGCTCGATATACGGCTTGATGTACTTGGCAGTCGGCATGTTTCCGTCGTGCTACATGTCGTCGGGCGAGAAGCTAGCCCCATGCAATCGTGGTGTCAATCAATTTTTTGCGTCGAATGAAGCTCTTGCGGACGCCCTGCGCGTGGCCTCAATGGCGCCTTCCGCGCCGGCGCCCATCTTTGCACTGCAGTACGTCCGGACGTATGGACGTCCAATTCGAATTTGTCGGCGCGCCACGCGCACGCGCTGGAACCCGCATACCGCCTTGATTTCACGCACTCCGCGCCGTCGTCGCGCCATCACCGCATGGCATGTGATGCTCGTTCGATGCAACGCCGCCGTGCGCACGCGCGGCGCGCGAAAAGCGGCTGAATGCCCCACAACCTGGCGCGCGGTTTTTTTGCGCGCATCATCCGGTCGGGCGCGCAACCGGGTGCTTCACCCGTTCCGTCGCGAGCAGTCGGATCGGGAAAGATCGTCCCGTTCAAGGTCGGGCGAGTCCTGACAGATGCAGCGGAACGCAGCGATCAAGACGGTCGCAACATCAACCTTCGTCGCTCTCGATCAGTTCGGCGTAATCGTCTGGACCGAGCAGCGCATCCAGTTCTTCCGGATTGGCGGCTTTCACCACGAACAACCAACCATCGCCGTAGGCATCTTCGTTGATGGTTTCCGGCTTGTCGGCGAGTGCTTCGTTGACCGCCACCACTTCGCCGCTGACCGGCGCGTACACATCCGACGCGGCCTTCACCGATTCCACTACCGCGCAGCCATTTCCGGCCTCGACGTGGTCGCCGACCTTGGGCAGTTCGACGTACACGAGGTCGCCCAGCAAACCTTGGGCGTGATCGGAAATGCCGACGCGCACCTGGCCGGCGTCCTCGACGCGCGCCCATTCGTGCGATTTCTGGAATTTGAGATCACCTGGAATCTCGCTCATGGTTCGTCTCCTCGGGTGGTCGTAAAGCCGGTGATTTTAGCGCCGCCTTCGAAGCGGCTGTCGTGGAAAGTCAGGGCGAGGACGGGCGCTTACGCGATGCCGGTGGCATCGCGTGCCGGACCAAGCGTCCGGCCAAGGATGGTCGGGCCGGCGCCCGGCGCCATGGACGGCTGTTTGCGAAAGCATTTGTGATCGGTGCAGCTGCCGAAACAGCGACCATGGACGATCGCTCAGACACAGGCCTTGCCATCCCGCACGAACGGGTACTTCACGACCCGCAACGGCAGTTCCCGCCCGCGGATGTCAACCTTCAGGTTTTCGCGCACGCCCGCCGGTACCCGCGCGAACGCGATCGCCTTGCCGAGCGTCGGAGAAAAAATACCAGAGAGGATTTCGCCGTCGCCCCGGCCGGTGATCACGCGCTGGCCGTGGCGCAGAACGCCCTTGTCGTCCAGCACCACGCCGACCAGTTCGCGCGGCGCGCCGTCTGCCTTCTGCTTTTCCAGCGCGGCGCGGCCGATGAAATCGCGACCTTCGTCCAGCGACACCGTCCAGCCCAACCCCGCTTCCCATGGCGTGATGCCGTCGTCCATGTCCTGGCCGTAAAGATTCATCCCGGCTTCGAGCCGCAAGGTATCGCGCGCGCCCAGCCCCGCCGGATGCACGCCCGCCGCAGCCAGCGCGTTCCACAACGCTGCCGCGTTGGCCTCGGGCACGATGATTTCGAAACCGTCTTCGCCGGTATAACCCGTGCGCGCGACGAACAGCGGCATGCCGTCCGGACCGCGCGCTTCGGCGGCGGCGAATCGGCCCAGCTTTTCCACGCGCTCGCGATCACCCGCGTCGAGCAGCGCCAGCACCTTGGCGCGCGCACTCGGGCCCTGCACCGCGATCATCGCGAGCTCGGGGCGTTCGGTGACCTTCACGTCGAATGGCGCGGCTTGCTTCTCGATCCACGCGAGATCCTTGTCGCGGGTCGCGGCGTTGACCACCATCCGGAACCATTCCTTCGCGGAATCCGCGCTTTCCTGCGCGGATTCCGCACGGCGAGTCCGGCGCATGTCCGGACTCGCCTTCGCCTCCGCCGTCGCTGACGCTCCGGCTTCGCGTGCGGGCCATCCCTGGCCCACGTCTTCCGCCAGGAAATAGGTGATCAGGTCGTCGATCACGCCGCCGCGCTCGTTGAGCATGCACGAATAAAGCGCCTTGCCGGATTTCTTGAGCTTGCCGATGTCGTTGGCCAGGAGGTGCCGAAGGAACTCGCGGCAACGCGCGCCGTGCAAATCCACCACGGTCATGTGCGAGACATCGAACATCCCGGCATCGCGGCGCACCGCGTGGTGTTCCTCGATCTGCGAACCGTAATTGAGCGGCATGTCCCAGCCGCCGAAGTCCACCATCTTCGCGCCCGCGGCGCGATGGGTGGCGTTGAGGATGGTCTTTCTGGTCATGGCGCCGCCTTGCTGTGGAACGGCACATTATGGCCGGTGAACGCTACACTTGCGCCATGCATCGGTCCGCGACCACGCCCGGCTTGGTGGAATGGCTGCCGCTGGCGGAAACCGGCGAGAATGTGCTGCGCTTCACCGGCGACTGGACGCTGCCGCATTTTTCCGCGCTGGAGGCGCAGCTCGACGCGCTGAAGCCGCGCCTGCCGGAAACGCCGGACGTCGATTTCAACGACATCGGCCGCATCGACACCGCGGGCGCGGGGTTGATCGCTGTGGCGCTCGGCCCCAAGTGCCTGCAATGGCTGGCCGAACACGACCGGGACGTACCGCACCAACTGCGCGGACTGCTCGACACCGTCAGCGAAGCGGTCGCGGAAATCTACGCGCACCGGCCGCCGCCACCGCGCAACTTCGGTTTCATCGACATGCTGGCCGACGTCGGCGGCAACGTTATCCATGTCGGCAACCTCGGCGCCAAGCTGCTCGCGTTCGTGGGCATGACGCTGGAAACCTTCGCGCGCACGTTCTGGCGGCCGAAACGTTGGCGTGTCACCTCGCTCGTCGCGCACATGGAACAGACCGGCTTCCACGCGGTGCCGATCGTGGTCCTGCTTTCCTTCCTGATCGGGGCGGTGATTGCGTTCCTGGGCGCCACCGCGCTGCAGCGCTACGGCGCGACCGTATTCACGGTGGACCTGGTGAGTTATGCGTTCCTGCGCGAACTCGGCGTGCTGCTGACCGCGATCATCCTGGCCGGACGCACCGCCAGCGCGTTCACCGCGCAGATCGGCTCGATGAAGGTCGGCGAGGAAGTCGACGCGATGCGCACCATGGGTCTCGACCCTGTGGAGCTGCTGGTGCTGCCGCGGGTGCTGGCGCTCATGATCGTGACGCCGATGCTGACGTTCCTCGCGATCATCGCCGGCGTCGTCGGCGGGGCGCTGGTGTGCTGGTTCGCGCTGAACATCACGCCGTCGATGTTCATTTCGGTGTTCCAGACCGACACCCCGCTTCGTTACCTGTGGCTGGGCCTGTCCAAGGCGCCGATCTTCGCGTTCCTGATCGCCGTGGTCGGCTGCCTGGAAGGCTTCAAGGTGCAAGGCAGCGCGCAATCGGTGGGTGAACGCACCACCTCGAGCGTGGTGCAGTCGATTTTCCTGGTGATCGCGGTGGATGCGATCGCCGCGCTGTTTTTCATGGAGATGGGCTGGTGACCGTCGCCGTGACCGCCAAACCGCGCGACACGCTCGTCGAGGTGCGCGGCCTGCGCAGCCAGTTCGGCGAACAGGTCGTGCACGAGAACCTCGATCTCGACGTGTATCGCGGCGAGATCCTGGGCGTGGTCGGCGGCTCCGGCACCGGCAAGTCGGTGCTGCTGCGCACGATCCTGGGACTGCGGCGGCCCGACGCGGGCACCGTGAAACTGTTCGGCGAAAACCTGCACGACCTGCCGGAAGGCAAGCGCGTCGCCATCGAAAGCCGCTGCGGAGTGCTGTTCCAGAACGGCGCGTTGTTCTCCTCGCTGACCGTCAGCGAGAACGTGCGCGTACCGCTGATGGAACACACCAGGCTGTCGCTGCACGATGCGCTGCGGGTGGCGGCGCTGAAGATCGCGCTGGCCGATCTCGGCCCCGAAGCGCGCCACAAGTATCCGTCCGAGCTTTCCGGCGGCATGCGCAAGCGCGCCGCGCTGGCGCGCGCACTGGCGCTGGATCCGGACATCGTGTTCCTCGACGAACCCACCTCCGGCCTGGATCCGATCGCCGCGGCGTCGTTCGACCAGTTGATCCGCACCCTGCGCGACGCGCTGGGATTGACCGTGTTCATGATCACCCACGATCTCGATTCGCTGCACGCGATCTGCGACCGCGTCGCCGTGCTGGCGCACAAGCGCGTGATCGTGGCCGATTCGCTGGACAAGGTGGAACGCTTCGACGACCCTTGGATTCGCGAATACTTCCAGGGACCACGTGGCCGGGCGGCGCAATCCGTTCGCGCACTTGCATGAGAGCAACGACATGGAAACCCGGGCCCATCACGTCCTGATCGGCGCCTTCACCCTCGCGGTGGTGGTGCTGGTGGTGCTGTTCGCGCTGTGGCTGGGCAAGACCAGCCTCAACAAGCAATACCACTATTACGAAATCGTGTTCACCGAATCGGTCACCGGCCTGTCGAAGGGCAGCCCGGTGCAATACAACGGCATCCAGATCGGCGAGGTCAGCCAGTTGAAGCTCGATCCGAACGATCCGCGCAAGGTGCTGGCGCGCATCCAGGTCGCCGCCGACACGCCAATCAAGGTGGACACGCGCGCCAAGCTCGGGCTGCTCGGCCTCACTGGCGTCGCCTTCGTGCAGTTGACGGGCGGCGCGCCGTCGAGCCCGCTGCTGCTGCCAACCCCCACCGATCCGGTGCCGGTGATCAAGTCAGAGGCCTCGGCACTCTCGGCGCTGCTCGCCTCGGGCAGCGACGTGGTCACCTCGATCAACGGCATCCTTGACAGGCTGGGCAAGATCATCTCAGAGCAGAACGTCGACCGCATCAACTCGACCCTGAAAAACATCGATCAGACCACCACCGCTCTCGCAGCCGAACGCGACGACTTGCGCGAGCTGATCAAGGAAGCCGCGGGGGCATCGAAGCAGCTCAACGAGACCCTGGCCGGCGCCAACAAGCTGGTCAACGGACCCGGACGCGAAACCCTGGATCGCGCCGCCGCCGCGATGGCCTCGCTGCAGAAGACCACGCAGACCCTGGACGATCTGCTCACCGAAAACCAGGGTTCGCTGCAATCCGGTTTGCGCGGCGTCGATCAGATCGGACCGACACTGCGCGAATTGCGTTCCACGCTGCGCGACATCCACCAGATCACATCGCAGTTGCAGGCCAATCCCGCGGGTTACCTGCTGGGCCGCGACCATGCCAACGAATTCACGCCCAAGCACTGAGGACGCACCCATGACCGCGCCCAGATCGTTTTCCGCCGCGCGCACCTTGTTCGCGTTGTGCGCCGTTTCGGTTTCGCTCGCCGCCTGCTCGGTATTGCCCAAAAGCTCGCCGGTCCAGATCTGGCAACCACAGGAATCGAGCGCGCCCGCGACGCGTGCGACGAGCGGGGATTTCAGCCTGCGCGTGGACACGCCGAACACTACGGGCCCGCTCGACCAGGCCGGCATCGTGGTGATGCCAGCGCCCGGCCAGGTCAGCACCTACAAGGGTGCACGCTGGAGCGAATCGCCCGCGCTGCTGGTTCGGCATCGGCTGGTCGACGCATTCATGGCCGCAAAGCTGCCCGCGGTCACCACCGATGACGACCATTTCGCCTCCGACTACACCTTGAGCGGCGATCTGCGCGCGTTCCAGTCCGAATACCGGGGCGGATCGCCGGTCGTGGTCGTGCGCTATGACGCGCAACTGCGCCGCGGCGGCGCGCGCAGCCTGCTCGCGACCCGCAGCTTCGTGGTGACCGAGAATCCGTCGGGCGCGGATGTGCCGCAGATCGTCGCCGCGTTCGGCGCGGCCGACGGCCAGCTCGCGCAACAGGTGGTGGCGTGGACCATCGAAGTCGCCAATCGCGACAAGGCGAAGCATCCCGCGGACGCCGATGATTTGTCGTCGCGGAGTTCCAAGTCGCGCTGACACACCGAGCTCGCTGAACTAGCGAACACGAAACGCTTTCGCATTGGTTTCGCTCGCCTCAGCGGCGAGCGAGCCACTTTTGTTTCGGCAAAAGTGGCCAAAACCATGCGCCCGGCACGACGGTTTCGGCAACATCCTGTTGCCGAAACTTCCCTGCGCTTCTCGCGCCAAGCGGGCCGGCGCGAACTCGCACATCCCTGTGCTCGAACATGCGCGCCTTGCTCCCGCTTGGCGCTGCGATGCTCAGCGTCGTGCAAGGGCGCGAAAAAGCTCCGCTTCGACGCCGGCCATCCATGGCCTCGTTCGAAGCAAGCAACGACAATTCGCTTCGCCGGTACGTGCGCGCAGGAAGCGCGCGAATCGGGGCCTCCCGAACACGGCGGGCGGGCGACGGAAAAGTCCGAAGGATGGCCCGCAGGACGCGGGCCAGTTCGCTCGGGAGGCGGGCGAAAAAGACAGGGATGTCGTCCTCACCCGCCCCCCCGGGAGGGGCGCGGAACAAGACAGGGATGTCGAGCCAAACCCGCAACATCTTCGTAAGGTTGCCCCCATCCGCCCTGCGGACACCTTCCCCCGCAAACGCGGGGAAGGAAAAGATGCTCACGCCGCGACGGGATACGCCGGCGCCGCATCCAGTGCGGACGCACAAACCTCCGCCAGTTCCAGCAGGCGCAGGTCGGAACCGGGCGCACCCACGAATTGCATCCCGATCGGCATGCCGTTCGGCAGTGTGCCCATCGGAATGCTGACCGCGGGGCACGCAGAAAGGCTGGCGAACGCGGTGAGATCGGCCTGCGAAGCCGGCACCGGCGCATCGACGGGGAACGCGCCCTGCGGCGTGGTCGGCATCACCAGCACATCCACGCGCGAGAACACGCGGCGCGCCTTCAGCACCGCGAAATCGAGAATGCGATCGGCCAGCGCGTAGTCCGCGGCGGATTTGCGCGCGGCGTACTCGAGCATTGCACGGAAATTTTCGGAAACCGGGTGCGCGGTATCCGCAAGATCACCCGCAAAGGTGTTGCGCATCTCCGCTTCCATCAGCAGCAACCCCGCGCGCCGCATCTTCTGGAACGGCCAGTCGGAAAAATCCAGTATCTGGCGTTCGCCGAGCTCGCGTTCCAGTCGCGCCAGCGTGGATTCGAATACTTCGATCACGCCGGCTTCCACGCCAATGCCGGCGAGGTCTGGCAATACACCGCAGCGAAGGTGATTGGGATTCCAGTCCGGCGGCTGCAGCGCCACGCGACGGCGGCGCGAACGTGGGTCGTCGGCGTCGTAGCCGGCCAGCACCTGCAGCATCACCACGAGATCGCCCACGCTGCGGCCGAGGATGCCTACCGCGTCCAGCCTGCGCGCCGCCGGCACCAGGCCGCGCGCGGAAATTTCGCCGTGGGTCGGTTTCAGCGCGAACACGCCGCAATAACTCGCCGGGATTCGAACGGATCCGAGCGTGTCGGAACCGATCGCGACCGGCGCCATGCCCGCCGCGACCGCGGCCGCGGACCCGCCGGACGAACCGCCGGCCACGCGATTCAGATCGAACGGATTGCGCGTGGTGCCGAAGTGCGGATTGCGTGTCGCGGCGCCGAGCGCGCCTTCATCGAGGTTGGTCTTGCCGAGCAGCACCGCGCCGGCCGCGCGCAGCCGCGCGACCGCGTGCGAGTCGTTGCGCGCGATGTGGTCTTCGCGGGTCGGCAGGCCAGCGCGGGTGGGATAACCCGCCACGTCGAAGTTGTCCTTGATCGCAACCGGAATGCCGTCCAGCCGCCCGATCGGTCCTTCGCGGCGTCGGCGCTGCGCGCTGGCGGCCTGGTCGCGCACGATGTCGGGCCGCACGTCCACGAACGCATGCAGTTCCGGATTGCGTCGCTCAACCGCGCCAAGGCAGGCCTCGGCCAGCGCTTCGGACGTGGTGCGCCCCGACGCCAGCCAGTGCAGGCACTGCCACACGCCGCCGCGCTGCAACGCTTCCGGACCCAGCAGTTCCGCGTCATCGATTGCGCTCATGAAACCTCCAGTGGGTCGATTATGCGGGTTTGCTGCGTGCACGGGACCCCAAGACAATGGCGGGAGGAGACGAGCGACGACGGGAGCCGCCATGAGCGAACGCGAAACGATGGAGTACGACGTGGTCGTGGTGGGCGCCGGCCCGGCCGGCCTCGCATTCGCGATTCGCCTGAAGCAATTGAAGCCGGACGCACGCGTGTGCGTGATCGAGAAGGCGTCCACCGTGGGCGCGCACATCCTTTCCGGCGCGGTGATCGAACCCGCGCCGCTGGACGCACTGCTGCCGAAATGGCGCGACACTCCCCCGCCGATCTGCGTCCCTGCCACGCACGATGAATTCCTGCTGCTGCGCGACGCGAAGCGCGCGATGAAACTGCCCACGCCGCCGCAGATGCACAACGCCGGCAACTTCATCGTCTCGCTGGGCGCGCTGTGCGCGTGGCTGGCGCCGCAAGCCGAAGCACTGGGCGTGGACGTGTTCCCCGGCTTCGCCGCGGCAGAACCGGTGTTCGACGACAAGGACGCGGTGGCGGGCGTGCGCATCGGCGACATGGGCGTCGCGAAGGACGGCTCGCACAAGCCCGGGTACACGCAAGGCATCGACATCCTCGCCAAGCTTACCGTACTGGCCGAAGGCTGCCGCGGCAGCGTCAGCAAGACCCTGATCGAGAGATACGGACTGGCCAAGCGATGCGATCCACAAACCTACGGCATCGGCCTGAAGGAACTGTGGCAACTGCCGCCGGGCCGTGCGCAGCCGGGGCATGTTACGCACACGCTCGGCTGGCCGCTGGACGGCAAGACCTACGGCGGCAGCTTCATCTATCAACTGGACAAGGATCGTGTCGCGATCGGCTTCGTCGCCGGCCTCGACTATTCCGATCCGCTGTTCCGGCCGTGGGAAGCGTTCCAGCAACTGAAGGCGCACGCACGCATCGCGCCGCTGCTGGAAGGCGGCCAGATCGTATCGGCCGGCGCGCGCGCACTGATCGAAGGCGGCCTGCAGTCGCTGCCGACCACCGAAATGCCGGGCGCGATCCTGATCGGCGACGCGGCCGGTTTGATGAACGTGCCCAAGATCAAGGGCACGCACCAGGCGATCCGTTCCGGGATGCTGGCGGCCGAACACTACGCGGAGAAGCAATCGGGTGACGGCTTCGATGCGCGCCTGCGTGCTTCGCCGATCGCGAAGGAATTGCACAAGGTGCGCAACATCCGCCCCGGCTTCCACGGCGGACTTTGGCGCGGACTGTTCAACGCCGCGTGGGAAACGGCGACCGCGGGGCTGTCGCCGTGGACGCTGAAGAACCACGCCGACTGGTCCTCGCTGGAAAAACTCGATCCGCCCGCCACGAAGACGAACCGCCCCAGTCCGAACGCCACTTCGCCGCGCGAACCCGGCTGGGTCGAACGCACCCTGCCGCCACGCGACCGGTTGGCCTCCGTGTACTTCGCCGCCACCGAACACGACGAGGACCAGCCGGTGCATCTGCACGTGCTCGACACCAGCATCTGCGTCCAACGCTGCACTGTCGAATACGGCAACCCCTGCCAGCGCTTCTGTCCCGCCAACGTGTACGAGATGGTCGAGGAAACGGGCGCCGACGGCAACGCATCGCTGCGTCTTCAGATCAACGCCGCCAACTGCGTGCACTGCAAGACCTGCGACATCAAGGATCCGTACGAAATCATCAACTGGGTGCCGCCGGAAGGCGGCTCCGGGCCCAATTACCAGAACCTTTGATCGAAGGCTCCGGCAGCGCCGCCGCGCCGGTCCCGGTGCCATTCATCGGCACTGGCTTTCCCCCACCGAATGGCTAGACTGACCGGCCATCCCCGAGGAATGCCGCCATGGGTTCTGCACGTCGCGTCGCGGTCTCCGCCTTGGTCCTGGCGTTCGTGTCCACCGCCGCCGCTGCCGCAGGCGGCGATTCGCTGGCGCCGGTCGGCGTGGGCGCACCGCCCGCGACCGCACCGCTCAAACCCGTCACCGAAACGCTCTGGGGCGTGAAGGTGACCGACAACTACCGCTACATGGAGAAGCTCGATCCCGCGACGATCGCGTGGATGAAGGCGCAAGGCGCCTACACGCGCAAGGTGCTGGACGCGATTTCACCGCTGGCGACCCTGCAGAAGCGCGTGTCGGCATTCACCGGCAGCTTCGGATTCGTCAACGGTTTTGTCTCGTACGGGGACCGCGATTTCTACGAGGAACGCGCACCGGGGTCGGACGATTACGACCTGATGGTCCGCGACAGCTCCGGCACGCGCAAGTTGATCGACATAGGCGCGTTGCGCGCGAGCCACGGCGGCAATCCGTATGCGATCAACTGGTTCCTGCCGTCCACGGACGGCAGCAAGGTCGCGGTCGGGGTATCCGAAGGTGGTTCGGAAGATGCATCGATGACCGTGTACGACGCCGCGACCGGCAAGCCGATGGCCGGACCGATCGACCGCGTGCGGTTCGGCGCCAGCGCCTGGAGTGCCGATTCGAAGACGGTGTATTTCAATCGGCTCGCGAAGCTGAAGCCGGGCGCGCCGGAAACGGACACCTACAAGAACTCCACGCTCGAGGCGTGGAACCTGGCGGGCGCACCCGTCACGGTGCTGGGCAACGGCGCCAACCATGGTCCGAAGTTCGCGCCGGAAGAGTTCCCGATACTGATGATCGCGCCCGGCGCCTCCCGGGCGCTGGCGATGTCGATCAACGGGGTGCAAAACGAATGGAAGGCGTGGATCGCGCCGGCCCGCGAAGCCACGAATCCGAAAGCGATCTGGAAGCCGCTGGTCGATCGCGCCGATGGCGTGACGCTCATCGGGATGCGCGGCGACGAGATTTTCCTGCTGTCGCACAAGGGCGCGCCGACCTTCAAGGTGCTGCAGTTGAAGGCAGGCGACCCGCTGGCCTCCGCAAGAACGCTCGTCCCGGCCGAGCCGGATCGTGTGATCGAGGGTTTCTATGCCGCCTCCGACGCGCTGTACGTGACGGCGCGCAAGGGTGCGTACTCGCAACTGCTGCGCGTTCCCACCGGCAGCGACAAGATCGAGCAAGTGCCGCTGCCGTTCGAAGGCCACATCGGCGAGGCTTTCAGCGATCCGCGCAAGCCAGGCGTCGTGATCGGTCTGTCCGGCTGGGTCACGCAACCGACCTACCTGCGCTTTGACCCATCCACGCGGGGGTTCGCCACGCTGGGCATCGGGCATCGCGGCGACATGGATGCCGCGGCGTTCACCGTCAGCGATCTGGAAGCGAAAGCCCGCGATGGCGTGCTGGTGCCGCTCAGCCTGATCCAGCCGAAAGACGCCAAGGGTCCGCAGGTAACGCTGGTGGAAGCCTACGGTTCCTATGGCATCTCCAACCTCGCCGATTTCAGCACGCGGCGGGCGGCGGCGATGCGCGAAGGCATCAACTACGCGATCTGCCATGTGCGCGGCGGCGGGGAAAAGGGCGAGGCGTGGCGACTCGGCGGCAAGGACGCGAACAAGCACAACACCTGGCAAGACCTGATCGCCTGCGGCGAGGATCTGATCGCGCGCGGCGTTACCGCGAAAGACAAGCTCTTCATCATCGGCGGCTCGGCCGGCGGCATCACGATGGGACGCGCGATGACCGAACGGCCGGACCTGTTCGCGGGCGTGATCGATCTGGTGCCGGCCGCGAACACTCTCCGCTCCGAATTTTCGCCGAACGGACCGCCGAACATTCCCGAGTTCGGAAGCGTCAAAACCGAACAAGGTTTCAGGAATCTGTTGACGATGGATTCCATCCAGCACGTGAAGAAGGGCGTTGCCTATCCCGCGGTGATGATCACCACCGGATTGAACGACCCGCGCGTTTCGCCGTGGGAGCCTGCCAAATTCGCGGCCGCGCTGCAGGCATCGGGCACGCCGAATCCGGTGCTGCTGCGGATCGACACCGAAGCGGGCCACGGCATCGGCTCGACCCGCACCCAGACCGACCTGCAGACCGCGGACACCATCGCGTTCATGAAGTGGCGTGCGGGCGCGCCTGGATGGCGGCCCGACCACAAGGATTGACGTTCCGGTTTTGCGCGCCGCCCGCTTTGACAGCGGGCGGCGTATTCCAGGGCGTGCAGCCACGCGTGATAGCCTTTCGGCTGCTTCCGACACCGCAGTTCCGCCATGACTTCCGCACGCATCGCCCTCATCACCGCGCGCGCCGCGCGCGGCACCGATCCCGACATGGCGCCTTTGCTCGATGCGCTGGGCAAGGCCGGCGCGGACGTGCGCGAGGTCGACTGGGACAACGACGCAATCGACTGGTCGCAGTTCGAACTCGCGCTGCTGCGCTCGACCTGGGACTACTTCGAGCGGCTGCCGGAATTCCTCGACTGGGCCACGCGCGTCGCCGAACGCACGCGGCTGCTGAACCCGCTGCCGGTGCTGCGCTGGAACACTGACAAGCACTACCTCGCGGAACTCGCGCGCGCCGGCGTGCCGGTGGTGCCGAGTACCTTCCTCGAACCGGATGACGACGTCGCGGCGATCCTCGACGTGGTGCTGAACACCCATTCCGACGCGCGCGATTTCGTGGTCAAGCCCGCGGTCGGAGCCGGTTCGCGCGATGCGCAACGCCATCCGCGCGACGACCGCCGCGGTATCGTCGCACATGCGCAACGCCTGCTGGACGCGCGCCGCAGCGTGTTGCTGCAACCCTACCTCGATCGCGTGGACGAACACGGCGAAACCGCGCTGCTGTTCTTCGACGGGGCGTTTTCGCACGCCATCCGCAAGGGTCCGCTGCTGAAGCGCGGCGAAGGCCCGACCACAGGCCTGTATGCGAAAGAGACAATCGAACCGCGCACGCCATCGGCCGACGAGCTTGCGATCGCGCAACGCGCGCTGGCCGCGATTCCCCTCGACGGTCCACTGCTGTACGCACGCGTCGACCTGATCCACGACGACGTTGGCTCGCCGCGCCTGCTGGAACTGGAACTGGTCGAGCCTTCCGTGTTCGTCGCCCACGCCGAGGGCGCCGCGCAGCGCTTCATGACGGCGATCCTGGCGCGCGCAGTCGGTTACAATGGCCGGATGCCGTTTCGCGGCACGCATTGCAAGGATTCCGGATGAAGATTCTGGTCGGTTACAAGCGCGTGGTCGATTACAACGTGCGCATCCACGTGAAGCCCGACGGCTCGGGCGTCGTCACCGATGGCGTCAAGCTTTCCCCCAACCCGTTCGATGACATCGCGCTGGAAGAGGCGCTGCGGCTGCGCGAAAAAGGCATCGCCGAGGAAGTGGTGATCGCCACCATCGCCCCCGCCGACGCGCAGGCGCATCTTCGCAACGGACTCGCGATGGGCGCCAATCGCGCGATCCACGTGGTCACGCCCGACCCGGTGCAGCCGCTGGCCGCCGCGCGCACCTTCCTGAAGCTGATCGAGAAGGAGCAACCCGGCCTCGTGATCCTCGGCAAGCAGGCGATCGACGATGACTGCAACCAGACCGGCCAGATGCTGGCGGCGCTGTGGGATCGCCCACAGGCGACGTTCGCCTCCAAGCTCGACATCGCGAACGGCAAAGCCGCCGTGACGCGCGAGGTCGATGCCGGCCTCGAAACCATCGAAGTCGACCTCCCCGCCGTCGTCACCACCGACCTGCGCCTGAACGAACCGCGCTTCATCAAGCTGCCGGACATCATGAAGGCCAAGTCCAAGCCGATCGAAACCATCGAGCTGTCCACGCTCGGCATCGAACACGGCGGCGAAATCAGGACCACGCATTACGCACCGCCGCCCAAGCGCTCGCGCGGCGTGATGGTGAAGGACGTGGCGGAGCTGGTGGGCTTGTTGAAACAGAAGGGACTGGTGTGATCCCTTCTCCCGGAGGGAGAAGGAAAATCCAAAACCGAGCGGATGCAAGTCATGTCCAAAATCCTGATCGTCGCCGAACATCTGAACGGCCAACTCAATACATCGACTGCGCGTTCCGTGAGCTGCGCGCGCGAAATCAAGCCCGACGCCATCGACGTGCTGGTGCTTGCCGAAGCACCGGATGCCATGGCCACGCAAGCCACGAAGCTGGACGGTGTATCGACGGTGCTGACCGTCGCGCGCGTCGAGAACGCGCACCCGTTGGCCGCGGTGCTGGCGCCGCAAATCGCCGCCGCGGCCAGGAACGGCTACACGCATCTCCTGTTCCCGTCGACCACCTTCGGCAAGGATGTCGCGCCGCGTGTCGCCGCACTGCTGGGCGTCGGCCAGGTCAGCGACATCATGTCGGTGGCGAATGCGCACACGTTCACGCGCCCGATCTACGCCGGCAACGCCATTGTCACCGTCGAGGCCCCGGCTGATGCGGTCGTGGTGGGCACCGTGCGCACCGCGTCTTGGCCCGCGGTCGGCGAAGCCGCCAACGCCGCGCCTGTCGAAGCACTGTCCATCGACGCAGCGGTTCCCGCACACACCCGTTTCGTGGAACTGAAACAGGCTGCGAGCGAGCGTCCCGACCTGCAAAGCGCATCGAGGGTCGTGTCGGGCGGCCGTGGACTCGGCTCGAAGGAAAACTTCGACATCATCTACAAGCTCGCCGACAAGCTGCACGCCGCCGCCGGCGCTTCGCGCGCCGCGGTCGACGCGGGCTACTGCCCCAACGACATGCAGGTCGGCCAGACCGGCAAGATCATCGCGCCCGAGCTGTACATCGCGATCGGGATTTCCGGTGCGATCCAGCACCTCACCGGCATCAAGGACGCCGGCACCATCGTCGCGATCAACAAGGATCCCGAGTGCCCGATCTTCGAAGTCGCCGACATCGGCCTCGTCGGCGACCTGTTCAAGATCGTGCCGGAGCTGGAAGCGGCGGTGTGAGGTCCACGCAGCGCCGGGCTGCAGCAGGGGTGCCGGCGTGAAGCGGCATTACCGCACCATCGGCTTGGTCGCGGCGTTGATCGTCACCACGTTGTTCGTGTGGTACGTGGTGCGGACGTTGCGTGGCCACGACTTGTCGGTTTATGCGACGCCACGCGCCGCACTGGGCATCGCGCTGTGCGCGTTGCTGTGGTCATTCGGCGCACCCCTGCTGGCACTGGCTTGGCATGGCTTGCTGGCCGGACTGGGCGTATCAAAGCCGCGCCGCGAGTTGTTCGGCATCATCGGCATCACACAGTTCGCCAAATACGTCCCGGGCAATGTCGCGCAATACATCGGTCGTGCGGGCATGTCGTTGGTCCGCGGCATACCGGCTCGGCCACTCGCCGTAACAATGATCCTCGAAACCCTGCTCGTGATCGCCGCCGCCGTGGTGATGGGGGTCGGCACCGGCGCATTGTCCGAGGTCGGCCTGAAGGCGGTGCACGTCCACGGCGCGCAACTCGTGTTGATCGCAGTGCTGGTCGTGCTGGCCATTCTCGGGCTGCTGGTATTCCGGCGCATGGCACCGTCACTGCTGCAGCGCTTCGCTCCGCGCTACGCACCGGCGCTGGACGGCACCTTGTTGCCTTCGCAGGCCAGTCTCGCTCGCGCCTTCATACTGTATTGCGCCATGTATGTGGGGATGGGGATCGGCCTGATGCTGCTCGCGCATTTCCTCTTTCCGGGCGTCCGGCATGACCGTTGGCTGCTGATCGCAGTATTCGCGCTGGCGTGGGTGGTCGGATTCGTCACACCCGGTGCGCCCGGCGGATTGGGCGTGCGCGAAGGCCTGATGCTGCTCATGCTGGCGCCCGTCTACTCGACGGCCAGCGCCGGTATTCTCGTGATTGCTCTGCGGATCGCGACGACACTGGGCGACGCATTGATCCTCGTCATGGGTATCGTGGTGCTTCCGCGCAACCGGGCGATTCCATCCTCTTCGTCCAAGTCGGTTCATTGAACAGCACGACATGAGCAACGATCGCGACATCCGGTCCGGGTACGCCGGTGCCTCGCCGGACCCTTTGCGTGTCGCGCTGATCGGTCCTATCGTGCCCTTCAGGGGCGGGATCGCGCAGTACACGACCCAATTGCACCGGGCGCTGGCAAACAAGTGCGCACTGCAAACGATTTCCTACCGCCGACAGTATCCGGCGTGGTTGTACCCGGGCAAGAGCGATCGTGAACCGGATCGAGCGACTTACCGCGAACCCGGTGTCGACTATCTCCTGGATTGGGGCAACCCCCTGTCATGGTTTCACGCGACCCGTTCGATCGAGGCAAGCGGCTGTTCGCTTGCCTTGTTCGATTGGTGGACGCTGTTCTGGGCTCCGGCCACGTCGCTGATGGCCAAGAGATTGCATCGTCGCGGGATACGCGTGGGGTTCCTGTGCCACAACTTGTTCGATCATGACGCGGGCGAGTTCAAGCGCAAGCTCGCGGGCGCGATGTTGGCCCAGGCGGATGCGTACCTCGTGCACAGCGCGGAACAAGCTGTAGTGTTGCGATCGAGGTTCCCCGGCAAGCCCGTCATCGCCCACCCTATCCCACCGTACGACCAGTTTCCTCCGCCTTCGATCCGCCTACCCAAGCGCGGGCGACTCGAATTGCTTTTCTTCGGATTCATTCGCCCTTACAAGGGACTCGACGTGCTGGTCGATGCGCTGGCGCAGCTCCGCGACATGCAGGTGCACCTGACCGTGGTCGGTGAGCCATGGTGTCCTCCCGAGGAGCTTCGCAACCGGATCGCAGCCACGCGGGCCCCCAACATCGAATTGCACCTGGACTACGTGGATGACCAGACCGCGGCCAATTTCTTCTGCCGCGCAGATATCGTCGTTCTCCCTTATCTGTCGGCCTCAGGCAGCGCCGTCGCAGCCATGGCATTCCACTACGAATGCCCCATACTGGCCACCAGGACAGGCGCGTTCCCCGACGTCGTCGACGAAGGCAAAACGGGGTTTCTGGTCGCGCCGGGCTCCGCCGAAGCACTCGCCGGCGTGATCCGCAAGCTGACACGTGCACAACTGGAAGCAATGCGCGTCCACGTGCATGAAGAAAAAGCGCGCTTCACCTGGAACTCGCTCGCCGATTGCGTGATGAAACTCGCGACGCAAACCGGCAATACATTTTCTCGACGACATCGATGAAGACGCAAGCATGTCCGCACTGACCAAGCTCGCGCAACGGTTTCAAGGCATCGAAAACCTGGTCCCACCGGCATGGCGGCTCCCGCTCCGATACCACGGCCAGCGCCTTGTCGGAGGGCTCGAGTCGGAAATGGCTCTGCTTGAACGCCTGGTGCCGAACCGGGGCATGGCACTCGACATCGGCGCGAACCACGGGATCTACACTTACGCATTGTCCCGCTTGGCGCACTCGGTGGTCGCCTTCGAACCTTTGGCGGAATGCTGCCGCTATATCCAGGGCCATCGCGCTCCCAACATCACGGTGCACAACGTTGCGCTCTCGGACCAGCCCGGCGAGCTGCAGCTGCACGTTCCCATCATCGGCGGACACACCGTATATACGCGCGCATCGCTGGATCGCCCGAACGGGCCCCATGAATCACAGCGCGTACAAGTGCGCACGCTGGACAGCTATGGGCTCGACAACGTGGGTTTCGTCAAGATCGATGTCGAGGGACTGGAAGCCGCCGTTCTCCGGGGCGCGAGGCACACGCTAGAAATTTGCCATCCGGCCATGCTGATCGAGATCGATCGAGCTCGGCATACGCGCGACTCGTTCCTTGCGGTTCATGCGGCATTGCAAGCGCAGGGATATAGCGCCCATGTTTGCGAAGCCGGGGAATTGGCTGAGTGCAAAGACGCCTGGGGTGCATCCGAACAGCACGTCAACTTCATTTTCAAGTAGCAACCGTTGCGGCACTGGCCGACATTCAAGGAATGACCGTCCAACCCGGCGTGTACTTGCCTACCGGTCCCGACTGGATAAAAGCGCTACCCATGCTCGTCCAGAAGTACAGCGAATTGCCATTGACCAGCCAAGCCACGTCCGTCTTGCCGTCACCGTTGAAGTCGCCGGTCGCGGCAAACTGCCAACCGGAGCCGCCCGTATACTGGCTGTGGTAGGACAATACCTTGGCGCCGTCCATCAGCCACCAGCCCAGTCGCGCCGGGGACGGGTTGTAGACGATCAAATCGGAATTCCCGTCGCCGTCGATGTCGCCACTCCCCACCACCGACCAGCCGGCGGCGTTCCTGGCGACGAAACCGGACGTGAATCCATTTCCGGTGCTGGTCCAGAGGTAGACGTTGTTCGACGGGTCGGTCCAGACCACGTCCGCCAATCCGTCTCCGTTGAAATCGCCGGAGGTCGCAAACTTCCACGTCGAGTTGACGGATTGACTGTGGTACGAAAGTACGGTAGCGCCTGTCATCAACCACCAGCCGAGCCTGGCAGGCGATGGGTTGTACACCAGCAAATCGGCGTACCCGTCGCCATTCACGTCACCGGCGCCCACCACGCTCCATCCCGCGGCGTTCTTCGCCACGAATTGCGACACGAACCCGTTTCCGGTGCTGGTCCAGAGATAGATATTGTTGGAGGCATCGGCCCATACGATGTCGGTCCTGCCGTCGCCATTGAAGTCGCCGGTGGCAACGATCCTGTACCCGGCAGTCGTGTACTGGCTGAAGTACCCGAGCACGTTGGTCCCGTCCATCAGCCACCAGCCGAGGCGCGCCGGTGATGGGTTGTACACCAGCAAGTCGGATTTTCCGTCTCCATTGACGTCATTGTGCAACGCGGCCGATGTCGCCGGCGGTGGAGGCATCGTCACCATCGTCGGCTCGAATGCCGCGATCAGTGCGGCAGTGTTGTTCATGCTGTGGGCGTTGTCCGCAGAGTTGGAGGCGCTGTCGGCCACGCCACACGGGGTGTTCTGGCAGCTCGAAACATTCGGATTGGAGAACATCGCGAGCGGCGTGTCGGTAGCCGTGCCATAGGCCATGATCGTGGAGAAGCCGTTCTTGCCGTTGCCGACATACCCGTACGAATACGGGTAAGCGCCCGACGTGCTGGCGTTGGCGCGATCGTGCGCATCGCCCATGTTGTGGCCGAGCTCATGCGCAAACGTGGTGTCGAGACAGTAATACCCGTCGCTGCTGCCGTCGCTCACCACCGAATAGCCATAGGCATTCGACTGCGAAGGCACGATCGGCGTCTGGCCGCCGCCAATCAGCCAGCCGACACCGCAGTCACCCTGGGTCGAGTTGTCGTAGCTCCGGATCATCGCCACCAGATCGGCGCCGTACTGCGTGCGCAGCGAGGCGATGTTGGCAAGGGATGCGGGCGCGCTTACCGGATTGCCGTTTTCATCGATGCCGGTAAGGTCGTCAAGTGCGCTTTGATTGGAAGTGTTGTCGGGATAATTGACCTGGACGGTGTACACCAGCCGGATCTGCTGATCGACCCCGCTGGCGATGTAGGCCTGGTTGGTGATGTCGACGAGATTCTGGATGCGGACCAGCGCAAGTCTCTGGCTGCCGAGCATGCTCACGAAACCCGGCGTATAGGCGACCATCACATCGATGGTCACGGGCCCCGGTGACGCCGCAGCCTGCTTGACGGCCGCGTCGGCAGCCGCCTGGATCGCCAACGTATTCCGGCCGGCCCTCGATGCATTGCGGGGCGGTATCGCATAGTCCCGTTGGCTGTGCAGCCTCAGCGCCTGCGTCGACTGCGCCATGGCCGCGGCCGAGGTTTCCACCACGCGCGTATCGCCGTGACTCGTCACGATCCGCAGCGGATAACCCGAAGCCTGCGGAACCAGGCCGAATACGCCTTCCTGGCCGAACGTCAATACCACCCGCTGCGCGCCGTGCACGGTGTCGACCGTGCCGACCCATGTCCAGGTGCCATTCGCGTGGATGATGTGGCGCTCGTACTTGGCGTAAATGCGCCCGCCACTCGGCGTGGGCAACCACATGCCGCCCTGGAACACCGAACTGAATGCGGTGTCTTCACTGATCTTGATGGGCCACGACTTCTGCGCGCCCTGCGCCAATATCCTGGGCGCACCCGCCTCGATCGAATAGAGCACGGGTTGGCTCGTCGCCGCGAGAACGGGAAGGCAGGCGAGCAACAACGGCAAGGCGAGCGCACAACCGAAGGCACGCAGGGTGAGACGGGGCATGGTGGTTCCGTGAAGGCACAGGGATCGTTTCTTTATACCAGTTCAGGCGCGGCGCAATGCTGTGGCTCCGCGCACAGTTCAGGCAAGGTTTCCAGTGCACCCGACGGAAAGCGTGGCCACGGTCACAGTGCCCGTCGCGGCATCCTCGGTGCCGCCCGTGCAGTGGCCGCGAACCGTCTGGCGGAGCGGACCGATCCGCTACAATCCGGCCATTCCTGACCTGGACCCGGCATGCCGAACGACGCCCCCCTGTGGACCCCGAGCGCCGAACGCAGGGAAGCCACCAACCTGCACCGGTTCGTGCGTTTCGTGCGCGAGACCACGGGCAATGCCGATATCGGCAGTTACGCCCCGCTGTACGAGTTCTCGATCCGCCACCCGGAAAAATTCTGGCCACTGGTTTGGGAGTTTTGCGGCATCCGGGCCAGCGGCGAGTTCGAACCCGTTTTGGTCGATGCCGAGCAGATGCCCGGCGCGCGCTGGTTTCCCGGCGTGCAGTTGAACTTCGCCCAGAACCTGCTGCGCTTCAAGGACGAACGGCTTGCGCTGGTGTTCCGCAACGAGTGGAACCACAAGCGGGAGATCACCTACGCGGAACTGCATGCGACCGTCGGCCGCGTCGCGCACGCATTGAAGGAAGCCGGCGTCGGCCGTGATGACCGCGTCGCGGGATTCCTGCCCAACTTGCCGGAAACCATCATCGCGATGCTGGCCACGGCATCGCTGGGCGCGATCTGGTCCTCGGCCTCGCCGGATTTCGGCGTCAACGGCATCGTCGACCGTTTCGGCCAGATCGAGCCCAAGGTCCTGTTCTGCGCCGATGCCTACGCCTACGGCGGCAAGCGCCACGACTGCCTCGCCAAGGTGCGCGAGGTGCTGGCGGCGATTCCGTGCATCGAAAAGTGCGTGGTGATCCCCTATTCCGGCGATCCGCTGCAGCTCGACGGTCTGCGCGATGCGGTTTCCTGGGACGACTTCGCCGGCCACGAGGACCACGCGCTGGAATTCGTGCCGACGCCGTTCGACCATCCGCTGTACATCATGTACTCCTCGGGCACGACCGGAAAGCCCAAGTGCATCGTTCACGGCGCCGGCGGCACGCTGCTGCAGCACCTGAAGGAACTGGTGCTGCACACCGACCTCAAACGCGAAGACCACATCTTCTACTACACCACCTGCGGCTGGATGATGTGGAACTGGCTCGTGTCATCGCTGGCGGTCGGCGCGACCGTGGTGCTGTACGACGGCTCGCCCACCTGGCCCGATGGCAACGCGCTGTGGAACCTCGCCGACGAGGTCGGCATCAGCATCTTCGGCACCAGCGCCAAATGGATCGACGCGACCGCCAAGATGGGTGTGAAGCCGCGCGAGACGCACAAGCTCACGCGCCTGAAAACGATCCTCTCCACCGGCTCGCCGCTGGCGCCGGAAAGTTTCGATTACGTCTACCGGGACGTGAAGGAACGCGTGCTGCTGGCCTCGATTTCGGGAGGCACCGACATCATTTCCTGCTTCGCGCTCGGCAATCCCGTATTGCCGGTATGGCGCGGCGAATTGCAAAGCCGCGGTCTCGGGATGAAGGTGGAAATTCTGGACGAGACCGGCCAGCCGGTGCGCGAGCAGCCGGGCGAACTCGCCTGCGCCGCGCCGTTTCCGTCGATGCCGGTGTACTTCTGGAACGATCCCGACGGCGAGAAATACCGCGCCGCGTATTTTTCCAAGGTGCCGGGTGTGTGGTGCCACGGCGATCGCGCCGAACTCACCGCGCACGACGGCATCATCATCTACGGCCGTTCCGACGCCACCCTGAACCCCGGCGGCGTGCGCATCGGCACCGCGGAAATCTACCGCCAGGTGGAACAGCTGCAGGAGATTCTGGAATCGGTCGCGGTCGGCCAGCATTGGCAGGGCGACGAGCGCATCGTGCTGTTCGTGCGCCTGCGCGAAGGCATATCGCTCGACGATGCACTGCGCGACAGGATCTCCAAGCAGATCCGCGCCAACACCACCCCGCGTCACGTACCCGCAAAAATCCTGCAGGTCACCGACATCCCGCGCACCGTCTCGGGCAAGATCTCGGAGCTTGCGGTGCGCGCGGTGATCCATGGCGAGACGGTGAAAAACACCGATGCGCTGGCGAATCCGCAATCACTGGACTTCTACGCCGGGCTGCGCGACGCATTGGCGTGCTGATCGAGCACGCGGCGGTCAGTTCTCGATGCGTGCGTAACGATCTTCGAAGCGGACGATGTCGTCTTCCCCCAGGTAGTCGCCGGTCTGTACCTCGATGATTTCCAGCGCTTCGCTGGTCAAATTTTCGAGACGATGACGAGTGCCGATCGGAATGTAGGTGGATTCGTTGGCGTGCAGATCGAATACCTTGTCCCCGTTGGTGACATGGCCGACCCCGCGGACGACCACCCAATGTTCCGCACGACGATGGTGCATCTGCAGCGACAGACTGGCCCCCGGGTTGACGCCGATGCGTTTGACCTGGAAGCCTGGACCGCATTCCAGCGAGTCGTACCAGCCCCATGGCCGAAATACCTTGCGGGGCGTCGAAACTTCCTCGCGCCGGCTCGCTTTCAGCTTGTCTACGATTTTTTTCACCTCTTGGCTGCGCCGCTGGTCGGCCACCAGCACCGCATCGGGTGTTTCCACGACCACGATGTCTTCGCAGCCGAGCGTCGCAACGAGTCGGGACTGCGCAAGCACCATGGAATCACGGCAGTCTTCCATCAACACGTCGCCCCGCGCGACGTTACCCGACGCATCTCGATCCGCGATCTCGCGCAGCGAATCCCAGGATCCGACGTCTGACCAGCGCGCGTTCAGGGGCACGACCGACGCTCCGCCCAGGTCCGGGTGGTCATGCAGCTTCTCCATGACCGCATAGTCGATCGAATCCGAGGGGCTGGCCGCGAAAGCCGCGCTGTCCACCCTCAGAAAATCTCCGTCCCTGCGAGAGCCCTTCACAGCGTCCAGACATGCACGATGCATGGTCGGCTGCAACGCTGCTATCGCCGCCAACCAGGTTGAAGCCCGCATCAGAAAGATGCCGCTGTTCCACAAATATTCGCCGCTCGCGAGATAAGTCCGGGCAGTCGCCGCATCCGGTTTTTCGACGAAGGCATCGAGGGCGTGGATGCCCGGGCTGCCCGGTTTCCCTGCTCCCAAGCGCAAGTAGCCGTAACCCGTTTCCGAACGTGAAGGCACGACCCCGAAGGTCACGAAATCGCCTTCCCAAGCGGCGGTGAGACCGCGTGCGACCGCCTCACGAAACGCCGACTCATCTGCGATCACGTGGTCCGCCGGCATCACCAGCAGCACGGGATCGATGCCCTCCGCGGCCGTCACTGCCGCGGCCAGGCTGAGCGCCGGAGCCGTGTTGCGTCCGACCGGCTCCAATAACAATGTGGGGCGCTCCACCCCGCTCGCACGCAACTGCTCGTCGATCAGGAAACGGTACTTTTCGTTCCCCACCACCAGGGGCGCGAGTACCTGGGCTCCCGTGAACCCATCCAGCCTGTGCAAGGTCGCTTGCAGCAGGCTGTCGCCACCCAGCAACGACAGCAATTGCTTGGGATGGTTTTCACGAGAAGCCGGCCATAACCGCGTGCCTGAGCCACCGCACAACACGACTGGCTGCAATTGCATGATGGATGTTCTCCCGGTGAAGGATGCTGCCGATAGGTGATCGCCAAGGCTTCGTGTCAATCGCTTGGCGCAAATCCGAACGACTTCGCCAGCACCCCCAGCGCACGCTGATCATGGGTAATGGATGAATTGATCAGGTTGTCCACTTCTATCCGGACGCTGGTCGGCTGACCTGCCATGACGCGGCATTGGTCAGGTATGGCAAACACCAGATCATTGCTCTGTCCGGGCACGACCCGTTGAGGCGGCGCTCGGCAGCCATCGAAACTCACGCTCACCTCCGGCGCTTCCGGATATTCGTACTGGGCAACTGGTGGCACATAGATGGCCATTTTGAACCTGTCGCCCGCGACCGGCCTCAACAGAACCTGGTTGTCATCGGTCAGCCATCGACCATTTGCACCCTCTGATCGGTTGAAGCCGCGAAGGTAAGCGTATTTGTCTGCCGCATTGATGTACCGGAGCACCGGCGCCGCAGCCGGCAGCAGCGGTTTGGGTGTCATCGATTCAACATGGATCACCGCATAGGCGAAATCAGGCGTTTCGGGCAGATTGTAAAGCTCACGGACCCGGTTCAGCACTGCGGGTGGCGTGTCCGGTCCTTCGACGAAGTAAACGGGTCGCCCGGACTGCAACCTCGAAACCGGAAGATTATTGAAGTCCATGAAGTGACGCCCCGAGATGAGCCCGAGTTGGGGTGCCGAGTACCAGCCGATACCGAACACATACGCGTTGTCAGGAAGGTCACGAACCTCCCGTGCCACGCGCAACAAGGCGTCGGTGCCCGCCCCGGGATTGTATTGATCGCAGACCACCGCCGATGCCATCCGCCAGCTGCAGGTCTTGGGATTCGCCTCACCCATCAACAAGGTGTGACTGCCTTTCACGAGCCACAACACGGGCAAAGCCAGCGCAAGCACGCCAACGAGAACGGCCACGACATCAGACGTCCTCTTTCGAACACCTGCCCGCCAGTCGCTGAAGTGCGCAGCCACGAGCATGATCAATCCGACATCGGCGCAGATCATTCCATCGATGATCCGCCGGTGCCACGCCTTGGCCGTTGGCGTGATGAGCAGCCACCACACCATGTACACGGCGGCGATCAGCATCACCGTGAGCGTCGTCCAATTCGTCCTTCGCCGCAATGCGCCACGCAATGTCACACCGAAGGCTGCTGCAACCAGAACCAACCACAGGCCGGTCAACACTGCCGACATCCGGTAATCGTGGCTCAGCAGGTCGAAATGCGTGCGCAGCTTGTCAATGAGCGAATGCGTGTAATTGCCGAATCCGGGGCGCACGCCGGCCTGCGCGAAAATGTTCCCGGCCTCGTTGCTCCACCATCTGCGCCACGCGTGAACCCCGCCGACCGCGGTGGCACGCCAGACTTCCATCGCCACGATCGTCAGCAGTCCACCGCCTGCGAAAGCGATACAGCGAGGCAAGCGGCGAATGCGGTCCCTGCCAGCCATCAACCAGTCGGCAAAGGCACACAGGCCCAGCGCGCCCACGCCGATCAGCATGACCGTTTTTGTGTATGCCGCCAACATCAACATCACGCCCGCCGCAAGCCCCACCCACACGTTCCCGGGTCGGCGGAAATACGCCACGGTTGCCGCGAACACCCAGGCAAGCGCCGGAATTTCGCCGTACCCATAAAAACCGTACACCTGGATCCCGGGTATCAGGATGACCGTGCACATGGCGAACAACGCAAACAGCGGCCCGCCAAGGGGCGCAACCAGCAGGTAGACCATTCCAAGCAGAAAGGCCAAATACACGATGTTCATCACTTCGGCTTGCGTAACGCCGACGCCCCACAGCTTGAACACCGCGGCAGATGGAAGGATGTAGGGAGGGCCAGTCTGGATTTCGTGCGGAAAAGGCAACCGCTGCGCATAGTTGCGGCGATATCCATCACCTTTCGCGATCGAACTGGCCACTTCCAGATTCATGGCGCCATCGAAAGTCGGAGGCTGGCTGATCGCCACCTGGACGGTTCGAGCGAACAACACGCACAGCAACAACGCAAACGCGACGCCCACGAGGACCGTCAGCAATTTCGGCAATCCCGATGCCTGTCCAGCATCCAGCTTGTCAATCGACTCCATCCCGCCCTTCCCGTTGCCCTTTGCCGAACGCCATCGTCCGCAAGCGGACATCGATGCGTTCCATCAACTTGCGATTGGTCGCGATCAAGTCGCCGATCAACCCCATCATGTACAGCAGCATGCCCAGCGTGATGCCCAGCGCCGCCAGTATCACGGACTGCACGTGACCGGCACCCCCGCCATGCGCAAAGTAGTAGACAAACCGTGCGCCCGCCGCGATCCCGATCGCCATGAAAGCGGAGCCGATCCAGAAGAACAACGCGAGCGGACGATAAATGACGAATACACGCAGGATCGTCATCAGCGAACGCTGGACATAGCTGGGTATGCTGCGAACCAGTCGTGAAGGACGCAGGTCACCATTGGTACGTACCGGCACGGAAACCACCCGCAAATTGCTTTGCCCGGCTTGGATGATGGTTTCCAGCGTGTAGGTGTACGCGCTGAAGACATTGAGCCTCATCGCGGTCTCGCGTGACATCGCGCGGAAACCGCTTGGCGCATCCGCGATATCGGTTTTGCTGGCGACGCGCACGGCCCAGCTGCCAAGTTTTTGCAGCTTCTTTTTGATCCACGAAAAATGCTCGATCCGATCGATCGGTCGTGCGCCGATCACGATGTCGGCTTCATGATCGAGAATGGGCTGGACGAGCTTGAGGACATCCGCGCCGCAATATTGGTTATCGGCATCGGTATTGACGATCACGTCGGCACCGAGCTGCAGGCACGCGTCGATTCCCGTCATGAATCCCGTCGCGAGGCCGCGATTCACCGGGTGCCTGACGACGTGATCCACGCCGTTGTTGCGCGCGACTTCCGAAGTACCGTCGGTCGAGCCGTCATCGATCACCAACCACTCGACGACATCGAATCCCGCCACCCGGCGTGGCAGTTCCGCCAAGGTCACGGCCAAGGTGGCTGCCTCGTTCAGGCAGGGGATCTGGATGATCAGCTTCATGATTTGTGCGTCGTCTGCTCCGGATTGGTGGGCCCGCATTGTACGGCCAGGGTGGCGATCGTTTTCCACGGCCAACCCGGACAACGTGAGTACGACGCAGCCGTCAGGGTCGGCGCACACTCATTTCCGGAGTGACACCCCTTGAGCAAAGACGTTCGGCGCAAGGTTTGGTTCCCATCACGGCCAGCATATGAGTCGGGGTGAGGGTTCCCGCGCGAATCGCATCTTCGTCGAACGCGTGCACCCTGTCGATGAAGGCGCGATCCCATTCGCGCTCCGGGTTGAAGTTGTGGCCGAACGAGCGATCGACGAACACGTCGATGACATTCGCGAAGCCGATGAACAGCTGAAACTCGAATCGCTGCAACAACAACGGCAGGATGTCCTGTGCCCGGATGCCCTCAAAGCCCTCGGAAGAACAGTCTCCATTGATGAATTCCTTCTCCTGTCGTTGCATCTGCCGGTTGTAATGGTATTGCTCGGGTAGTTCATGCCAGAACCGGTGCACCTCCCTCAACGCCTCGGGCCAGCGCATGTGCCCATTGCGGCCGATCATGTCGTGGATAATGAACCGGCCATCCGGCTGCAGCGCAGCCTTGGCGGCATCGAACAGTCCTTCCAGATTCACCACATGGTGCAGCGACTGGTTGGCCACGATTCCGGCGTAGCGGCGCCGTGGCTGCCATTTGTTGAAATCGCCCTCGTTGAACGCGAGCCGGTCAAGGACGCCTTCGCGTTCCGCCATCTCCCGACCGCGTTGCAGCATATGCGGATTCATGTCCAGACATTCGATGGTGAACGATTCAAGTCCCGCCGCCTGCAGCAATCCGGCAACGCGCACCTCGGTGTCGCAATTGCCAGCGCCTATGCTGATGAAATGCGGCTGCGGATCGCCGCACGCACGCGCACTTTCCATCAGGTACTTCGCGAAAAACTGGTCGGGGTTGGAAAAGCCGTATTCCTCGACCATCGGCCTTATATACCGGTTCGACCAGTAGTGGAAGATATCCGGCAGCACGTTGATATCGGCAACGTCCTTGTAGACCATCATCTCGGCGGCGAGCCTGGATTCGTAGCTCGTTGTTCCGTCCCTGAACCGCCTGCGCAATCTGCCGGCAAGCTGCCGCGCTGTTTGGTAGAACAGCTTCATATCTTCCCTTCCTTTGATTTTCGACCCAAATCAGCCAGCGCCAGCTTGCTCGGCATTCAACAAGTCCAGCACGTCTTGCATGAAAGCGGGTTCCAGCGCTTCTCTTCCTGATGCGCTCTCCGTGATGGTGCGCGCCAGCAGACAATGGCCGACACCTGCCGCCGCACCCGCTTCGAAATCGGAAGCGCTGTCGCCAAGCAACAATGAATGCGACAGGTCGATGTTCCAGTCGCGCTGCGCGGCGAGGATCAGGCCGGGCTTTGGTTTCCGGCATTCGCAATCGCGCAGGTACTCTCCGGCACCATGCTGCGGATGATGCGGGCAATAGTACACGGCGTCCAGCCGCGCACCGCGTACCGAGAATTCACCGCGCACCCAATCCATGTACGCGAGAAAATCCGCTTCCTTGTAATAGCCGCGCGCGATGCCTGCCTGGTTGGTCACCACCACGTTCAGAAAATCATGTCGCGTCGCGGCGAGGCACAGGTCAAAAATCCCATCGATGAAATCAGTGCGGTCAGGCGTGCACACGTAGCCGTGGTCCACGTTGATCACGCCATCCTTGTCCAGGAACAGTGCGCGCCGGCCGCTCATGCCGCGCCGCCGGAACATGCGGCGAACAGCGTTTGCGCACGTCGATAATCCTCCGGCACGCCAATGTCGATGAAGCCGTCGGTGTCGGTATAGGCCACTACTGCTTCGCGCGAGGCGGCGGGCACAAGCACCTCGTGTTCGAACGAAAATGCCGCGCCTGCAGGAACCCTGTCCAGCAAACTGCGCGAAACCCGATACACCCCTGCATTCACCAAGGCCGGACCCGCCTTTCCCTTTTCGACAAAACCCGCAATACACCCGTCCTGGACGCATACCGCGCCGTAGCGCGATGCTTCTGCCACCGCTGCCAGCGCGACGCCCAGCCGTGCACCGCGCGCGCGAATCGCAGCATCAAAGCGCGAGTAATCCAGCCCCAGCCAAGTGTCGCCGTTCAACACGAAGCAGGCATCGTCCATAATGTGTTGCATTGCCAGCGCAATCGCTCCACCGGTGCCGAGCGGCTCATCCTCGCGCGAATAATTCAGCGCCATTCCCTGCCAATCCGTGCCCAATGCCTGCTCGATTTGATCGCCACGGTAGCCGGTTGCAAGCACGACATTGCGCAAGCCCTGCGCGGCCAGTGCGTCCAACAGCCATGCCAAGAACGGCCTGCCGGCGACCGACGCCAGCGGCTTGGGCACGTTATCGACAATGCCGCGCAGCCGGGTACCAAAACCACCAGCCAACACGATTGCCTCTTGGATCCTGGTCATGACCTGTCCAATTCCGTCAGGCCATTCCGCCACGCGTCCTGCGCAGCCAACGCGCTGCACTGCGCAACGGCCGCGTCAATTTCCATGAGCGCGATTGCAACATGCGTTGATATTCGTTCCAGACATCGGCTGATACCACCGCGTCCCCTGACCCCTGCATCGGTACCTGCTGATACAGCGATGCCCGCGCTGATTCGAAGGCAGCCTGAAACAGCAAGCCCGACTCTTCCAGCAGCGACCGGTTTTCGCCCAGAGGACGATAAACGCGCTCGGAAAAATCCAGTGCTTCCACCGGTTTGAACTCCGCGAACCACGCATAACTCTTGCCGGGAATTGCACTGATGCGAAAATCCAGCGGCTCAAAAACATGGCGTATGCCGCGCAATCCGTAAGCAACGATGTGCCCGCGGCGCAGCGGATCGAGGTAATCCGGATCCTCGCGCATCACGTATTCCGGAGAACCTGTATTGAACAACCATAGCGAACCAGGCGAACTGATCGCAGCCAAGCCACGCGCCAGCATCCGCAACATGCGCGGCGTAAGGTGCTCCACCACCTCGATGCAAGTTCCGGCATCGAAGGTGCCATGCAAATCGCGCACGTCGCCGACGTGGTAGTTGGGGCTCGAACTGTGCGCCTCCGGAGGAAACAATTCGATGCCGTGGAACGCCGCGGCTTGCGACGGCAACAACCCCGCCAATGCATCGAGCAGATAGCCTGGCCCGGTCCCCACGTCGAGGAACTGCCGAACCGGACGCCGCGCATAGAGAACGGCCTCGCCTGCGCGGACCAGTGAAGCGCCTTGTGCCCGCTCGCGGGCCGCACGCAATTCCTCCTGCCAATAGTCCGCATCATAGGCACGGGTGGTCTTGCCCTCATCGACGGCGGCAAGAGTCGCCTCGTCGATGTGCAGGGATCCGCAATTTGCGCAGCGAAAATAGTCGTAACCGTCGACCCTGAGATGGAACGACGATTCGCCTGCCTCGCATACCGGACACGCCGTGTTCACGCAATCCCTTTTGTGAAATTCAACATACGATTCCTGGTGGCGTCACCAGCTCCGCTCGGGCGGCGGAAACATCTCGCGCTCGATCAGGCCGCAGATCAGGTGGCCCAGCAACTCATGCCCTTCCTGGATCTTCGGGGTTTCGTCGGACGGCATCTGCAGGCAGACGGTACAGCGATCGGGCATCGCGCCTCCGGACCGGCCGGTGAAGCCCACCACCTCGATGCCGATCGCCCGCGCCGCCTCGATGGCCGCGATGATGTTCCTTGAGTTGCCCGATGTCGATATCGCGAACAGGACATCGCCCTTCCGGCCGAGTGCCTCGATCTGGCGCGCGAACACGCGCTCGAAACCGTAGTCGTTGCCGATCGCGGTGAGCGCGCTGGTGTCGGTGGTGAGCGCGATGCCCGGCAAACCAGGCCGATCGTAACCGAAACGACTCACCAATTCCGCTGCCCAGTGCTGGGCGTCGGCTGCGCTGCCGCCATTGCCCGCGAACAGGATCTTGTTCCCGCATTTGAGGGCCCTCACGCAACGCACGACCACGTCCAGCACCCGCGCACGCAGTGCCTGGTCCGCGGCGACCGCGTCGATCAACCGGCGCGATTTGTCGAACTCATCGTCGAGCAGGCCATTCAGGCTATCCGCCACGCGCTGGCTCCCTGTTGGGTGAAATGGAAATCCAGAATACTGCCGCCTTCGGCAAGCAGTGCGCGGATCAATCCAATGCGCTGTTCGGGATCGCACAGGAACATCATGAAGCCGCCACCGCCCGCGCCCGAAACCTTGGCCGCGCGCGCACCGCTGGCAAACGCGATGCGTTCCATCCTGTCGATCAGCGGATTGGTGATGCCCGAGGCCATGAGCTTCTTGGCTTCCCATCCGGCCTGCATGGTAGCTTCGAGCCCGCGCAGGTCTCCCTTCAGCACGCATTCCTTCATACGGACAGCTTCATCCTTCAACTGATGGGTTGCCTCGGTGGAATCGTGATCGCGTGCGCCGATATTGCGCGATTGCCGGTCGATGATTTCCGCGGAGGCGCGTGATACGCCGGTGAAATACAACACCAGGGAGGCCTCGAGTTCGGCGCGTACCCAATCCTTGACGCGCAGCGGGTTCACCACCACGCGATCTTCCGCGTAGAACTCCATGAAATTGAACCCGCCGAACGCGGCGGCATATTGGTCCTGCTTGCCGCCCGCGAGATCCAGATCCTTGCGCTCGATGTCGTACGCAAGCTGGGCGACCTCGTATTCGCCAAGCGGCAGCGAAAAGTATTCCGCGAAGGCCTGCACCAGCGCCACCACCATCGTGGACGACGAACCAAGCCCAGATCCGGGTGGCGCATCGGAAAACGTCTTCACCGACAGTGGCGGCCGCTCGCCGTTCAAAAAGTCGCGCGACACGCGCGCATACACGCCCTTCAGCAGTTGCAGTGGTCCTTCGCCATCGATGGCGCGATCGCACGCGTGGATCTCCTCCCGGCCCACGTCCAGCGCATGGAAACAGGTGTCGCGGCCCGTGCGCGGCGAAACCATGGCGTAAGCATAGCGATCGATGGTGGCGTTCATGACCTGCCCGCCGTACAGGTCGCAGTACGGCGATACATCCGTGCCGCCGCCGGCCAAGCCCAGGCGCAACGGCGCGCGCGCCCGCACGATCATTGCGCCGTCCCGCGCGGCGCCCGTGCGCCAAGTTCCGGGGCGAACGCGTTCCACTGCGCGTCCGCGGTGTAATGCGTGCGCACGAATGCCTGCCCGCGCACAGAGCTCTCCCGCCACGCCGCATCGTCTTCGAGGTACTTGCAGACCAGTGCAGCGAAGGCTTCTGGATCGTCGGCCACACCCAACGCCTCACGCGCCGCCGCCAAGCCCTGTACGCCGGCGCTGCTGGTCACGCAAGGTACGCCGTGCCACATTGCCTCGACCACCTTGCCCTTGACGCCGCCGCCAAACCGCAGTGGCGCGGCGATCACGCGGGCACCGGCGTAGCGCGCGGCCAACTCCTCATCGGCCACGAAGCCTGTCACCTCGACCCCATTGGCCCGCAGCGCCATCACCCGGTCCGACGGATTGGAGCCCACCAGCGAAACCGGCACGCCGGGGTGGCGGGCACGCACGTGTGGCAGCACCTCGCGAACCAGCCATTCGGCCGCATCGACGTTGGGCGGATGCCCGAATCCCGCCACGAACACGATGCCCTTGCGCCTGGCGAGGTCGGCATCGGAACGCATCGGCGGCTCGGGGTAAACATAGGCCGGTATCGTCGCGGCATCGACGTTCGGCGCATGCTGGTCCAGCCACGCGCGCACGACCCGCGTTTCGTCCTCCGAGGGGTAGTACACCGTGTCCACGCGTTTCCACACGTGCTGTTCCTGCCGCTGCGCCGCATCGCGCCTGGAACGCAACGACGCATCGTCCGGATGCAACTTCAACTGTTCATCCATGCGCAGGTAATGGACGTCGTGGCCGTAGTAGAGCACGCGTGCACGGCTATGCCGGCGGATCGCATCGAGATACTTGACTGCGATGTGCGGGCGGCTCAACAGCACCACATCAAATTCGCCGCCGTACCGCTCGATCCAGTTGGCGAAATGGCCGTCGTACTCCTTGCCGTAGAACACTTCCACGCCGATTTGCTGCAAGGCGCGGGTGTACACGGGGTTGCGATGCAGGTTGTCGGGCCAGAACTTGACGGAATATCCGTGCTGCAGGAAGCCCTGCACGAATTGCCACATCGTGCGTGAACCGGCATCGCGATCCGGCTCGGGCACGTAGTGATCCACCACCAGCAACGTGGGTTTGCCGCGGGTGCGTCCGCTTGCGCGGAACACGTTCTCGCCACTGGCGTAGTTCTCGCGAGACAGCACGTCGCGCCAGCGTTCCCGAAACTTCCGCTGGTTCACGGGCTGGCAGGCCTTGATCCCGCTCGCCTCGTCGGTTCCGTGCGAAACGCCCTCGTGGTGCACCACCACCGATTCGGGCTGGTAGTAAACCTTCAGGCCCGCCTCGCGCACCTTGAATGCCAGGTCGGAATCCTCGCAGTACGCGGGCAGGTAGCGTTCGTCGAACCGGCCGGCCTTCTCGAATAGAGCCTTGCGGATCAGCAGCGAGGCACCCGAACAGTAATCGGCCTCGCGGACGTAGTTGTAGATGCTGCGTTCCGGATCGTCCATGCGCCCGTAATTCCAGGCGCTGCCATCCTTCCAGACGATGCCGCCGGCTTCCTGCAATGTGCCGTCCGGATACACCAGCCTGGAGCCGACCATGCCGCAATCGGGAAAACGCTCGAACACCGCGAGCATTGCGTCCAGCCAGCCCTCGGTGACTTCGGTGTCGTTGTTGAGGAAATACAGGTATTCGCCGCGTGCAAGATCCGCCGCGCGATTGCAGGAGCGCAGGAACCCCAGGTTTTCGGGATTCTCCTCGTAGCGCAATCCGCGAACCTTCGAGAGCCACTGAATGTCACGGTCTCCCGACGCGTCTTCCACCACCAGCACCTCGAACGCCACCTCCGGCGGGTTTTCACAAATGGAACGCAGGCACGCAGCCGTCGCCGGCAAATTGCCGTACGCGGGGATCAGGATCGTGACCTGCGGCTGGTGAAAAGACGGAAACGCAAGATCCGCGACCTGCTCCGCCGGCGGCAGGTTCTGCACTTCGTCGAGCAGTCGGCCGAGCCAAGCGGAACCGGTCGCCGCTTCGAAGGTGTTGCCGTCCCTGGTCGTCCTGGAAAACACCGTGCGAAGCGCGCCCCACTCGCCGTGCAGCAGCCGCGTGAGCAAACGCAAAGGTCGCGTCAGCTTCCACGAACGCGAGTTGATCACCAGTGAGTGGTACTCGTTCAAGCGCGCAAGCTCACTAGCCAGCAGTCGAGCGCGTGCGCGCAGCTTCTTCTGACGCTTGCGAAGCAATGCGATGGTTGCGTCGCGGTCCTCGCGTTCGGGATTAGGAGGGTCCGCAGTCGCCATCTTGCCAATCCCGCGCACGCCTTTCCTGGGAAGCGGCACCTGGTCGTCAGCCACTCGCGCCGAATCGTTGGTGCCCCCCGGCGTTCCCGTCACTGCGCCGCCTCCGATATGCCTGATACAACTGTCATCCCACGAAACAATGCCACCGGTATGTGTCCCAGCGCGCTGGGGCGTTACTCATTGGGTCGCCTTCCCTCATCCGCATGAAGGCAGGTTGGTGGGGCACCCCGCCAAACGGCCACATCATACTTGCGCGCCCATACAATGCGGCAGCACCTCTTTCACAGGCGGGTTGCGGACTGCGCATCGAGGACCGGACGACTCATGCCTCACTGTATTTCAGAATGACCCAGACCTTGCGAGAACCAGGACAGCAACGCCAAGGCGCAGAGCATCTCCTGACGTCTGGCACGGACAGCTACGCCTCCGCTCCATTGTGTGTGGACCTGGATGGCACGTTGATCCGCACCGATCTGCTGTTGGAATCCACTCTTGCGCTGTTGAAACGCAATCCACTGTATCTGTTCGCGCTCCCGTTCTGGTTACTTGCTGGCCGGGCCAATTTGAAACGCCATGTCGCACAGCGCTCGACCGTGCACATACCCAGCTTGCCTTGGGATCCCCGCGTTGTGGAACTCCTCGAAGCCGAACACCAGCGGCGACCGCTGGTGCTGTGTACCGCATCTGATTACGCGCTGGCCAGTGCCGTGGCGCAACACCTCGATTGCTTTGACCGGGTGATCGCAAGCGACGGTTCACGCAATCTCTCCGGGCGTCGCAAGGCCGAAGTGCTGGTCGAAGCATATGGAGAAAAGGGATTCGACTACGCAGGCAATGAGCCGCGCGACCTCGCGATTTGGCAACATGCCCGGCAAGCCTACGTCGTGAACGCGGGTGATGGGCTGGCCGCACGCGTCGGCCGGATCAGCAAAGTGGCGAACGTGCTGCCCCGCGAACGCGCGAGCTTGCGGATTTGGCTCAAGGCCTTGCGCCTCCATCAATGGCTGAAGAACGTGTTGGTGTTCGTGCCATTGCTGGCCGCGCACATGCTGCTGCAACCAGTAGCCTTGCTGCGCGCTGTCGCCGCA
>JBQCCP010000010.1:0-11049 GCA_051962095.1 Rhodanobacteraceae bacterium
CGCCTGATAGATCGGCACCGTGCCGATCGGCACCGGCGCGTTGCGCATGATCCATTCGCGCGTTTCGTGGATGTACTTGCCGGTGGAAAGATCCATCACCGTATCGCCGCCCCAGCGGATCGCCCACACCATCTTTTCGACTTCTTCCGCGATCGAAGACGTGACGGCCGAGGTGCCGATGTTGGCGTTGATCTTGGTGGGGACGTTGCGGCCGATGATCATCGGCTCGGTTTCGGGATGGTTGATGTTGCAGGGGATGATCGCGCGCCCGCGCGCGACTTCGTCGCGCACGAATTCCGGCGTGATCTCGCGCGGGATCGCGGCGCCGAAGGATTGGCCCGGATGCTGCTGCGCCAGCGCGCCGCCGCGCAACGCATCGAGCTTCTGGTTTTCGCCCCGCGCCGCGGCTTCTTCGCGGCGCAAATTTTCACGTATTGCGATGAATTCCATTTCCGGCGTCACGATGCCGCGCCGCGCGTAGTGCATCTGGGTGACGTTGGCGCCGGCTTTCGCGCGACGCGGTTTCGGCAGGTTCGGGAAGCGCACGTCCGTGAGTTGCGCGGCTTCGGCGTGGCGGCGCCCGAATTCGGAGGTGCGATTCGGCAGCTCTTCGGTATCGCCGCGTTCGGCGATCCATCCCGCGCGCAGTTCCGGCAAGCCGGTCGCCAGATCCGCGGTGAACGCGCAGTCGGTGTACGGCCCCGAGGTGTCGTACACCACGAACGGCGCATTCGGTTCCGCGCCGAACATCGCGGGCGTGTCGGCCAGCACGATTTCGCGCATCGGCACGCGCAGATCGTCGCGGCTGCCGCGCACGTAGATCTTGCGCGAACCGCGGATCGGACTCGTGACGGTTTCGGAGAGGGTCTGCGCCTGGCGCAGCAGTTCGGAGGGTTGGGCATTCATCGGCGCGCGTCCTTGATGGGGCGGTGGGACGAAGCGGCGGCGCCAACCACACGCATGCAACGTCGTGCGGCGAAGCTCCCTACACCGGTGCTAACCGGATCAGGTTCGAAGGGTCTGTCTCAGCCGGATGGATGCCGGCACCCCCGCTTCAATGCCTTATTCAAGCACGTTCGCGTGGCGATGGCGAATCCATTCCACGAATGCGCCAGAAATGCAACGGCTTTGGACGCGGATGAACGCGGATCAAATCGGATTTGCCCGCTTGTCCGCTTCGATCCGCGGTAATCCGCGTCAAAAAGCTTTCCAATGGTGCAGGAGATACCGCGATCACGGATGAGCGCAAAGAAACAACCTCAACGCGATCCGTAGGCTCTCAGGAACATGTCCACCGTCGCCTCGAGGTGCGCTTCGGCTTCCTCGGCGCTCGGCTGGCCGCAACCGAAGCACACGCGCGCGTGGTGTTCGCCTTTCAGCAAGGCGAAGAACTGGCTGGCGGCGCGATGGGTGTCGGCGATGTCGAGCTGCTGCGCATCGACTTCCTTCTGCAGCATCTCGGCAAGCGCGGCCTGCACCTGCATCGGGCCGGCCTCCCAGAACAGCTTCGCGAGCTTCGGCGATTGCTGCGAACTCGCGACCAGCGTGCGGTGCATGCCGAGCGCCTCGCCGCTCATCATCAAGCCGAAAAACGCCCGTGCGACGCCCAGCAACTGGCCGCGCACCGGCGCGTTCACGTCCACTTCGAACAGCGTGCGCGGCAGCAGGCCCTCGCACTTGCAGCGCACCGTTTCGACGAACAGCGCCTCCTTGCCGCCGAAATGGCTGTACACCGTCAGCTTGGAAACGCCGGCCTCCGCCGCCACCGCATCCATGCTGGTGCCCTCGAAGCCGTATTGCGGAAACAGGCGCTTGGCCGCTTCGAGGATCGCGGCGCGTTTTTCGAGGTCTTTCGGCCGTCCAGGGCCACTGCAACGTTCGGGTACGGCGTTCATGGTGCTTTACGGGCAGGTGTCCTGCAGTCGATCGGTGGGCGTTAGTATACCCTTCGGTACATATTTGTCCCGTTGACCTGGATCACAAGCCTGTCCGCGCTGTCCGTACGCTGTCCGCGGACAGCTTCTGCACCCGATGCGTCCCCACATGCCGTTGATTTCTCGAGTTTATTGCTGCCGCCGCGTCTGGCCCGGAACATGCTTCGATGGAGCCGCCTGCACCGGGTGACCGCTGTCAGCGACGCGTGGTGACTTCCGGCACTTCGTGGGCAGGCAGGCGACCGGCAGGCTGCACGCATTGCCCGCGTTGCATCGTGCGCCTATGCTTGGGCGATTTTGATCCACGCAGGAACCGTGATCGACATGAACCTGAATCCGCAGCTCGAAACCGCCCGCCGCAACATGGTCGAGAACCAGGTTCGGCCGTGGGAGGTGCTGGACGCGCGCGTACTGGACGTGCTGTCCACGCTGCCGCGCGACGCTTTCGTGCAACCGGCCTACAAGGCGGTGGCGTATGCCGACGTGGCGCTGCCGCTCGGACACGGCGAGATGATGTGGAAGCCGGTGGTGGAAGGCCGCGCGCTGCAGGCGCTGCTGCCGCTGCCGCACGAACGCGTGCTGGAAATCGGCACCGGCAGCGGCTACTTCGCGGCCTGCCTCGCCGGGCTCGGCGCGCAGGTCACCAGCGTCGATCGTCGCGCCGAGTTCGTCGACTCCGCCAGGGCACGCCTGCAGTCGCTTGCGATCGCTAACGTCGAATGCCTGCACGCCGATGTCTTCGCCGGTTTCGCGCCGTCGCAGCCTTTCGATGCCATCGCCGTCACCGGCGCGATCGCGGAAATGCCGGTCCTGTTCGGCGATTGGCTGAAACCCGCCGGCCGCATGTTCGTGATCCGCGGTGCCGAGCCGGCGATGCAGGCGCTGCTGCTGCAGCGCGCCGCCGACGGCGGCTGGATCGAGGACCGCCTGTTCGAAACCGACGTGCCCTACCTCGCAGGCGCGGAACCCAAACCCGCTTTCCATTTGTAACCCGACCGACGTGATTCGCGCCGACGCGCTTCGGCCGCACGCAGCCAAGGATCCCTTTCGCATGAATTCGAGTTCCGCCTCCCGCCGTCCCTTCGTACTGCGCGCCTGCGCCGTCGCCATCGTCGCGGCGCTGGGTCTTGCCGGCACGACTTCGGCGCACGCCGAGGACCTGATGGACGCCTACCGCCAGGCGCTGCAATCCGATCCGGTGCTGATGCAGGCGGAAGCGCAAAGCCGGGTCGGCCAGGCGAGTTCCGAAGTATCGCGTTCCGCCCTGCTGCCGCAGCTCAACGGCAGCGTGTCGTTCAACGACAGCCATGGCACCCAGACCGGACCGCAGACGGTGCTGGGTCCGAACGGCACGCCCATGCTGATCGACACCACCGGACATACCGGCGGCCGCTCGCGCAGCGAATCGGTCGGCCTCAACCAGGTGCTGTTCGACCTGGGTCGGTTCGAACAATGGCGCGCCAGCAAGGCCAATGCGAGGGCGACGGAAGCGCAGTATGCCGCCGCCGAGCAGGACCTGATCCTGCGCGTGTCCACCGCCTATTTCACCGTGCTGAACGACGAAGACCAGTTGCGCTATGCCGAGGCCAACCAGAAGGCCCTGGCCAAGCAACTCGACGCGGCGCAGGCGAAATACAGCGTGGGCCTGTCGGCCATCACCGATGCCGATTCCGCGCGCGCCCAGGAAGCGGCCGCCGCGGCCGCGGTGATTCAGGCACGCACCACGCTGTACAACGATCGCGAGGCGCTGGCCCAGATCACCGGCCAGGCGCCCACGGACCTGAAGAAGCTGACCGACAAGCTGCCGCTCAACCCGCCGCAACCCGACAACCCCGAAACCTGGGTCGACACCGCGCTGACCACCAATCCCTCGCTGCAGGCGCAACGCGAGCAGGTCGAAGCGGCGCAACACGACGTAGGCGCGGCGCGGGCCGGCCGGCTGCCGACCCTCAATGCCTCGGTGAATTACTCGCGCAATCCTTCGTGGGGCGGCGTGGACTTCACCACGGGAGGGCCGCGCACCGACAGCCGCACCACCGGGACCACGCTGGGCCTGGTGCTTTCGGTGCCGCTGTTCGCCGGCGGCGGCATCCATGCGCAGATCAAGCAGGCGATCGCCCAGCGCGACCAAGCCAGCGACATCCTCGAACAGGATCGTCGCCAGATCGTGGCCAACACCCGCAACGCATTCAACTCGATCCGCGCTGGCATCAGCCAGGTGCAGGCACAAAAGGAAGCGGTGGTGTCCGCGCAGAAGGCACTGCAATCCACCCAGGCCGGCTATGAGGTAGGCAGCCAGACCATCATCGACGTGCTGTTCGCGCAGCAGACGCTGTTCCAGGCGGAAAGCAACTACTCGGCGGCACGCCACGCCTACGTGATCAACCAGCTCAACCTGAAGTACGCGGCCGGCACGCTGTCGGTGAAGGACCTGCAAACGGTCAACGCGTTGCTGCAATAGGGAGAAACCGGGCATCCCCGGATCAAGTCCGGGACAGGCTCTGCCGCGGCTTACTCGCGCCATCCCTGGCGCTCGCCCTTCGGGCCAGCTTCGCTGTTCGCGCCCACTCCTGCGGGCGCAGTCTCGCAAACGGTCGCGGCCAAGCCGCGCCACGTTTGCCGCGTCAGACACTGACGTGTCTTCCGCGCCGGCACATCCCTGTGCCGGGATTCGAATCTCATGTTGCTTGGGCGTAGCGGGCGCGCGCGAAGATCCTGCCCAGCAAAACCATGGTGCGCCGCGCCGCGCCGCGTTCGCGCGCGCACACCGCACGCGCCGCCGCGCCCATCCGCGCGAGTTCCTCCGGATCGCGCAGCAGCTCGAGCACGGTCGCGCCGAGATCTTTCGCGGAATCAACCCGGCGCGCGCCGCCTGCCTCGATCAGGGTGCGCGTGATTTCCTCGAAGTTGAAGGTGTAGGGCCCGACCACCACGGGCTTGGACAGCGCGGCGGGCTCCAACACGTTGTGACCGCCGATCGGCACCAGCGAGCCTGCGACGAACGCGAGATCGCATACGGAGAAGTAGCGCATCATCACGCCCATCGCGTCGATCACCAGACACTGCGTTTCCGGATTGACGTCGCCCGCCGTATGCGTGGCCACCGCGAAACCCAGATTGCGCGCCGCATGCTCCACGGCGCGGAAGCGCTCGGGGTGCCGCGCCGCGATCAGCAGCAGGGCGTCCGGCATGCGCGCCAACACCTTGAGATGCGCTTCGAAGATCGGGAGGTCTTCGCCTTCGTGCGTGCTGGCCGCGAACCAGACCGGCCGCGTGGGCCCCCACTGTGCCTGCAGCTCGTCGCCGCGCTGCCGCGCACCCTGCGGCAGCGGCATGTCGTATTTGAGATTGCCGGAAACCTGCACGCGTTCCGGAGGCGCGCCGAGCGTGCGATACCGGCGGGCATCGGCATGGGATTGCGCCGCCACCAGCGCCACGTGCGCGAGCGCCTGCTTCACCAGCGGGCGGATCGGCCGGTAGCGGCGCAGCGAACGCTCCGACAGCCGGGCATTGACGATGGCCAGTGGAATCCCGCGCCGGCCGCAGTGGTGGTACAGGTTCGGCCAGATTTCGGTTTCCATCACCACTGCCAGCGCGGGCCGGATGCGGTCGAGGAACCGCGTGACCGCGCGCGGCAGGTCGTAAGGCAGGTAGACGTGGAACACCTCGTCGCCGAACAGCTTGCGCACGCGTTCGGAGCCGGTCGGCGTGACGGTGGTGACCACCATCGCCCGCGGCGCATAGCGCCGCCGCAGCGCCTCGATCAGCGGCAGCGCGGCGTTGACCTCGCCGACCGACACGGCGTGCACCCAGATGCAGTCCTGCAGGCCGGGATCGGGGAAACGCCCAAAGCGTTCGCGCCAGCGGCGGAAGTACCCGCGATAGCGGAAACCGCGCCAAGTCAGCCGCCACACGATCACCGGCGTGGCGAGGTACATCGCGACCGTGTAGAGGAATCGCAGCATGGCGCGGAACCGGAGGGCAGCGCGCGAGTATAACTTTCACGCGCGGCGGACCGCGATCCGCGCAATGCGTCCACGCCACGGCACGCACCGAGCGCGCCCGCTGCAAGTCTTCCGGGGCGTCAGCCGAGCGCTTTCAGCGCCGCCGCGTAATCCGGTTCGTGGGTGATCTCGTCGATCATTTGCGCGTGGATCACCTTGTCGTGCTCGTCCAGCACCACCACCGCGCGCGCGGCCAGACCGGCCAGGGGACCGTCGGTCATCGCGACGCCGTAATCCTGCAGGAACTCGCGGCCGCGCATCATCGACAGCATCGTGACGTTCTGGATGCCCTCGGCGCCGCAGAAGCGGCTCTGCGCGAACGGCAGGTCGGCCGAGATGCACAGCACCACCGCATTCTTCAGACCCGCCGCGTCCTGGTTGAAATGCCGCACCGACGCCGCGCACACGCCGGTGTCGACGCTCGGGAAGATATTGAGCACCTTGCGCTTGCCGGAAAAATCGGCAAGCGACTTTTCCGAAAGATCGCCGGCGACCAGCTTGAACGCGGGCGCCTTGTCGCCGACCTTCGGAAACCTGCCATCCACGTGGACGGGACTGCCCTTGAACTTCGTGCCGGACATGGTGTGACTCCTTTCGTTTGATGTGGTGGGGAAGCAGTGCGCGGCGTGCTGCCGTGATGGTCCCGCCAGTCTATCCGACAGGGGTGAGCGCGGCGTCGAGGCGGCTTCGGGCGGCACGTTCACCGAAACAACCGGCTCGTCTCCATCACCGCGGTCGAGCAACGGCAACTTGTCGGGCATGCCGTCCCACAGATCGGCGCCTTCCATCGCCGGAATCTTGCTGGCGATGACCGGCCATTCCCTTGCGAGTTCCGCGTTGATCGCGAGAAAACACTCCTGCCCTGCGGGCACGTCCATCTCGGGAAAGATCGCGTTCACCGGACACTCGGTCACGCACAACGTGCAGTCGATGCATTCCCCGGGATCGATCACCAGGAAATTCGGGCCTTCGTGGAAGCAATCGACCGGACACACCTCCACGCAATCGGTGTACTTGCAGTTGATGCAGTTGTCGGTGACGACGTGGGTCATGGTTGTGCGGCTGGCGACGTATTCGCACTGTCCCGCAACGCGCGGCGCCATGCATTGATGCGCGTCATTGATACAGGTCATGGCCGCGGCGACAGCGAGGCGCGACGCTGGCACCGTGATGCAAGCCATTCCATCCGATCTCGATGAAGCGCAACTCGCCATGCTGGTCGATCGCTTCTACGACAAGGTGCGCGTCGACCCGTTGCTCGGTCCGGTGTTCGCGCCACGCGTCGATGACTGAGGTGCGCACAAGGCGCTGATGACCTCATTCTGGGCGACTGTGGCGTTGCGCACGGGCCACTACCGCGGCAATCCGCTGGCGAAACACCGGCCCTTGTCGATCGGGATCGAACATTTCCAGCGCTGGCTGGCGCTGTGGCGGGAAACCGCCAACGAAACGCTCGATCAGGGATTGGCCGCGCTGATCACCGGTTACGCCGAATGCATCGGTTACGGGATGCGCGTGGGCATGGGCATGGGCGCGCACCGGGGCGGCCGCGAATCCGGCATGCCGATCCGCGCGCGGCAAACCGCCGCCGCGACAAGCTGACCTTCACCGCTCGTCATTCCGGAATACCCGCGCCATCCATGGCGCTCGCGCTACGCGCCGTCTTCGTGTGGACGACGATGTGTTTCGATCCGGTGCCCGGTGTGCTGCCCCGAAAATACATTCGTCATTCCGGATCTCACCCACATCGTGGGTTCGTCGGAATGACGATGAGAATTCCTTGCAGGACAGCAAGCTAGTTGACGATCGGCGAACCGACCTGCTGCAGCAAATGATCCACGTGCTGCGCCACGACCACCTGGTCGCGTCCGCGCGCCTTGGCCGCGTACATCGCGTCGTCGGCACCGCGCAGCCAACTGCCGACGTCGTGGCAGCGCATTCCGTCGAACAGCGCCATGCCGATGCTGATGGTGACTTCCAGGTCTTCCGGCGCGTTCGGAAATTCCAGCGCTGCAACTGCGGCACGCATGTCCTCGGCCAGCCGCAGGGCCGCGGCGCCGCCGATGCGGGGGCACAGCGCGATGAATTCCTCGCCGCCCAACCGGGCCAGCCGGCCGCGCTTGCCCGCCACTTCGCGCAGGCGCTGCATCGAGACGTTCAGCACGATGTCGCCGAATGGATGGCCGCAACGGTCGTTGATGCGCTTGAAGTAATCGAAGTCGAACAGCAGCAGCGCGTGCAGCGGCGGCCGGTCCGCATCGCGCTTGGCGAGCAGCTTCTCGGCGCGGCGGAAGAAGCCGCGCCGGTTGTCCACGCCGGTCAGCGGGTCTTCCAGCGCCTGGCGCCGCAGCTCGCGGGTGTGGCGTCGCTGGGAGCGCAACAGCAGCAGCAACGAGACCATTCCCATCACCAGCCCGCCGGTCGCGACCAGTGCGGCGATCAGCGTGGTGCGCTGGCGCCGCATCTGCATCACGTTGCGCTCGGCGTCTGCCTCGGCGGCTTTCAGTTTCAGGTTCTTGATCTGGTTGTTGCGTTCGAGTTCCTGAATGCGGATTTCCTTTTCGCGCGCGGCATAGCGTGCCGCGAGTTCCGCCTGCTGGGAGCGCAGGCTGCTGGTCCAGTGCATCCGCGCGACCTGCATCGCTTCCTGCACGGACGCCAGCGCCAGCTTCAGGTCGCCGCTGCGCTCGGCCATGCGCGACTGTTGCTCCAGCAGGTCCGGGAGCAAGCCGTCCAGATGCGCCTTGCGGGCCTCGTCGATGGTCGACGCGATCAGGTCCATGGCCTGGCGATGCTGGCCCATCGCTTCCATCGCGCGCGCGATGTCGTGCTGGGAAATCAGGGCGTCGGATTCGCGGCCGGCGGCACGCTCATCCGCCAGCGACGCCCGCGACAACGCGAGCGCATGCGCCGGCTCGCCCTGCTTCAGCAGGACCTGCGCCTGGTTGTCGCCGACCATCAAGGCCTGCGATCGATCCCCCGCCTTCTCGTACAGCGCCCGCGCCTGCTCGTAGAACGCGCTGGCGGCGGCGTATTGCCCCATGCCATAGGCATTGTTGCCTTCGTCATTCTTGGCCTGGGCCTGGTTCCAGTCGTCGTGCAGCGCGCCGAAGGCTGCATCGGCCTGCTCGCACAACGGCTGCGAATGATGGTGCTGGCCGGCCATGCTGTAGGCATCGCACAACTGGAACTTGGCCAGTGCGCGGTGCGCCGGGTCGGGACTGTCCAATTGCAGCGCCGCGGCCTGCAGCGCATCGCTGACGCCGCCGCCGTCGCCGTGCGCGATGCGCAGGTCGGCGGTCAGGAAGCCGGCATACGATTCGGCCAGAGTGTCATGGCCGACGCTGCCCAGGCTCTTCAGGCGCGCCACGGCCTCGGTGACCGCGGCATCGTCGGAGACGTTGATCGCGGCGTGGCCCATCCACCACAGGGCTTCGCGTTCGCCGGCGGAATCGCCCGCGTACACGCCGGCATCGAGCGCTGCGCGCACCTTGACGATCAGGCCCTGCGGGTCGCGGGTGGACAGGGTACGCATCTCGACGGGCGGCAGCGCCGTCGCAGCCCACGCCGCCGACAGCGTCCCGCCCAGCAACAGTGCCGCCAGCAACTTCCGCATCAGCCTCTCCGCGAAGCCATGATCGGACCCCTCCCCGGCGGTTGCAAGGATTGGGCCAGTGGACCGGTAAACTTGCCGGATGCAGATCGGCGCCCTCCGCATCGACCCGCCGCTGGCGCTCGCGCCCATGGCGGGCGTCACCGACAAACCGTTCCGCCAGTTGTGCAAGCGGCTGGGGGCGGGCTTGGCCGTGTCGGAGATGACCACGTCCGACCCGCGGCTCTGGCAGACCCGCAAGTCGCTGCACCGGATGGACCACGCGGGCGAGCCCGATCCGGTTTCGGTGCAGATCGCCGGGTCCGATCCCGCACGCCTGGCCGAAGCCGCACGCTACGACGTCGCGCACGGCGCGCAATTGATCGACATCAACATGGGTTGTCCCGCCAAGAAAGTTTGCAATGCCTGGGCGGGCTCGGCCCTGCTGGCCGACGAGCCGCTGGTGGCGCGCATCTGCCGCGCGGTCGTTGACGCCGTGGACGTGCCAGTGACATTGAAGATCCGGACCGGCCAGACGCCCGAACAGCGCAACGCACTGTCGATTGCCCGCATCGCAGAAGACTCCGGCATCGCCGCGCTGGCCGTGCACGGCCGCACCCGCTCGCAGAAATACGAAGGCTTGGCCGAATACGACATGATCGCGGCGGTGAAGGCCAGCGTGTCCGTTCCGGTGTTCGCGAACGGCGACATCGATTCACCGGAAAAGGCGCGCTTCGTGCTGGACCGCACCGGCGCCGACGCGCTGATGATCGGCCGCGCGGCGCAGGGCCGGCCGTGGATCTTCCGCGAGATCGCGCACTACCTCGCGACCGGCGAATCGCTGCCCGAACCCGGCATCGTCGAGGTACGCGACATCCTGCTCGGGCACCTCGAAGACCTGTACGCGTTCTACGGCGAAACCACCGGCGTGCGGATCGCACGCAAGCACCTCGGCTGGTACGCGAAGGACCGGCTCGAGAACGCGGCGTTCCGCGCGGCGGTCAACGCCGCCGAGAGCGCCCACGAACAGCAGCGCCTGACCCGGGATTATTTCGACGCGCTGGTGGCTGGCGTGGCGGGCGAATTCGCCGCCGCCGCATAACCGTCAATACTTTTTCGTCATTCCGGGGCCGCGCACCGCGCGGAGCCCGACTGCGTTTGCAGGACTGCAAACGCGAACGCCGGAGGCGGCCCGCAGGGCATGCGCCAAGGAAGGCGCGCGTCAATCGGTTTGGCTTCCACGGCCGGATGACCGATTCCGGATCCATCGCGGCCAAGCCGCGATGGCCCCGGAATGACAGGTGGTGGGAAGCCGTTGCCTGAACGCGCTACGCTTGCCGGTGCACCCGTGCCCGCGTCCCTGTATCATGGCGGACTCGCTTCATCCTTCCATCCGTATCAAAGGATATAAACCACGATGAGCCGCTACCTGTTCACCTCCGAATCGGTGTCCGAAGGCCACCCGGACAAGGTCGCCGACCAGATTTCCGACGCCGTGCTGGACGCGATCCTGGCGCAG
>JBQCCP010000011.1:0-5344 GCA_051962095.1 Rhodanobacteraceae bacterium
GTTGTTGGCGACGCCGCAGATGATCGGCGCCTTGATGCGGTCGATGGTCTGCTCGTTCACCGTGCCGCCCAGCGCGCACGGGCTGAACACGTCGCAATCGACGTCGTAGATCTCGTCGATGCCCACGGCCTCGCAGCCGAGTTCGTCGACGCAGCGCTGCACCGCTTCCTTGTTGATGTCGGTGACGAACACCTTGGCGCCCTGTTCGCGCAGCAGCTTGATGAACTCACTGCCGACGTGGCCCGCGCCCTGCACCGCGAAACGGTACTTGCCGACGTCCTCGTTGCCGTGCTTGTAGTTGAGCGTCGCCATCACGCCCTGCAGCGCACCGTAGGCGGTGAACGGCGAGGGGTCGCCCGAACCGCCGTGCACCTGGTGCACGCCGGTCACGAATTCGGTTTCACGGTAGACGTATTCCATGTCGTTGACGTCGATGCCGACGTCCTCGGCCGTGATGTAGCGGCCGTGCAGCGAATTGATGAAACGGCCGAACGAACGGAACAGCGGCTCGGATTTGTCCTTGGCCGGATCGCCGATGATCACCGCCTTGCCGCCGCCTAGGTTCAGGCCCGCCACCGCGTTCTTGTAGGTCATGCCGCGCGAGAGGCGCAGCACGTCGTTCAAAGCTTCCTCGTCGGTCTTGTACGGCCACATCCGCAGGCCGCCCAGCGCGGGGCCAAGCACGGTGTTGTGGATCGCGACGATGGCCTTGAGGCCGGCATCCTTGCTCTGACAGAAGACGACCTGCTCGTGGCCGGTGGTGGCGATGGTTTCGAAAAGCATCGGGACTTGCTCCAGTTGCGCACGGTCGGCGCGGATGGCAAAACGGCGCCGCGAAGGGCGCCACGAATTGAGAAACCCAACGCCAGCCGTGGCCTCTGGCGGGCCCTGTCGCGGCGCTGCAGCCGGCTAGTGTAACCGGCACCGATGGCGCGAGACAGACATGGCCTCACACTGCGCATCATGAAAGTCACGCAGTCCGTTGAACCTGCTTATGTTTGTGGAAGCGTGTCGAAGCCCCCGCCCGTGGTGGAACCGGCGCCGTCGATTCGCCCTCGCGAGGCGGCGCGCTTCCATTGCCTGATTGGGACGATCGTGCTATTTTGCGGCCCATGGTTCTTGCCGCCGCCACCGCCAAGGGCGTCGCCACCCGCGGCGCGATCATCGATCGCGCGATCGGACTGGTGCGCAAGCAGGGCCTGGAAAGCCTCTCGATCGGCGGTCTCGCACAGGCCGCGGCGATGTCCAAGAGCGGCGTGTTCGCGCACTTCGGTTCGCGCGAGGATCTGCAACTGGCGGTGCTGGATGCGGTAGCCGAGGATTTTTCGCAGAAGGTGCTGCAGACCGCGTTCCGTCAGCCGCGCGGCGTGAAGCGCCTGCGCGCGATCCTGGCGGGCTGGATGGACTGGACGCACGGCGCCGGCTGTCCCATGATCGCCGCGGTCATCGAGTACGACGACCGCCCGGGCGCCATTCGCGATCGCGTGGTGTACTGGCAGCAGCGCTTGCGTGAAGCGCTGACGCACGCCGTGCAACTGGCGATCGACACCGGCGAACTGCGCGCCCACACAGATCCGGCCCAGGTCGCATTCGAGATGTTCGGCATCGTGCTGGTGCTGCACCACGACACCCGATTGTTTGGCGGCACCCATGCCATCGTCCGCGCCACCCACGCGTTCGACCGATTGATGGCCGACCACGCGTCCTGACCCGTTCAAATGCGAGCCAAAGCGATGCCCATTGTCGTCAACATAAAAAGCACGAGCGTTCTAAATGTCATGACATTCGCGATGCTGCGGGCGGCGAACCGGATCGGTGGCCAGTTCGCGCCTGATGCCACGGCGCGGCGCGCGGCGAGGCTGCTGTGCACGCCCTTCGCGGCCGGCCGCGTGCGTGCGCGGGACGCCGGCGACGGCGGCGCCTTGCGAAGCGATCTCGATATCGACGGCCGTCGCGTGACCACGTATCGGTGGGGCGATTTGCAAACGCAACCGCGCGTGCTGCTTGCCCACGGCTGGTCGAGCTACGCGCTGCGGTTCCTGCCGTGGGTGCGTGCGTTGCGCGAAGCCGGTTACGCGGTGGTTGCCTTCGACCAGCCGGGGCACGGGCACAGCGACACGGGTCGTTGCTCATTGGCCTGCTTCGCACGCACGCTGCGCCGCGTCGCGGAACGGTACGGATCGTTCGAAGCGGTCGTCGCGCACTCGATGGGCGGCACCGCCACGATGCTGGCGCTGGCCGAAGGCACCGTAGCCCGCCGCGCGGTGCTGATCGCGCCGGCGGCCGACCCCGATGCGGCGACCACGCGCTTCGCGCGCAGGGTCGGCCTGGTCGACGGCATCGTGCCGCGCATCCAGCGCTGCCTCGAAGTGCAGACCGGCGTCACCGTACGCGAATTGACCGCACACGTGCGGGTGCCGTCGCTCGCGTTGCCGGCACTGATCGTCCACGATCTCGCCGATTCCGAAGTGCCATGGGAAGAGGGCGAAAGCTACGCGCGCCACTGGCCGGGCGCGCGCCTGCTCAGCACCGAAGGCTTGGGACACAGCCGCATCGTCAACGATCCCGCGGTCATCGAAGCGGGCCTGCGCTTCCTGCGCGGCGAGATCGTCGGCGCACGTGTGACGTCATCGCCGAACCTGCCGTTCGGGGTGGCGTGAGGCAGTCGCGGGTTCCGGCTCCCGGATTGATGGCGCGCCGGTCCAATGCCGTAACCGATTCCGGATCTCGCCCTTCGGGCTCGTCCGGAATGACAAGTGGTTCTGGAATGCGCCGTCGATAAGGCATTAGGATGCTCGGCGATCATGCCCGGACCTTCCACGCCATGAATGCACCTGTCCGTTGCTGTGTCGTCGGTGGCGGTCCCGCCGGCATGATGCTGGGCCTGCTGCTGGCACGCGCGGGCGTGCCGGTGACGGTGCTGGAAAAGCACGGCGATTTCCTGCGTGATTTCCGCGGCGACACGGTGCATCCGTCCACGCTCGCGATCCTCGACGAAATCGGCCTGCGCGAGCGATTCGACAAGCTGCCGCAGCGCCGCGTCGATCATCTCGCCGGCATCGTCGCGGGCCGCGAGCAACAACTCGTGGACATGCGCGGCCTGAAACCGTACGACTACCTGGCGCTGGTGCCGCAATGGGATTTCCTGGACATGCTGGCCGACGCCGGGCGCAAGCTGCCGACATTCGACCTGCGCATGCGCCACGCTGCCACCGGATTGATTGAAGAAAGCGGGCGCACCGTGGGTGTGCGCGTGACAGCGCCGGAAGGCGGTTACGAACTGCGCGCAGATCTCGTGATCGCCTGCGACGGCCGGCATTCGACCCTGCGCGAATCGGCAGGACTGAAGGCGCGCGAATACGGCGCGCCGATGGACGTGCTGTGGTTCCGTGTGCCGCGCCGCGAATCCGATCCGCAGGACACCTTCGGCGTCATCGATCGCGGCCACATGATGGTGATGCTCAATCGCACCGATTACTGGCAGGTGGCGTTTCTCGTGCCGAAGGGCAGCGATGCGGGCTTGCGCGCGCAATCCATCGACGCGTTGCGCGAAACGGTGGCGCAGCTCGCGCCGTATCTCGTCGACCGCAAGGCCGCAATTGAATCCTGGGACAAGGTGAAGACGCTGGAAGTGCAGGTCGATCGGCTGGAACGCTGGCACAAGCCGGGCCTGCTGTTGATCGGCGACGCCGCGCACGCGATGTCGCCGATCGGCGGCGTCGGCATCAACCTCGCGATCCAGGACGCGGCGGCCGCCGCGAATGCGCTGGCGCAGCCGCTGCGCGATGGCGGCGCGATCGACGAATCGTTGCTGGCCGCAATCCAGCAGCGCCGCGAATGGCCGGTGAAAGTCGTGCAGCGCGTGCAGATCGCTGTCCAGAAGCGCCTGATCTCGCGCGTACTGGAACAGTCAGGCGAACCGCCGCGTGTTCCGGTGCTGTTGCGGTTCCTGCTGCGGTTCCGAATAGTGCGGCACATCCCCGCGCGGCTGTTCGGCTACGGCCTGCGGCAGGAGCACGTTCGCACGCCGGCTGCCGGGAAGATCTGATGCAATTTGTCTTCGTCATTCCGGCGAAAGCCGGAACCCAGTGACTTTTGTGTAACGCCAGGAAAGGGGGAAGACACTGGGTTCCGGATATCGCTTCGCGATTCCGGGATGACGCCAAAACTTCAGCTTTTTCGGCGCACATGTGCAGTTTGCCGCCGGCATAAAAAACCCGGCGCTTGCGCGCCGGGCCTGGCTTCAGAAAACGCGATCAATGATCGCGGTCGTGATCACCGTGGTCGTGGTCGCCGTGGCCGTGATCGCCGCGATGCTTGTCCCAACCGCGATGGCGGCCGTTGTCGTGACGGCCACGCCAGTGCGGATCGCGGCCCCAGTACGACCGGTGGTATTCCCAGCGACCGTCGTGCTGCACCCAACGCGGGCTGTAATAGACGTAACCGGGCCGCGCAGGTTGCCACACGCCGCCCACCCACACGTAGCGGCCGCCGTTCCAGTTCCAGTAGCCCGGCGCCCAGACATAACCCGGGCGTGGTGCCGGCACCACTTCGTAGCGTGGCGGTGGCGGCGGCGTGCCGACGCTCAAGCTGAAACTGACCTGCGCGGACGCCGGCGGCGCGAACGCCGCGGTCGCGCCCACTGCGATCGCGAGCGCGGCAAGCAATGCAAGGTTGCGTGTCTGCACGAAACACCTCCGTCGAGATCGGCCGGATGTTGGCCTTGGCGCGAGAGTATCGACGAAATCGGCGACCCCAATGTTTTAACCAGTCGTTCATTCAGACCACGTCGGGTTTGTCGTTCAGCACGCGTTAGAATGCGGGAATGAGCCAGACTGCCATCGACCTTACTTCCAGCGAAGCCAAGCCCGACACCACGCCGCTGCGCTTCGTCACCGCCGCCAGCCTGTTCGACGGGCACGATGCTGCCATCAACATCATGCGGCGCATCATCCAGTCGCAGGGCGCGGAGGTGATCCACCTCGGCCACAACCGCTCGGTCGAAGACGTCGTGCGCGCCGCACTGCAGGAAGACGCCGACGGCATCGCGCTGTCCAGCTACCAGGGCGGCCACGTCGAATACTTCAAGTACATGGTCGACATGCTGCGCGACCGCGGCGCCGGCCACATCCGCGTATTCGGCGGCGGCGGCGGCACCATCACGCCCGAGGAGATCAAGCAGCTCCAGGATTACGGCGTCGAGCGCATCTACCACCCCAACGACGGCATGCACATGGGGCTGGTGCACATGATCGAGGACGTGGTGGCGCGCGCCCGCAGCGCGCGGGATCAATCGGACGCCCCGAATGGCAAGCAACTCCTCCAGCCGAACATCAATGACGAA
>JBQCCP010000012.1:0-10920 GCA_051962095.1 Rhodanobacteraceae bacterium
GTCGATGGCGAAACAACGCAAGGTGCGCGCGGTGCAGGGCGTCGGCACGTTCGTGTCGCCGCACGAGCTGGAGGTCGTCCACGGCAAGGACAAGAAGCTGATCCGCTTCGAGCAGGCCATCATCGGGGCGGGTTCGGAAGCCGTGCACCTCCCGATGTTTCCGTGGGACGACGAGCGCGTGATGGATTCGACCGGCGCGCTGCAATTGCGCGACGTGCCGAAGAACCTGCTGGTGGTCGGCGGCGGCATCATCGGGCTCGAGATGGCGACGGTCTATCGTGCGCTCGGCAGCGCCGTCACCGTGGTCGAATTCATGGATCAACTGATGCCCGGCGCGGACGCCGACTTGGTGCGCCCCCTTGCCGCGCAACTCAAGAAGCAGGGTGTCGCGACGCACCTCAAGACGAAGGTCACCGCGGCGAAGGCACAGAAGAACGGCATCACCTGCGAGTTCGAAGGCGAAGGCATTCCGGAGAAGAAGCTTTTCGATCGAGTGCTGGTGGCGGTCGGCCGCAGCCCCAACGGCAACAAGATCGGCGCCGACAAGGCGGGCGTCATCGTCACCGAGCGCGGACTGATTCCCGTCGACACTCAGATGCGTACCAATGTCGAACACATCTTCGCGATCGGCGATCTGGTCGGCCAGCCGATGCTGGCGCACAAGGCCGTGCACGAGGGCCATGCGGCTGCGGAAGCCGCGGCCGGGCAGAAGCGCCACTTCGATGCGCGGGTGGTGCCGTCGGTTGCGTTCACCGATCCGGAAGTGGCTTGGGTCGGCGTGACCGAGCGCGAGGCAAAGGACAAGAAACTCGATTTCGGCGTCGGCAAATTTCCGTGGGTGGCCTCGGGTCGTGCATTGGGCATGGATCGCGCCGAGGGTTTCACCAAGCTGATCTACGACAAGGCGACGCACCGGGTGATCGGCGGCGGCATCGTGGGCGTGCACGCGGGCGACCTGATTTCGGAAATCGCGCTGGCGATCGAGATGGGCGCCGAGATCGGCGACATCGCGCTCACCATCCATCCGCACCCTACACTCGGCGAGTCGGTCGGCATGGCGGCGGAAGTGGCCGAAGGCACGATCACGGACTTGTACATCCCGAAAAAGAAGGCCTGACGGCTAGCCGTTGGCATCTGCGTGCCTGTTCCGCTCAGAAGGCGATCTGCGCGCGCAGTTCCACGATGTGCGGATTCACGACAAGGCTTTTGCGGTCGCTGAAAGCGCGGATGTAGTTCGCCTGCAGTTTCAGATGCTGCCCCAGGTACCAGTTGGCGCCCAGGGTCCAGTCGTGCTCGCGGCCACCCATCACGTTGCCGCCATCCAGATCGACAGTGCTGTAGCGCAACGCGAACTCCAGCGCGCCCCACGGCCGTGAAGGCTGCACGTTGCCAACGTTGCCATCCTTGTACGGTCGCGACTCGCCCGTTGCCACCCAGCTCGCGAACGCGTACCAGCCGTCGACGCGGTACGCGGGCTTGCCATCAGCGAAGGACGTATTCGCGCGAAGATACTCGCCCTGCAACGACCACGGCCCGCGTATCCACAGCATTTCGAAACCGTAGCGGTCGATCTCGTCGACGTGCTTCAGCGTGCCCGAATCGACGAGATTCAGCGGCGAGAGACCGGCCTCCGGCGTGGAGCGGAACCGCGCCGACGGCAAGTTCGCCAAGCCCAATCCGTTCACGCTGGACTCGGGCGATTCGCGCGACGCGGTGATCCCGAGATGCAGCACATCGCCGGGTCGATGCAAAGGCACCCACGCCAGCCGGCCCGCGAGCGTGTGACCATCGTTGTCGCCTTGCAAATCGCCGCCGTAGTAGCCGGCGGACGCCAGCCACGACGGCCGGGACAATGCCCAGTCCACGCCGACGCGGCGATTTTCGTAGACCGCCTGCGAAGGCAATGCGAGTTCAATGAAGGTCGGGGCAGCGGAACTGGTATTGCCTTCGAAACCCACGGGCGTCTTGCTCTGCCCGATGCGCAACGCGGCGTCCTCGCCAAACAAGGCTTTCGATTGCACGCGCAGATACACGTCCTGCCACTTCTTCGACTGGAAGTCGAATTCTGCCTTCGCGTCATAGACGCCCTTTTTCTTCAGGTACGCCCCGAAATACTTGCGCCGATTCGTGTGCGCGTCGGGCAATAACCCATCGTCGTGGGAGAAATCGTCCACGTCGTATTGATACAGCGCACTCACGCCGAGATCCGTGCCGTCCGCGAACACATGGTGGGCAGGCCAATCGCCCAGGAATGACGACTCCTGCGCCAGCGCGTTTGCCGCAGCCATTCCCAGCACCGCGGCGGCGCCGCACAAGAGCGGTTTGCGCGCGAATCGCATGGATGATCCTTTTTAGGATATGCAGGTGAACGGGATCGCCCGCACCGGGTTGGCCGTCGAGTCGCCGCCGGCTTCGTGTTGCCATAGCCAGCGCGCATCGCTCGCGGTGGTCGTGGATTTCGAATCGTCCGCCGGAAACACGATGGCGCGCCGAGGGCTCACGCGCAGATCCGCCCCTGTGCGCAATCCGAGTCGCGCCAAATCCTCGCCTGCAATTTGCGCCTCCAGGCGTTGCCCGAGGGACGGAACCTCGAATTCCAGATGCGCCACGCTGCCGGCGCGATACACGTGCCGCAGTTGTGCCTGCCAACCAGGGGCGGCCATGGACGCATCGAGCGCAAGATGTTCCGGCCGCACGTAAGCCTGCGCATGTTCGACATCCATGCCCCACGGCGACTCGCCAAGATTCCATTCCGCCGCGGTCATGCCGCGATCCGCGCGCACCAGGCGGATTCGATTGGCTTTGCCGATGAACTCGCAAACGAAGGGTGTCGCGGGATCCTGATAGATCGCTTCGGGCGCGCCCACCTGTTCGATGCGGCCGCGATTCATCACCGCCACGCGATCGGCCAATTCCAGCGCTTCTTCCTGATCGTGGGTCACGAACACCGTGGTCAGGCCCAACTCGTCGTGAAGCTCGCGCAACCAGCGGCGCAGGCTCACCCGCACCTGCGCGTCGAGCGCGCCGAAAGGTTCGTCGAGCAGCAGCAGGTCGGGTTCCACTGCCAGGGCACGCGCCAGCGCAACGCGCTGCCTTTGCCCACCGGAAAGCCGTGCCGGATAGCGCCTGGCCATGTCCTGCAGTTGCACGCGTTGCAACAGGCGTTCGACGCGCGCGGCGATCTCTGCGCGCTTCGGTCGCTTGCGCCACGGGCGCACGCGCAGCCCGAAAGCCACGTTGTCGGCCACGGTCAGGTGCCGGAACAGCGCGTAATGCTGGAACACGAGGCCCACCCTGCGGCGGCGCGCGTCGATCGCCAGCAGGTCGCGTCCGTTCTGGCGCACGCTGCCGAACTCCGGATAATCGAGCCCCGCGAGGATGCGCAGCAACGTGGTCTTGCCGGAACCGGATGGGCCGAGCAATGCCAGGAATTCGCCTGGCGGAATCACCAAGCTGACATCGTCCAGCGCCGGGCAATCGGTGAAGCGTCGCGAGAGGTTGGAAAGTTCGAGCGTCATGGCGGCCGCCCTTACCGCCCGCCTGGCGCGTGCGCAGCGATCTCGTCGCCGTAGCGCGCTTCCAGCAGCGTCTTCACCGCCAACGTCAGCAACGCCAGCAACGCCAGCAGCGAAGCCACGGCGAATGCACCGGCGTAGTCGTATTCGTTGTAGCGCATTTCCACCTCCAAAGGCATCGTGGTGGTCAGGCCGCGGATGTGTCCGGACACCACCGACACCGCGCCGAACTCGCCCATCGCGCGCGCGTTGCACAGCAGCACGCCGTACAGCAGCGCCCAGCGGATGTTGGGCAGTGTGACGCGGAAGAACATCTGCCAGCCGTTGGCGCCCAGCACGCGCGCCGCTTGTTCGTCCTCGCTGCCCTGTGACTGCATCAACGGGATCAGTTCGCGCGCGACGAACGGCAGCGTGATGAACACCGAAGCCAGCACCAGACCGGGCACGGCGAAGATGATCCGGATGCCGTGCGCATCCAGCCATGGCCCGAACCAGCCTTGCGCGCCGAACAGCAGCACGTAGATCAAGCCGGCGATCACCGGCGACACCGAGAAGGGCAAGTCGATCAGCGCGCCGAGCAAAGCCTTGCCGCGGAACTCGAAACGCGCCATGGCCCAGGCTGCCGCAATGCCGAACAGGATGTTCAATGGCACCACGATCGCGGCGACGAGCAGGGTCAGGCGGATCGACGACACCGCTTCGTATTGCACTATCGCCGACAGGAAAGTCTCCACGCCCTTGGCGAGCGCCTCGGTGAACACCACGACGAGCGGCAGCAGCAGGAACGCCACCATGAAGGCGACCGCGACCAGGATCAGCAGCGCACGCTGCAGCCGTTGCGATCCTGTTGACTGGCGCGAAAGAACCATCTCGTTCATGGCGACGGCTCCGCCCAGCGCCGGCTCCAGCGCTGCAGCAACGACAACGCGATCAACAGCGCAAACGAGAAGCCCAGCATCACCACGCCCAGTGCCGCCGCGCCGGCGTAGTCGAACTGTTCCAGCTTCTGCACGATCAGCAGCGGCGCGATCTCCGTCCGCAAGGGCAGGTTGCCCGCGATGAAAATCACCGAGCCGTATTCGCCCACCGCGCGCGCCAGTGCCAGCGCGAAACCGGTGAGCAGCGCCGGCGTGAGCACCGGCAGGATAACCCGCGCGAAGACCTGCGCGCGGCCGGCTCCGAGACTTTGGGCCGCTTCCTCCATGTCGCGGTCCAGCGACTCGAGTACGGGTTGCAGCGTGCGCACCACGAACGGAAACCCGACGAACACCATCGCGACGCCAACGCCGAGCTGCGTATAGGCAATGCGCACGCCGAGCGCATCGAATGCCCGCCCCAGCCAACCGTTCGGCGCATACAAGGCGGTCAGTGCGATGCCCGCGACCGCGGTCGGCAATGCGAACGGGAGATCCACCAACGCATCCAGCAGGCGGCGTCCGGGAAACCGGTAACGCACCAGCACCCAAGCCACCAGCAACCCGAATGCCGCGTTGATCAACGAAGCCGCGAGCGCACCGCCGAAACTCAGCTTCAATGCAGCCTGCGTGCGCGGCATGGCGAGCAGGTGCAGCAGGCCGGCAGCGCCGATGCCGGATGCCTTCCAAGCCAGCGCCGCCAGCGGCAGCAGCACGATCAGCCCGAGGAATGCCAGCGTATAGCCGATGCTGAGCCCGAACCCCGGCAGTACCCGATGACGTTTCGTGTTGGCCATCGCGACATCCGTCCTGTGCGGAATCTTCAGCGCGCCGGCTGCGCGCCCGGCCCGATCTGGTCGAATACACCGCCATCGGCAAAGAACTTCGCCTGCGCGTTTCGCCAGCCGCCGAACAATTCGTCCACCGTGAAGGTGTGCACCGCCGGAAATTGCCCGGCGTATTTCTGCGCCACCGCGGCGAGCCGCGGACGATAGAAATGCCTCGCCTCGATGTCCTGCGCCAGCGGCGTATACAGGAATTTCAGGTAAGCCTCGGCCACCGCGCGATTGCCGTCCTTCGCCACGTTGGCATCCACCACCGCCACGGGCGGCTCGGCCAGGATGGTGACCGAAGGCACCACGATGTCGAAGCGGTCCTTGCCCAGTTCGCGCTGCGCGAGCAACGCCTCGTTCTCCCACGCCAGCAGCACGTCGCCGATGCCACGCTGGACGAAGGTGTTGGTTGCGCCGCGCGCGCCGGTGTCGAGCACCGGCACGTGCTGGAAAAGCGCCTGGACGAACGCACGCGCCATGGCCTCGTTGCCGCCCGGCTGTTTCAACGCGTAACCCCAGGCGGCGAGGAAGTTCCAGCGCGCACCGCCGGAAGTTTTCGGATTCGGCGTGATCACCTGCACGCCGGGCTTGATCAGGTCCGGCCAATCCTTGACGTGTTTCGGATTGCCCTTGCGCACCAGGAACACGACGGTCGAGGTGTAGGGCGCGGCGTTGTCCGGCAAGCGTTGCTGCCAGTTCTTCGCGATGAGGCCGCGATTTGCGAGTGCGTCGACGTCGTAGGCCAGCGCCAGGGTAACGACATCAGCCGGCAAGCCGTCGGCCACCGCGCGCGCCTGCGTGCCGGAACCGCCGTGCGACATCCGGATCACGATGTCGTCGCCGTGTTGTGCTTTCCATTGCGCGGCGAACGCACGGTTGATGTCCTGGTACAGCTCGCGAGTCGGATCGTAGGATACGTTGAGCAGCGTGACGTTTCTGGCAAGCGCGGGGCCCGCGACAAGCATCGCGATCAGCGCCAGCAGAAACAGGAGTGCCTTGTTCTTCATGTCGATCTCCATTTGCCACCGACACGCACCGCACGCGTGCCGGTGTTCGATGCAGGCCATTCCGACGAAGAGCAGACGCCCATTCGCCGGCGCACCAGGCGGTGCGCCGGACGTGAGCGCGACAATCAGGTGCGCTGGAAGCGCGAAGCGAGAAGCGGAAAGGGGGGGAAACCGGGAGCGAAGATTCCCGGACCACGTGGAACCCGCAGCGCGACGCACGCGGCAAGCTGTGCAGCGTCGACCCGGTTCGGCATCAGGATTTTGCGCGAACTACGCATGTTTCACCCGGCGAATGTCGGAGTGTCGGGTGCAATGCCATCATGCGTGTCGTTAAGGAGACGCTAGGCAAATGTAGGCTGGAAATTTGCCCGCATTTGGCCCGCAACATGTACGAACCTGCTCCATCTCGCAGGTTGATCACGCAAGCCGATGAAACAGTTCCGGTTGCGCCTCGAAACTTTCGCGATCGACGAAGCCCGCGACGCCAACACCCACCAGCCGATAGCGCGTGCGCGGGGACAGGTCCACGCGCGCGCGCAACGCGCACGCGATTTCCGCGAGTTCGCGCGCGGAGGACGGCCGCTCGGGCGGCGTCAGGGTGCGCGTGAGGATGCGGAACTCGGCGGTCTTGAGCTTCAGCACCACGCTGCGTGCGATGCGGCCGTGTTCACCCGCGGCCTCGCGCTGGTGCGCCGCCCAAGTTTTCTCGGCGAGCCGCTGGATGTGCGGCACGAGTTCTTCGAGCGTCAGGTCGCGTTCGAAGGTGTCTTCGCTGGAAATCTGCAGCGTCGGACGATGCGGCGTCACCGGCCTGTAGTCGATGCCCAGCGACAATTCGTGCAGGCGCTTGCCGTAGCGGCCGAAACGGCGCTCCAGTTCGTTGGCATCGAATGCCCGCAGGTGGGCGACAATGGAAATCCCGAGTTCCCCGAGCTTGCGATGCATCACCTTGCCCACGCCGGGCAGGCGCTCGACCGGCAGCGGCGCCAGGAACGCCAGCGCTTCACGCGGACGCACCACGAACAGTCCGTCCGGTTTGCGGAAGTCCGACGCGATCTTGGCGAGGACTTTGTTGGGCGCGACGCCCGCCGAAGCCGTGAGCCGCGTCGCCTCCCGGATCTCTGCACGAATCGCTTCGGCCAACGCGGTGGCCGAAGCCAAGCCGGACCTGGGTGCGGTGACGTCGAGATACGCCTCGTCCAGCGACAAGGGTTCGATCAAATCGGTGTGACGCGCGAAAATATCGCGCACCTGCCGCGACACCGCCTTGTAGCGCACGAAATCCGGCGGCACGAACACCGCGTGCGGACACAGGCGTTCGGCGCGCAATGCCGGCATCGCCGAATGCACCCCGAACTTCCGCGCTTCATAGCTGGCCGCGCACACCACCGAGCGGGCGCCTTTCCAGGCGACTACCACCGGCCTGCCGCGCAAGGACGGATCGTCGCGCTGTTCGACCGACGCGTAGAACGCATCCATGTCGACATGGACGATTTTGCGTGGCGGCACGATCTTGTGCGGCGGCGCGGACACGCCGGTCAGTACGACTGTTCCGCGGCGTCCGGCACCGGCCTGGGTTTCACCAGCACGCGCACCGCCACGATGCCGAGTTCATACAGGATCACCATCGGAATCAGCAGCAGCAGCATCGAGGTGATGTCCGGCGGCGTGATCGCCGCCGCCACGGCGGCCGCCGCCACGATCGCGTAGCGTCGCCAGCTCTTGAGTTTCTGCACGCTGACCAATCCCGTCGCGGCCGCGATCACTTCGACGACGGGGATTTCGAAGCACAGGCCGAACGCGAAAAACACCATCATCACGAAATCGAGATAGTGCGTGATGTCGGTCATCATCTCGACGCCGGGCGGCGTGACCATCGTGAGAAACCGGAAGGCCGCCGGCAGCACCAGGAAATACGCGAATGCGCAGCCGCAGTAGAACAGCAGGATCGAGGCGACCAGCAGCGGCCGCGCCAGGCGCTTCTCGTGCCGGTACAAGCCCGGGCTGACGAAAGCCCAGAGCTGGTAAACGATCACCGGCATGCTGACGAACAGCGCGATGTAGAAGGCGAGTTTCAGCGGCGTGATGAACGGGCTGGCCACTTGCGTCGCGATCATGTGCGCGCCATGCGGCAATCGTTTCACCAGTGGCTCGGCCAGCCAGCCATACAAGCGATTGGCGAACGGCACCAGGCACACAAGCACGGCCACCACGCAGGCGATCGCCTTGACCAGGCGCGATCGCAACTCGATCAGGTGCGAGAAGATGCCCTGCTCGAGATCGAAGCCGGAATCCTTGTCGGGGTCACGCTCAGGCGTCGCCATTGCGGACCTCCTTCGAGGCAACGCCGGCTTCCGTCGAATCGGCCGTATTTGCGATTTCCGAGATGGTCTGGTTCACGGACGCGTGCGTGGAACGCATCCCGGCATCGGCGGCCTTGCGCATCGCGTCGGCGCGATCGGCGGCTTCCTTCGCGGCGCGCCGGATCTCCTCGATCTCTAGTTCGCGCTCGACTTCGCTGCGCACGCTTTCCCAGCCGAGCCGCAGCCGGCGCAGCATCGCGCCGGCCATGCGCGCGGCCTTGGGGAGCTTCTCGGGTCCCAGCACCACCAGCGCAATCACGGCCAGCAGCAACAGCTTCGAAAAGCTGAGCTCGATCATCGCGGCGCACCGCTCCCGGTTATTCCGGCGCGTGCTTCGACTCGGTCGAGTCGCGCTGTTCCTGATGCGGGGCGCTGGCGGCGGCCGGCGGATCGGCCTGCAGTTTCTCGCTGGAACCGGCGGCCTTGGCCTCGTCGTCCCCGTGCAGCGCCTTCTTGAATCCGCGCACGGCGTTGCCGAGATCGGGGCCGATCTTGGTCAGCTTGCTGGTGCCGAATAACACCAGCACGATCACGAGCAGGATCAGCCAATGCCAGATGCTGTCAAAACCCATAACTACCTCATGCGGAATCGTGTCCGTCGCCGCGAGGTGCGGCGCGGGCTTTCCGCCTGCGCCCAGTGTACCGCAGCCCGGCCACGGAGGGCGTGCTGTGGCAGACTGCGCGGATTCGTGAGTGCCGCGAGCAGGAACGCGCCGCATGCCCCGCTATCTTGGTTTCGACATCGCGCCGAAGCGTTCCACAGGGCCGGACACGGCGCTACTGCTGGTGAACCTCGGCACGCCCGCCGCGCCCACGGCCGATGCGGTGGGCGAGTATCTGGCGGAATTCCTCTCCGATCCGCGCATCGTGGAATTGCCGCACTGGCTGTGGTGGCCGGTGCTGCACGGTTACCTCCTGCGAACCCGGCCGCGGCGGTCCGCCGAAGCCTACGCGAAGATCTGGCGCAACGACGGCTCGCCACTCCGGGTGTTCAGCGAGCGGCTCGCCGCCGCCATCGGATCCGAAATCTCGCGCCGAACCCAGGGCAAGGTGGTCACGGCACTGGCGATGACCTACGGCGAACCGTCCGTGCGCAGCGTGGTGGAGGACCTGATGCGCGGTGGCGTGCGGCGGCTGCTGGTGCTGCCGCTATTTCCGCAGTATTCGGCGACCTCGACCGGCGCCGCGCTGGATGCCGTGGCGCGGATGATGCAGTCGCTGCGCTGGCCACCCGAGTTGCGCACGATCGACGACTATCACGCCGACGCGGGCTATCTCGCCGCGCTCGCGAGCAGCGTGCGCGCGCATTGGGCGCAGCACGGCCGCGGCAACAAATTGCTGCTCAGCTTCCACGGCATCCCCGAAAAATATGCCGCGGCCGGCGATCCTTATCCGGATCAGTGCCGTGAAACAGCACGCCGTCTGGGCGACGCGCTCGGCGCCGATGACGATGAACTGCTGGTGACGTTCCAGTCCCGCCTCGGACGCCAGCCGTGGCTGCGGCCTTACACCGACGAAATGATCGAGCAGCTCGCGCGGCAGGACGTCGAAACCCTCGACGTGCTGTGCCCCGGCTTCGCGGTGGATTGCCTGGAAACCCTGGAAGAAGTCGCCTTGCGCTATCGCGCCGTGTTCCTCACCCATGGTGGCAAGCAGTTCCGCTACATCCCGGCACTCAACGACAGCACGGCGCACGGACTGGCGCTGACCGAGATCGCATTGCGGCAATTGTCGGGTTGGGTTTAAGGATGCCTGGCGGCGTCCGAACGCCGACCTGGTTCGTCGCGACGTGCGGGGCATCGGCCGTAAAGTGAGACTGTCTTCGCATTACCGACATCACGGCGTCCGTTTTCACGCCATCGTGATCATGGCGGCCGCAGGCTGGCGCTTCATTGTGGCGTCCGAAGACAAGGCGCACCGCATCGGCCGCGAACTTCGCCGGAGCAGCTTCCGGAAGCGGAACAGGTGCGGTGGGCGCCGGGGGCCATGATGACTTTGCCGAGGAGTCATGACCAACAGGAGGGTTCCAATGAAGCGCATCAGACTGACGTTGTCGATCCTTGCCGCATCACTGCTGACCTGCATCGCGATGAGCGGCACGGCAGCGGCCGCGCCCCAGTACCAGGGTGTCTCGACCTGCTCGATGTACTACATCTACTGCGTAGCCGCGGGAAATGATCAGGCTTACTGCGAGGCCCAATACGTGGCGTGTTGCGATGCCAACGGCGGGTGCAACACTGCGGTCGCTGCCAAGCAAACCGTGACCGGGTGACCGGGCCGCGGCCGAT
>JBQCCP010000013.1:0-13213 GCA_051962095.1 Rhodanobacteraceae bacterium
GTGTGGTTCAACCGGGTGCATACGTACGAGGTGCTGCCGCAAGCGGCAGCCACCTCGTACGCATCGACAGCGCCACGCACCCACAACCCCCATCCTGCGCCTGCGGCGCAGGATCGCCCCCTTGACTCAAGGGGGCTGCAACAGCTCGCTGCACTGACCGAATCCCCCGTCCCGCAAATGGTCCATTTCCCGCGTTCGTGCCTGCACTGCGAGACGCCGGATTGCGTGACAGTGTGCCCGACCGGCGCCAGTTACAAGCGCGCCGAGGACGGCATCGTGCTGGTCGACGAGGACAAGTGCATCGGCTGCCAGTTGTGCGCGTGGGCGTGTCCATATGGCGCGCGCGAGATCGCGTTGCCGCATCCGAAGGCTGCAACTTCCGACGCAGGCCGCAAGGATTCCAAGCGCGGCACGATGCAGAAGTGCACGCTGTGCGTGGATCGCATCTACAACGAGACGCTCGACGAACACGATCGCCAGCCGGCCTGCGTGATGGCGTGCCCGACCCGCGCGCGGATGTTCGGCGATCTCGGCGATCCCGATTCCGACGTCTCGAAGGTGGTCGCCGAACGCGAAGGCTTCGCGCTGATGCCGGAGTTCGGCTATCGGCCGGTGAATCGCTACCTGCCTCCGCGTCCGCGCCGGGACGGCTCCGCCGCAATGCCCAAGTCGACCGTACCGGTGCCGGCCGAGGAACCTTTCGACACCGGGCAGCTTCCACCCTTGCTGCGCTGGCTGGACAAGGCGCTGTCGCGATGAAGCCGGCGCTTTCGGTGATCTTCTTCACGGTGATGAGCGGCGCGGGTTACGGCCTGTGGTGCCTGCTGGGCCTTGCGCTTGCGGCGCGCGTCTATCCGCTCGCGGGAATGGGCGTGCTGGCGCCGCTGGGTTTCGGCTTCGTGCTGGTGACCGCGGGCCTGCTGGCGTCCACGCTGCATCTCGGCCGCCCCGAACGCGCGTGGCGCGCGCTCAGCCAGTGGCGTTCGTCGTGGCTGTCGCGCGAGGGCATCGCTTCGCTCGCGACGTATCTGCCGATGCTCGCCGTGGCTTGGCTTGCCTTCATTGGGTATGAAGACATCGGCATGCGGATCGCGGGCGCGGTGCTGGCGCTCGGCGCGCTCACGACCCTCTGGTGCACCGCCAACATTTATCGCTCGCTGAAGACCATTGCGGCCTGGCGCACGCGGCAGGTACTGCCCCTGTATTTCATGTTCGCGCTGCTGTCCGGCGGGCTGTGGCTGTGGGCGTGGCTGGCGTTCACGACGGGGATGGCGATAGGTCCCGCGTTCCCGCTGGCGTTGCTCGGGCTGGCGGTGGTGGCGGCAGTCATCAAGGCCGATCACTGGAAATGCGTCGATGCCATGGTTCCGAACGACGCGGGCAACGCGACGGGGCTGGCCATGCTCGGGCGCGTGCGCGCCTTCGAAGGCCCCGTGACGGAAGAGAGCTACCTCACGCGCGAAATGGCATTCGTGCTGGCGCGCAAACACGGCACGCGCCTGCGGCGGATCGCGCTGGTGCTGTTCGGGGTGGCGCCGGTGCTGGGCATCGCGGTTGCGCTGGCGAGCGGCGAGGCCTGGCTCGCGCCGGTTGCGGCGCTCGCGGCGATCGCCGGGTTGTTCGTGGAACGCTGGCTGTTCTTCGCCGAAGCGCGACATGCGGTGGCGGCGTACTTTCCGCAATCCCGGGCTTGAAAGCCCCATCGTCGCCCCCACTCTTCATCACACAAAAAGTTAACAACGATTCAGCGCCCCGGCTTCAGCCTTGCGGATTTCGCTGGACAGATCCAAGGAGTTTGCACATGACCCTCTCCCGCATCGCCGCGGCCGCGGCGATTTCCGCCCTGTGCGTGCCGGCCCTGGCCTTCGCCGCCCCCGACAGCAACTGGAGCGGCAGCGGCGAGTTCGGCCTCGCCAATGCCACCGGCAATACCAAATCGTTGAACGTGGATGCGAAGTTCAAGCTGGCCTACGAGGATGACATATGGAAGGACGCGTTCTTCCTCGATGCCAACCGCGCCAAAAGCAACGTCAAGACGCCGGTCGTGCAGGACGGCGTGGTAGTGGGCCAGGCCACGAGCTACCAGACCACGGCCAACCATTTCGACATCGGCGGCTCGGTGGGCTACAAGTTCAACCCGCGCTCGTACATGGTCGGCGCCGCGCGCTACGACCATGACGACTTCGCGCCGAACCGCTGGCAGGAAGTCGCGTCGATCGGCTTCGGCTACATCGTGATGAAGAATGCGCGCAGCGAACTGTCGTTCGAAGCCGGCCCGGGCTACAAGCGCTACCAGCCGCAGACCTACACGGTAGTCGACACCAGCGTGACGCCGCCGACGGCGACGGTGGTGAAGCCGCCGGTGCAGGACGAGGCGATCGGCCGCGGTCTGATCAACTACAAGCTCGCGCTGACCGACAGTGCCAGCCTGCAGGAAACGTTCCTGGCCGAAATCGGCAGCGAGAACAAGTATTACCAGAACGACATCGGCGTCGCGGTGGCGATGACCAAGACGCTGGCGCTGAAGGTCGCGTACGAGAACCGCTACAACTCCAACATCGTGCCGGGCACCCGACACATGGATAGCCTGTTCACCACCAACCTGGTGTACAGCTTCGGCGCTTCGAAATAATTCGGGGCCTGGAATCAGGGGCGCGAACGCAGCAATGCGTCCGCGCCTTTTTGCTGCAGCAACAGCGCGACTTCGCGGCCCAGCGCGGCCGGATCGTTGCCGTCGGCTTCGGCGCGAAGCAGGCGTCCGTCGCGCGCATCGCCCAGCAGGCCGCGAAGGCGCAGCATTCCGTCCGCGCAGGTCTCGCACCAGGCGCCCAGCGGCATCGTGCAATCGCCGCCCAATTCGGCATTCAGCGCCCGTTCGGCGGCGACAGCACGGCGCGTGGCGGCGTCGTCCAGCATTTTCACGAAGTCGATCACGCGCGCGTCGCCCGCACGCGTTTCCACCGCGATCGCGGCCTGCCCCGGCGCCGGCAACCAGTCCGGCGGCGCGAGACGCGCGCGGATGCGCGCATCAAAACCCATGCGTTGCAAGCCTGCCACCGCAAGGATGATCGCCGCGTACTCGCCGCGATCGAGTTTTGCGAGACGCGTACCGACATTGCCGCGTAGGTCCGCAATGTCGAGGTCAGGGCGCTGCGCACGCAACTGCGCGCTGCGTCGCAGCGATGAGGTACCGACCCGCGCGTCCTGCGGCAGATCGTCCAGCGAAGCATAATCGTTGCTGACGAACGCATCGGCGCAATCGGCGCGTTCCAGGATCGCGGCCAGCGTGAATTGCGCATCGAGCTGCGCGGGCACGTCCTTCAGCGAATGCACCGCGAGGTCGGCGCGGCCTTCCGTCAGCGCGACTTCCAGTTCCTTGAGGAAAAGGCCCTTGCCGCCGATCGCCGCCAGCGAACGATCCAGCACCTCGTCGCCACGCGTGGACAGCGGCAGCAACTCGATGGAGAGCCAGGGGCGCGCCGCGCGCAAACGCGCGGCGACGTGCTCGGTCTGCCACAGAGCGAGCGGACTCTTGCGGGTAGCGATGCGAAGCATTTCGGCCATGCGGGTTTTCGCGATCGGGAACGCTGCAGTATCGCACCGCGCGCGGCGTGGCGCAGCGATTCAGGCTTCGACGCCGCGCAACGCGCGAACCGCGCTTTCCATCTGCTCCGCGTTGCTGACCGCACCGTCCATGGGCGATCCGATCGCAAGCTCGATGCGTGCGCGGAAGCGCCGCGGCAGCCGCGCGCGACCGAGCTTCGAATCACGCCGGCTCCACATGCTGCGCCACAAACCGCGCAGCGCCAACGGAATCACCGGCACCGGCCGTCGCGCGAGGATTTTCTCGACACCCGGCCGGAACGGCGCGATCTCGCCATCCAGCGTCAGGCCGCCTTCGGGGAAGATGCAGACGAGTTCGCCCTCGGCCAACGCCGCGTCGATATCGTCGAAGGCCCGCGACATCAGCTTCGGGTTTTCCTTGCCGCCCGCGATCGGAATCGCCTTGGCCGCGCGGAACACGAAGCTCAGCACCGGCACCTTGAAAATCTTGTAGTACATCACGAAGCGCACCGGCCGGCGTGCGCTGCCCATGACGATCAGCGCGTCCATGAAGCTGACGTGGTTGCAGACCAGCAGCGCGGGTCCTTCGTCGGGAATCCTGTCGAGTCCCGTGGTGCGCACCCGGTATAGCACGCTGATCAGCAGCCAGTCCACGAAGCGCATCAGGAATTCGGGCACCAGCATGAAGATCCACGCGGTCACCGCGGCGTTCAGCAGCGCAGTCACGAGGAACAACTGCGGAATCGTCAGACCCGCGGCCAACATCCCGAACGCGAACACCGCCGCGGCCACCAGGAATACCGCGTTGATGATGTTGTTGCCGGCGATCACCCGCGAAAGTTCGCCTTGCGGGGTGCGGCTTTGCACCAGCGCGAACAGTGGCACGATGAAGAAGCCCGCGAACAGCCCGATCAGGGTCAGGTCCAGCGCGATCCGGCCGTTCCCGGGCGTCCCGAGGAACGCCCGCCAGTCGATTTCGCTGTAGCCCGGCGCCGCGTGGCGCGCGAAGTACAACAGGATGCCGAACACCGTCATCCCGAGCGCGCCCAACGGCACCAGGCCGATTTCCACCTTGTGCCCGGACAGCCGCTCGCACAACAGCGAACCGATGCCGACACCAATCGAGAACAACGCGAGTACGAGAATCTCGACGCTGGCGCCGCCGCCGAGGTACAGCCGCGTGTAGTTCGGCAATTGCGCGGTCACCACGCCTCCGAAAAACCAGAACCACGAGATGCCGAGGATTGAGTTGAATACCGCGCGCTGCTTTGCCGCAAGCTTCAGCACACGCCCACTCTCGGCGATGAAGTTCCAGTTGAATTTCAGACCCGGAGCCGCAGCGGGCACGCGCGGAATCGCGAGGCTGGCGATCAGCCCAAGCAGCGCGACGCCGATCACCAGCGCGGCGGCCGCGGTCCAGCCGAAGTGCGATGCCATCGCCGCGCCGCCCGCGATCATTCCGACCAGGATCGCGATCGACGTGCCGGTTTCGACCAGCGCATTGCCGCCCACCAGTTCTTCGCGTTCGAGCACCTGCGGCAGGATCGCGTACTTGATCGGGCCGAACACCGTCGAGTGCAGGCCCATCAGGAACAGCACCACGAATAGCAGAGCCGGGCTTCGCGCGTAAAAGCCCCACGCCGCGACGCACATCGCCGCGATCTCGAACACCTTCACCCAGCGGATCAGCGTGTGCTTCTCGTATTTCTCGGCGAGTTGGCCGGCGCTCGCCGAGAACAGGAAGAACGGCAGGATGAACAACGCGGGCGCGAGATTCGAATAGAAACCGATCTGGCTGGTCGTCAGGCCCAACTGGAACCCGACCAGCACGATCGTGGCGTTGCGGAAGGCGTTGTCGTTGAACGCGGCCAGTGATTGGACCGCGAAGAATGGCGCAAAGCGGCGCTTGCCGAGCAAACGGAACTGGTTCATGGGCTCCCCTCGTGGCGCAATAGCCTACAAGCGCGAGGCGTGCGGGAGGTGTGCGCTCGCGTGTCGTGGTGACGCGCCTCAGCGACGCACGAGTGCCCGGTGCCCGATGTCGCGCCGATGAAAGGCGCCGTCAAAGTGGATACGGTCAACCGCGGCGTAGGCGCCGTCGCGTGCGTGCGCAAGATCATCACCCAGCGCGCACACGCACAACACGCGGCCACCGGCCGTGATCGTCTTTCTATCCGGGTCGAGTTTGGTGCCGGCGTGGAAGACCTTCACGTCGGCGCCGAACTCGTTGTCCAGTCCCGAGATCGCGTCGCCGATTTTTGGTTTGCCTGGATAACCTGCGGCAGCGATCACGACGCCCAGCGAAGGACGCGGATCCCATTCGGCTTCGATCCGGTCCAGCCTGCCGTCCAGCGCGGCTTCGATCAGTTCCGCGAAATCCGATTGCAGTCGCTGCATGATCGGCTGGGTCTCGGGATCGCCGAAGCGCACGTTGAACTCGATGACCTTCGGGGCGCCGGATTTGTCGATCATCAGTCCCGCGTAAAGAAACCCCGTGAACGGCGCGCCTTCGTCGGCCATGCCGCGCAAGGTCGGTTCGATGATCTCCGCGCGGATGCGGCATTCGACATCGGGCGTCACCACCGGTGCGGGCGAATACGCGCCCATGCCGCCGGTATTGGGTCCGGTGTCACCGTCGCCCACGCGCTTGTGATCCTGGCTGGACGCCATCGGCAGCGCGTGTACGCCGTCCGCCATCACGATGTAGCTGGCTTCCTCGCCCTCGAGGAATTCCTCGATCACCACGCGCGCAGAGGCATCGCCGAACGCGTGCGCGCCCAGCATGTCGGTGAGCGCCTGCTCGGCTTCCGCGAGCGTCATCGCCACCACCACGCCCTTGCCGGCTGCCAAACCGTCGGCCTTGATCACGATCGGCGCACCGTGCGCGCGCACCTGGTCGAGCGCAGGCTGCAACGCGGTGAACACCGCGTAATGCGCGGTCGGGATGCGGTGGCGCGCGAGGAAATCCTTGGTGAAGGATTTGGAACCTTCGAGCTGTGCCGCCGTGGCGGTCGGTCCGAAGATCCGCAGACCCGCTGCGCGAAACCGGTCCACCACGCCCGCGACCAGCGGCGCTTCGGGACCCACCACGGTGAAATCGACGCGCTCGTCCTGCGCGAGTTTCAGCAATCCGTCCAAGTCGGTCGCCGCAATGTTCGCGTTGCGCATGCGCGGCTCGCGTGCGGTGCCCGCGTTGCCGGGCGCGACGATCACTTCTTCGACGCGCGGCGACTGCGCGAGTTTCCACGCGAGAGCGTGCTCGCGCCCGCCGGAGCCGATGACCAGGATTTTCATGCGTGCGATCGCGCAGCCGACAAGCCGCGCATTTTAACTGGCCATCGCGGACAGCAAGGCCGCGCGCGGCAGCTTGCCGGTTTCGCTGCGCGGCAGCGCTTCCACCAGCTTGAGCGGACGCGGCAGGAACACCGGATCGATTTCGCGGCGCAAGGCATCGAGGATCGTGGCGGCTTCGAGTCCCGGCGCGACCGCCAGCGCGGCGATGCGGCGGATGCCCATCGCGTCGATGTCGTCCATCTGGAACACCACGCCGTCGCGCACGCCCGGTATCGCCAGCAGCTTGTGGGTGAGGTCGCCCAGTGAGGCGCGCTTCCCGGCGATTTCCAGTAGGTCGGTGTTGCGTCCGCGCAGGCGAAAGCTTCCGTCATCGTCGAGTTCGACGATGTCGGCGAGCACGGTCGGCTGGAGAAGCTGCGGCGCCTCGATGCGGGTGCCGTCGGGTTGCGGGTGCAGCGTCACGCCGTCGTAAGGCGTCCACGCGTCGTCGCGTGCGGCGCGGCGATGCGCAATCACGCAGGTCTCGGTGGAACCGAACACTTCCTGCACCGGCGCGCCGAAACGCTTTTCCGCTTCGCGCGCGAGCTCCGGCGACAATGGTGCGGTCGCGGACACGATGCCTGAGAACGCGGGCAGCGGCTGGTGCGAATCGAGCAGCGCGCGCAGGTGGACCGGCGTGGTCACCAGGATCCGCGGGTCGGGCAATTCCGCCAGCGCGGTCGCGATGTCGGCGGCGAAGAACGGCCGGCCTGCATGGATCGCCGCGTGGCCGAACAGTGGCAACAACACCGAGAACTCCAGCCCGTACATGTGTTGCGGCGGCACGGTTGCCACGACGTGGTAATCGCCACCGGCCGCCGCGCGCAGCAGCGCATCGTTGTGGCCGCTGGAAATCGCGAGCCTGTCCCAGCGCTTGGGGTTCGCGCGCGGCACGCCGGTCGAGCCCGAGGTGTAGCCGATCGCGGCCAGCGCATCTTCGGCGAGCAATGCCGTCATGTCCGCGCTGTGATCGTTCGCCTCCGCCGTGAAGTGCAGGTAGCGCGGCGGGACGGGATCGAGCACGGCATCGCCGAGGGTGTAGCTGTCCGGGTGCGCCGTCATTACCGCGTCGATCGCACGCGCGGCGCGCGACGGCGGCAACAGGTTGGTTTGTCCGCGCGCCAGCAAGGCCGCGAAAGCCACCAGGAACGCGTAGCGGTCCTCGCACAAATTGACGGCCGCCGGCGCTTCGGGCAGGCGCGCGGCCAGCGCGGCGACGTCCGCCAGGAACTGATCGACCGTCACGGGCCGGCCGGCCCGCCAGGCGATCACGCGCTGTGGCGAACGATCCGCCAGCAGGCGGCGCCACGGCCCCCTCGCCGTATTGTGCGGTGATGGATGAACGCTCGACACAGGAAACTCCCCAGTCCCCTCAGGCGCGAATGATAGCGCCGGTCACGGCGTCCGTGATCGGCGTGGGCCGGTCGAGGCCGCCCAAGGGCGCATCCAGAACGCCGTCGGGTTCGTCGCCGAAGATCGCGCGGATGTCGGCGGCACTGCGCGCCGGCGACTCGCCATGACGGTTGGCGCTGGTGGAAACTATCGGCCCGCCGAACGCGCGGCACAGCGCAGCCGACGGCGCGTGCGCGGTGACGCGCAGGGCAATGCCCGCGTGCCCACCCGCCACCCATTCCGGCACGCGCGGCGAGCGCGGGAAGATGAAGGTGTGGGCGCCGGGCCAGGCTGCACGGACCCGCTCGAAGGCGGTTTCCGGGACGGCTTCGATCCAGTCGCGGACCTGCCCGAAGTCGGCCGCGATCAGCAGCACGCCCTGCTCGGGCGGACGGCGCTTCAACGCGAAGATGCGCTCGAACGCGGCACGGTTGTCCGGATCGCAGCCCAGTCCATAGACGCCCTCGGTCGGATAGGCCAGCACGCCGCCTTCGCGCAGCAGGGCCGCCGCAGCCCCGATCCCTTCGATGCCGAACGTGCGCATGGCTCAAACGTCGAACGGCGGCGTTTCCGTATCGGGCGGCGCCGATGACTTCACGCGCGCCGTCTTCCTGGCCGGGGCCTTCTTCGCAGCGGACTTCTTGCGCGCGGATTTCCTGGCAGCCGTCTTCTTCGCCGAGGTTTTCTTTGCGCTTCTCTTTGCGGGCGCCCGCTTCTCGACGGTATTTTTCTCTGCGGTTTTCTTTGCCACCGATTTCTTGAACGCGCCGCGCCCGCGCCGCACCGGCGCCGCCTCGATCAGCGCCTTGCATTCGTCGTGGGTCAGCGACTTGGGATCGCGATCCTTCGGGATCTTCGCATTCTTCTCGCCGTCGGTGATGTACGGCCCGTAGCGGCCATTCAACACCTGGGTGCCGTCGCCGAAATCGGCGATCACGCGATTGGCGATCAGCTCCTGCTTCTCGCGGATCAGTTCACGCGCGCGGTCGAGCGTGATCGTGTAGGCGCTCTCGTCGCCCTTGATGGACGCGTACAGCTTGCCTTTCTTGACGAATGGCCCGAAGCGGCCGATGCCGGCGGAAACCTCCTCGCCGTCCGCATCCTTGCCGAGGTGGCGCGGCAACTTGAAAAGTTCCAGCGCCTCTTCCAGCGTGATGGTGTGCATGCTCTGGCCGGGCAGCAGGGATGCGAATTTCAGTTTCTCGTCGTCCTTGTCCTTGTCGCCGAGCGCGGCATAAGGCCCATAGCGACCGAGGCGCACCGAGACGGGCTTGCCGGTCTTCGGATCGTCGCCCAGCAAACGCGCGCCAGTTGCTTCGCTGCGGTCGACGGTTTCCATCTTGTCGTCGACCAGCGCCTTGAATGGTTTCCAGAACCCCGCCATCAATGGGCGCCATTCCTCTTCGCCGCGGCTGACCGCGTCGAGTTCGTCCTCGAGTTTGGCGGTGAAGTCGTAGTCGACATAGCGGGTGAAGTGCGACGTCAGGAACTTCGCCACCGCGCGGCCCACGTCGGTCGGTTTGAAGCGGCGCGAATCCAGGATCACGTATTCGCGCGACAACAGCGTCTGGATGATGCTGGCGTAGGTGGACGGCCGGCCGATGCCGTATTCCTCCAGCGCCTTGACCAGACTGGCTTCGGAGTAGCGCGGCGGCGGCTCGGTGAAGTGCTGGTCGGTCGCGATGTCGGTGAGCGGCACCGCCTCGCCTTTCGCAAGCGTGGGCAGCTTGCGCGCCTCTTCGTCTTCGTCCGACTTCGCGTCGCGGCCTTCCTCGTACACGGCGAGGAAGCCCGGATCGACCACGGTGGTGCCGGTCGCGCGAAACGCGGCATCGTGCCCGCAGGGGAATTCGACCGACACGGTGTTGAGCGTCGCCGGTTTCATCTGGCAGGCGACCGCGCGCTTCCAGACCAGCTCGTAGAGTTTCAACTGGTCGGGCGTGAGATACGCCGCGACGGACTTCGGCGTGCGCAACGCGGACGTCGGGCGGATCGCCTCGTGCGCTTCCTGCGCATTCTTGGACTTGGTCTTGTACACCATCGCGTGCTCGGGCAGCCCCTGCTTGCCGAATTCGCGTTCGATGGTCTGGCGTAGTTCGCCGATCGCTTCACCCGACAAGTGCGTCGAGTCGGTACGCATGTAGGTGATCAGGCCGACGTTGCCCTCGCCGCCCAACGACACGCCTTCGTAGAGGCCTTGCGCGATGCGCATGGTGCGGCTGGTCGCCATGCCGAGCTTGCGTGCGGCTTCCTGCTGCAGCGTGGAGGTGGTGAACGGTGCGGCCGGACGGCGTTGGCGCTGCTTCGACTGGATGTCGCCGACGACGAGTTTCCCGCCCGCGGCTTTCAGCAACGCTTCGCGCGCGGCATGGGCATCGTTGGCATTGGTGAGGTCGAACTGCTCGAACTTCTTGTCGTTGAGCTTTACCAGCCGCGCGGTGAGGTCGCCGTCCTTGTGGGCCAGCTTGGCCTCGACCGTCCAGTATTCGCGCGGGACGAAGGCTTCGATCTCCTCCTCGCGCTCGACGATCATGCGCAGCGCCGGCGACTGCACGCGCCCGGCCGATAGCCCGCGCTGCACTTTCCGCCACAGCACCGGCGACAGGTTGAAGCCGACCAGGTAGTCCAGTGCGCGCCGCGCCTGCTGGGCGTCCACCAGATCGTGCGACAGCCGGCGCGGATGCGCCACGGCTTCCTTGATCGCGCGCGGGGTGATTTCGGAAAACACCACGCGATGGGTGTCCTTGTCCTTCAGCAGGCCGCGCTCCTTCAGGATCTCGCTGATGTGCCAGCTGATCGCCTCGCCCTCGCGATCGAGATCGGTCGCCAGATAGATCGAATCGGCGGCCTTGGCTGCCTTGGCGATTTCGTCGACATGCTTGACGTTCTTGTCGATCAGCGCGTAGTCCATGCGGAAATCCCGCTCGGGATCGACCGCGCCTTCCTTGGGTACCAGGTCGCGGACGTGGCCGTAGGAGGCCAGCACCTTGAAGTCGGCGCCCAGGTATTTATTGATCGTCTTGGCCTTGGCTGGCGATTCGACGATGAGCAGGTTCTTGGCCATTTCGTGTGTCTGTCAGGACGCGGATTTTGCCCCCTTGAGTCAAGGGGGCGGCCGAACCGCAGGTTCGGGCGGGGGTTGTGGAGCCTATATATAGTGAACGCATGCGCAGGGTAGGCGTGTCAAGCTTTGCCCGCCACGATGCGCTGCCAGCGGCCGTTCAGGGCCGGCGCGACCACCCCTTCCAGTTCCAGCAACAGCAGCATCGAGGACAGCGCCGCGGGTGCCAGACGGGTGCGATCGGCGAGTTCGTCCAGCGAGGCCGGGACGTCGCCCAGTACGGCGAGAAGTGTCGCGTAATCAGGATCTTGCGTCTTGGCATCGAAACCCGGGTTCGCCTCCGGGACATCGGCTTCCAGGCGCGCCCGCAGGCTGGCACCCTGTGCCAGCGCGGCCGGCGCCAGCGCCTCGATCACCTCCGCCGCAGTTTCCGTCAGGCGCGCCCCGTCGCGGATCAGCCGATGGCATCCCTTGGCCAACGGGTTGTGGATGGAACCCGGCAACGCAAACACCTCGCGTCCCGCTTCCGCGGCCAGCCGCGCGGTGATCAGCGAACCCGATTGCAGTCCCGCCTCGACCACCAGCGCGCCCAGCGCCAGCCCTGCGATCAGCCGGTTGCGGCGCGGGAAATGGTCTGGCCGGGCCTCGGTGCCGGGCGGGAATTCGCTGACGATCGCGCCATGTTGCTCGATTCTGGAAGCCAGTTCCCGATGTTTGCGCGGATACACCAGATCCGGTCCGGTACCCACCACGGCCACGGTCGACCCGCCCGCGTCCAGCGTGGCGGCATGGGCCGCACCATCGATGCCGTCGGCCATGCCGCTGGTGATCGTCAATCCAGCCCGGCTCAAGGTACGAGCGAAGTCGCGCGCGTTGGCCAGCCCCTGGGCACTGGCGCTGCGCGCGCCCACGATCGCGACCTGCGGTGCCAGCAGCGCCGCGGAATCACCGGCCACGAACAGCGCCGCGGGCGGCTGGGGAATGACGTCCAGTTGCGGCGGGAAATCGGCTTCGAGGTACCGCAGCAGCCGATGGTTCGGCTGTGCCAGCCATGCGAGATCCGCATCCAGCCGCGCCGCATCCGGTCGTCCGATCCATTCCAGCGAGGCCTGGTCTAGATCCGCGACGTGGCGCAGCCTGCGGATGTCACGGCAAGCTGCGCGCGCCGACCCGGCCTGCTGCCGCAGCGCGCGCATGCCCGCCGCGCCCAGGCCGGGTGCGCGCAACAGGATCAGCCACGCCAACAGTTCGTCTTCGTCGTGCATTCGGGAAGTTTAGGGCCGCTGCAAAAACGAAACGGCGCGGACCAGGCCGCGCCGTCGTGTAAGGAATTTCCTGATTCTGCCGCTATTCCGGCGCCTGCACCGTATCGCGCACCTTCACCGGCCGGATGCCGTCCATCACCAGCCCGTAGCTCACGTGCGCGAAGGTGCGGAACACCATCACGTGGCCCACGAACTCGGCCGGCAGCTTGACCTTGGGACCGAACTCGCGACGCGTGGTGTTGCCCTGGACCAAGTCGGTGACGGTGTCGCCCGGCTGGTAGATCGCGAAGGTGGTGCCGTTGTCCACGCCGTCGGCGCTGCCGACGTTCAGCGCCACCACATCCATCGGACCCTGCACCGAAATGCCGTCGTAGCCGTTCGAAAGCGCCATGACGTAGGCGTCGGCGGGCGCGTTGCGCGGCGCGTGCGGGTAGAACGTGTAATCGTAGGGCGTGTCGTCCACCGGCATCAGGCGGTCGCCCGCGCGGATTTCCATCCGGGCGTTGGTGAGCAGCAGCGTGGCGGGATCCCCGTTCTTCAGCACCTGGGCGGTACCGATCACCCGCACTTCGGTACCGATCTCGGTGCCGCGGCCGAA
>JBQCCP010000014.1:0-37036 GCA_051962095.1 Rhodanobacteraceae bacterium
AGCGTGTGCGCGCCGCTCGAGAGGACCTGGAAATCCTCGCGCGAAAGCAGCCCGCGCTCGCGCACCAGGTTCACACGTTCCGGCACCGACAGCTTGTAGAAACCCGGCAATCTCGACTGATCCATTTTTGTTCCTTGCAAAGCCTCAAACGTTCGAAACGACCTCCAGACCCTTGGGGTCCGCCTCCAAGCCGATCACGGGGAAGCCAGCGCGCAGGGCGCGTTCCGAGAACTCCCGCAAACGCGTATCTTCCACGGTGAACGTGACGCCGACGTCACCGCCGCCCGCGCCGCAGCTCTTGTAGACGCATCCACAATCCGCGGCCATCGCGGCGATCGCCCGGTGCTCGCGGCTCGCGATGTCCGCGCCCGCGGCCGTGCCGAAGCGCGCCAAGGCTGTTGCGTAGTCGTGGAGGGAGGACAGGAAGGCAGCGGCATCGTTGGCGGTCAGGGCGTCGATACCGCGTGAAGAAATTGTAGCGAGTTCATGCGTGCGTTGCGCGAAGGCGGTCGGCTCGCGTTCACGCCAGGCTGCGACGGTTTCCAGCATGGCGCCGGTCGAGGCCGGGCGGCCGCTGTAGACGCAGCACCAGCGCACGCCATTGGGCAAATCAATCGGTGCTACGCGGGCAGTATCGTCTCGCAATTGGAATCGGGACACCCCGCCCACCAGCGAAGCGGCGATATCGATGCCGCTGCCACGGCCGTGCTGGATCGCGCGATGCGCGGCGATGGCTTCGCCGAGTGCCGGAGGCGCGACGTTGGCGAGCGCGTGCAAGGCGCCGAGCACCGCGACGGTAAGCGCGGCGCTGGAACCGAGCCCCAGCTTTTCGCGCGCGCCAGCGTGGTCCAGGTAAAACGCATCGCTGTCGAGTTCTATGCGGTACGGCGGCGAATTTCGGATATGCGGAAACCGCGCGAGCAGAGTGAGGACCCATTCCAGCTCGGCGGGGGCTGCATCGATCCAGGTTGCGTTGCGATCGTGCAGCCGCAGCCGTGCTTGCAGTCCGAGCGTCGGCGAAAGGATTTCCCAGCAGTCGCCGCCCGCATTCGCGAGTGTCACGCGCGCGCGGCGGTTCACCGCCAGCACCAGCGCCGGTGCGCCTTCCAGCACCGCGTATTCGCCCAGCAGCACCAGCTTGCCGGGCGCGCTGGCGGTCACGCGCATGCGTGGGCGTCCTCGACGACGCGCGCGCCTTCGCCCAGGCCACTGACTAGTACGTCCTCCACGCCCGTGACGTTGCGCAATGCATCGGCGACACGCGAAGTGTGGTCCGGCAGGCATACGGCTTTCACCTGCGGGCCCGCGTCGACCGTGAAGAACACGCCCGTGCCGTCGGCCTGCAGCGCGCGGATGCACTGGATGCAATCGAGCGTGGCGCCGTTCCAGTAGATCAGCGCCGGGCGCGTGGCGAGCATCACCGCGTGCATCGCCAGGCAACTCGCTTCGCTGACGCGAGCCAGCTTTTCGAAGTCGCGCGCCTGCACGGCTTGGCGCGCATCCGCAAGGTCGCTTGGCACTGTCGCGATCCAGTCGCGGTAATACGGCGACGTGCGTTGCGATGTTTCCATGCCGGCGCGCGAATCGACGGCCTTTTTCTTTCGGCTGGTGATCGCGACCACGACTTCGAGCGGCCACGCATCGGCATCCAGCAGCGGCGTGGCGAAAGCGTCCTCGCCGTCATCGCGAGTGCCCGCGGCCATCTCGACGAAACCGCCGAAGATCGAGCGCGCCGCGGAACCCGAGCCGCGTCGCGCGAGGATCGACAATTCACGTGCATCGAGCCCGAGTCCCAGCGCGCGATCAGTCGCGACGGCCAGCGCTGCGAAGCCGGACGCGGAGGATGCGAGCCCCGCCCCGGTCGGAAAGTCGTTGCCGGTTTCGACGCGCGCGGGTGCCGTGACGCCCGCTCGCGCGCGGAACAGGTCGAGGAACGCGCTGATCTTGTGGCTTTGTGCATCGTCGCGCTCACCGTTCAACCTGGTGTCGTCGGCGGCGGGCGCCTCGTCGAAGCACACGCGTGTGCGCGTGTGCAGCGCGTCCAGCGTGATCGACAGTGAACCCGCGGCCGGCAGGTTCAGCGCGGCATCGCGCTTGCCCCAGTATTTGACCAGCGCGATGTTGGGTTGGGCTTGTGCGGTGGCCTGCATCGGGTGCGGTGTCATCACTTGTGCAAACGGCGTGCGTGTAGGGCGGGAGAAGCGCAGCGCATCCCGCCGTGGCAGCGCGCCAGGGCGGGTTGGCACCCGCCCTACGTGGTGAACGAAGGGCTGGGTCGCGAATTGCAGTATCCATTCTCCCGGAACCATTGTATTGCCTCGGCCAGCGCTTCCCGCGCCGGCCGCGCACGCCAGCCGAGTTCGGTTTCCGCACGCCGGCTCGAAAAATACATCCGGTGCCGCGACAGCTTCACGCCGTCCACCGTGACGTTCGGCGCGATGCCGGTCAGGCGCGCCCAGGCTTCGGCCGCGTAGGCGACCGGCAACACGGCGGCGTGGGGCAACTTCAACCATGGTGCGCGGCGACCGGTCAGTTCGGCGACCGTGGCAAGGATCGATCGCAGGCTCATGTTCTCGCCGCCCAGCACGTAGCGGCGTCCGCGCCGGCCGTGTTCGTAGGCAAGCACGTGACCGTGCGCGACGTCGTCGACGTGCACGACGCACAACCCCGTGTCGACGAACGCGGGCATCCGTCCACGCGCGGCATCCAGGATCATCCGCCCGGTCGGCGTCGGCTTGCGATCGCGCGGTCCGACCGGTGCGGCCGGGTTCACGATCACGATGTCGGCGCCCGCGCGCGCGCAGCGGCGCACCAGCGCTTCCGACAGGAACTTCGAGCGCTTGTACTCGCCTATCATGTCTGCGAGATGCACGGGCGTGTCCTCGTCGGAGGGCGTGCCGTCGTGGTGCAGGCCCAGCGTCGCGACGCTGGAGGTATGCACGATGCGCCGTACACCGCACCGCTGCGCGGCCAGCAAGATGTTGTGCGTGCCGCGCACGTTCGACCTGCGGATCTCGCGCGGATCGCGCGCCCACAGCCGGTAATCGGCGGCGACGTGGAACAGTCCTTCGCAACCCTGCAGTGCGTGTTCGAGCGAGGGCGGATCCAGCAGGTCGCCGCGCACGACTTCGAGATCGAGTCCGTCGAGATTTGCCATGTCGCTCGATGCGCGCGCCAGCGCGCGTACCGGACAACCGTGCCGCAACAACGCGCGCACCACGGCCGAGCCGACGAATCCGTTGGCGCCGCTGACCAGGACGCGCCCGCTCATGCAGCAAGGGCTGCAGCGGTCGCGAGCGAACGGCGCGCGCGTCGGAAGTCGCGCGACAGCGCACGCGCCGCGCGCCACGTGGCGGGGCCGCCCAGCGCGATCGCCGATACCATTCGCACCGACCAGCCGCGGTCCGCGCCCTCCAGCGCACCCGCCATGCCCGCGGGCAGTTCGCGATCGACCGGATCGCAGATCGCCTTCACCGCCACGAACGGCAGCTTGGCGCGTGCGGCGACCGCGGCGATGGGCGCCGCTTCCATGTCCACGGCCACCGCCTGGCTTCGGGTTGCCAGTGCCTGCTTGTCGGCCGTGGTCGCGATCGCTTGCGGTGTCGACCAAAGGATTCCGCGCCGCACGCGCAAGCTGGTGGACAGCAGTTCGACCAGGTGCGCATCGAATTCGGGATCGGTGGCGAAGCCCGGATCATCGCGCGTGTAGCGGATGCGATCCGGGATCAGCACGTCGCCCGATGCAAGCCTCGCATCCAGCGCGCCCGCCACGCCCCAGTTCGCGAGCCGCGACACGCCGCAGGCGAGCAGGCGCTCCGCGGCGCGCATCGCGTTGTGCGGACCCATGCCGGACACGGCCACCCATCCGCTCCGCCAGCGCGCGCATTCGCCGATGCCGATCCCGCGTACGCCGATGCTGTGCGCCTCCGCCGGCAGCGCGACGATGAGACCGACGTCCTCAGGGCTGGCGCGCGCGGACATTGCGGTAGCGCACCAAGGCCCAGTACGGGAAATAACGGCTGTAGCCGTGGTACTTCAGGTAGAACACACGCGGGAAACCGGGCGCGTTGAAGCGCGCATCGTGCCATTCGCCATCGGTTTGCGTCTTCAGGAGGTATTCGATGCCGCGCGCGACCGCCGGACTGTCGGCTTCGCCCGCGGACATCAATGCTAGCAGCGCCCACGCGGTTTGTGCCGGACCGCTGCGTGCGCCGCGTCCGCGCAAGTCGGGATTCAAATAGCTGTCATTGCCTTCGCCCCAGCCGCCATCGGCCTGCTGCACGGATTTCAGCCACGCCACCGCACGCCGGATCGTCGGCGTGTCGGCGGGCATCCCGGCCGCGCGCAGCGCGACCAGCACCGACCAGGTGCCGTAGATGTAATTGGTACCCCAGCGCCCGAACCACGCGCCTTCGGGCGTTTGTTCGTCCAGCAGGAAACGCGTGGCGCGCTCGCGCGCCTCGCGATCGGGGGCGCGATCGAGCAGCGACAGCAGCATCAGCACGCGGCCGCTGACGTCGCTGGTGGGCGGATCGAGCAGAGCGCCATGATCGGCGAATGGAATCTGGTTGAGCCACTGGTGGTCGTTGTCGGCGTCGAATGCCGCAAAGCCGCCATTCTTCGATTGCATCCCGCACAGCCAGTCGGCAGCGCGCGCGATCGCTTCACCGAACTGGGTGCGATCCGGCGACTGGTGCAGCGCACGCGCCACCACCGCGGTGTCGTCGAGGTCTGGGTAGGCGTCGTTCCGGTACTGGAAGGCCCAGCCGCCGCCGTGAAGGTTCGGGCGATACGCGCGCCAGTCGCCCGGTTCGTCGAGCAGCTGCCGCGACAGCAGCCAGTCCAGCGCGCGGCGCTGTGCGTGCGCGGGCGCGTCGCGGTCTTCCTGCATCGCGAGACAGGTCAGTCCGGTGTCCCATACCGGCGACACGCAGGGTTGGCACCAGGCTTCGTGGTCATGCACCACCAGTAAATCATCGATGGCCTTGCGGGTTTCGCGGCGTGCGGGGTGCTCGGCTGGATAGCCCATCAGCGCCAACGCTTCATAGGCGTTGACCATCGCGGGGAAGATCGCGCCCAGACCACCATCGCCGTTGCGCCGCTCGAGGATCCACGCTTCGGCGCGTTTCATGGCGTGCCGGCGCAACCGCTTCGGGATCATCCATTCGAGGTGGCGGAAGGCCTCTTCGCACACGAACAGCACGCGGTTCAGCAACGAGCGTTGGTGGAAATAGTGCTTTTCCTGCTCGGGCGACGTGACGAACAATTCGCGGACGTGCACACCGCGCGGATTGGCCGCGCGCGGCTTCAGCGTGGTCAGCACCGACAGCGGCACCATCACGGTGCGCGACCAGTACGAGACGTTGCCGAGGTTGAACGGGAACCAGCGCGGCAGCAGCACGATTTCCACCGGCAGGAACGGCACGCCGCGCCACGGCAATTCGCCGAACAAGGCCAGCGCGATCCGCGTGAACACGTTGCTGCGCGCGGCGCCGCCGTGCGCCAGGATGGCCGCGCGCGCCTTGGTCATGTGCGGCGCATCGGCGCGGTCGCCCGACAGCTTCAGCGCGTAATAGCACTTCACGCTGCAGCTCACGTCCAGTGCGCCGCCGGGATACAGCGGCCAGCCGCCGTCGCGCGACTGGTGGCTGCGCAGGTATTCGGCGAGGCGCGATTCCAGCAGGCAATCGGATTCGCCGAGGTAGTGCAGCATCAAGATGTATTCGGCGGGAATCGTGCAGTCGGCTTCCAGCTCGTACTGCCAGCAGCCGTCGGGGCGCTGGCGCGCGAGAATGTTCGCGCGGGCGGCCTCGATGCCCGCGGCCAGCCGGTCACGGACGCCCGGCTCTGCCCGGCTCGTGGCGTGGCGATGGCGGGGGATGCCGGAATCGGGCGCCATGGCGTTATTTGAAGGCTTGCGCGGGCCCGCAGGCATCGTTGCGCGGCCAGGTGCTGTGCGGGTCCGGCAGCAGGCCGCGCCAGTCGCTCGCCAGCGCCTGCAGTGGCAGGCCTTCGGCCATGCGTGCGAACCAGCGCTGCAGCACGCGACTGTAGCCGGCGAACAGGTGCGTGACGATCACGATCTTCTTCACCACCTGGCGCGACACCTTCACCTGCGCGCCGGCCGTGAAGTCGGGCTTGGCGAGGATCGACCCGAGCGTACGCATCGCGAGGCCCAGCGCGATGAGGCAGAAGCGGCGGATGCCGACTTCCCTCTCGGGGATCAGCAGCGTGTAGTCCAGCGCGTTGCGAAGATGGCTATGGGCGACCCCGATCAGTTGCGCATAGGCTTTCCCGAACGCGGCCGGCACGTCGTTGCGGCGGACGTCCTGCAATTCCACGCCGGCGCGCGCGAACAGGTCGTGGGGCAGCCAGCAGGCGCCGCGATCGCGGTCTTCCCAGAAGTCCTTGAGGATGTTGGTCATCTGCAGGCCCTGGCCGAACGACACGTCCAGCGCGGAGAGTTCCTCGCGGCGTTCGGCGATGCGCGGCGAGTAATCGCAGAAGAGATCGGTGAGGGTCTGGCCCACGATGCCCGCGACGTAGTAGCAGTAGCGGTCCATCTCGTGCATGTCCGCGAGGCCGGCGGTGCTGGTGCGGCGCTCGAACCTGGGCATGCCGGTGCACATGGTGCGGATGCAGCGCGCCAGCGATTCGCGCTGCGCGAGATTGAAGCCTTCGGTGACCTCGATGATTTCGGAGGTGTGCGCGATCAGGTCGCGCTCGGCCGCCAGCGTGTTGCCGACCAGCAACGGCGCCAAGTCGCGCGCGAACGACGCCGGGTCTTCGGTGGACTCCACCACGCGGGTGAAGCGGTCGTGGAACTGCTGCTTCACGTCAGCCGCGAGGGCTCGTTCGTCCTCGATCGTGTCGGCGATCCGGCACAGCAGATAGGCATTCGCGATCACCGTGCGCAGGCGCACGTCGAGTTGCGGGATCGTCAGCGCGAACGTGCGCGAAACCTCCGGCAGGATGCGTGCCTGGTAGGCCTCGGCATCTCGTCGGGCGCTCCTGGCGAAAGCTTGGGCGATCATCCTGCGGGTCTCCTTCGGCGCATCATCAGCCGACTTGGTGATCCTACGCATTGTGCGTGAAGACGAGGTGGAAGTCGCGCGGAAATTGCTTTGACACGCGGCCTGCGGGCTCGCTAGGCTCGCGCGGATTCGCGGTGCCACCGCAGACTAAGGAGTGGTCCATGTCGTTTGCAGACCGGGTGCCCGGCTACGTCGAACGCGTCGAATGCGCACTGGATGCGCGGCTGCCTTCGGCCGATGCGCGCCCGGCGTCGCTGCACACCGCGATGCGCTACGCCGCGCTGGGCGGCGGCAAGCGCATCCGACCGCTGCTGTGCTACGCGAGCGGCGAGGTGCTGGGCGTCGCGCCGGATCGCCTCGATGATGCCGCGTGCGCGGTCGAGTGCGTGCACGTGTTCTCGCTGGTGCACGACGACCTGCCCGCGATGGACGACGACGCGCTGCGACGTGGCAAGCCGTCCACGCACGCGGCGTTCGGCGTGGCGACCGCGATCCTTGCCGGCGACGCGCTGCACACGCGCGCGTTCGAAATCCTGGCCGGCGACGGCAGGCGCGACGCCGCGGAACGGTTGGGCATGATCGCGATCCTCGCAGGCGCCACGGGTTCGCAAGGCATGACCGGCGGCCAGGCGGTGGACCTGGAATCCGAGGGCCAGCAACTCACTGCGGCCGATCTCGAAGCGCTCGATCGCGACAAGACCGGCAGGTTGATCCGCGCGGCGGTACTGATGCCGACCTGCGCGGTGCCGGATTTGCCGGCAGCGCCACGCGATGCGCTCGACCGTTTCGCCGGATGCATGGGGCTCGCGTTCCAGATCAGGGACGACGTGCTGGACGTCGAAGGCGAGCAGGCGCTCACCGGCAAGACCCACGGCGCAGATGCCGCGCGCGGCAAGGCGACTTATCCATCGTTGATGGGCATGGACAACGCCAAGCAGCGTGCCGATGCGCTGTACGCGGGGGCGTTGGCCGCGCTGGAAATTTTCGGCGACGCCGCCGAGCCGCTGCGCTGGATGGCGCGCTACATCGTCCACCGCGACCGCTGACGCGCGAATCCGCTTTGGGCGCGAGCGACGGTTGCGGCGCCGGCCCCCCATCGCGCTTGCATCGCGCCCCGCAAAGCTCGACACTTGCGCTCATCTGGAGACCGGCCTGTCGCCGGTGGGAGCCCCGGGGCTCAAAGTGACAAGCCACGATGGGACGCCAGCCAAGCGCGGCATCATTGGGGAACTGAGTTACCGCCACGTGTGGCGTGCCGCGGCGGTCTACATCGGCGCGGTGTGGGCCCTCTCGCAAGGAATTGCGCAATTGAGCGGCCCGTTCGGGATGCCGGACTGGGTGACGCGCTGGTTCGTGGGTGCTTGCGCGATCGGATTTCCCTTCTGGGTCGCGTTCGCCTGGTACTACAAGCTGACGCCGGAAGGCCTCAAGCTCGAAAGCGACACCTCAAGCCACGATCCGGCTTTCCATCGCGCCACCGGACGCAGGTTGGATTTCTGGATCATCGGGGTGATGGCGTTGGCGATCGTGCTGCTGGTGACCAATACGTTCGTGCTGCATCGCGACGCGACCAGCGCCCTGGACGCGGTCGATGCCAAGGCCATCGAAGCCGAACTCGCGAAGGTCCCCTTGAAGTCCGTGGCCGTGCTGCCGCTGACCAACGAAAGCGGCGATCCGAAGCAGAAATACTTCGTGGACGGTATGTCCGAGGAGCTGATTTCCGATCTCACCGACATCGCCGGGCTCAAGGTGATCGGCAAGTACTCCAGCTTCAAGTTCCGCGATTCCACCGACAGCCCGGCCCGGATCGGCGCGACGCTGGGCGTGGCCAACCTGATCCATGGCTCGGTGTTCCAGCAGGGCAACCGCATCCGCGTCACGGTCAGCATGATCCGCGCGAAAGATGGTGAGAGCGTGTGGTCGCACAGCTACGATAAACAGCTCGAGGACGTGTTCGCGATCCAGTCGGAAATCGGGCAGGCCGTGGCCTCCGCGCTCAAGGTGAAGCTGCTGGGCAAGCCGATCGCCGCGAACGACAAACCGCCCAGCGGCAGCGTGGAAGCCTACGAACTGATGCTGCAGGGGCGCGCCATCTTCCGCCACGGTACCGAGGCCAGCATTCGCCAGGGCATCTCGCTGTTCCAGCAGGCGCTGAAGATCGACCCGAATTACGCCTATGTCTGGGGCATGCTGTCCAACGCTTCGGTCAATCTCGGCGTGCTGTTCCTGAACGGCGACGCGCGCCAGCAGGCGTTTGCGCAAGCCCGCACGGCGGCCGACAGGGAGCAGGTGCTGGCGCCGGACGCGGCGTTCACCCATACCGACCGCGGGTATCTGCTGGCGACTGTCGACAATGATCCGATCGGGGCACTGGCCGAATACAAGAAGGCCCATGAGCTGGCTCCCAACGACACCACCAGCATGAACTACCTTGCCGGCGGGCTCGAAAACCTGGGCCAGTTGCAGGCCGCCGTCGACATGTACCGGAAGGCCCTCACCAACGATCCGCTCCGCGTGGATATCTACGTCAACCTGGCGCTGGCCTTGCTGGGGCAGCGTCAGTTGGACGACGTGGAGCAGGTTGCCAGGAAGGGGCTGGCCCTGCAGCCGAACTATCCGTGGCTATACGGCATCCTGACCGAAGCTGCGGTCCTGCGCGGCAACCTGGACGCGGCCCGCAGCAGTGCCGCCAAGGAAACCGACCCGGTCTATGGCCCGTGGGCGCAGGCGCTGGCGGCGCAGATCGGTCCCGACCACAAGGCCGAGGCGGCGTTGCGCGACTACATTGCCAAGCAGGGCAAGGACCAGCCTTATTTCGTGGCCGACCTGTACGCCGCGCGCAAGCAGCCCGACGAGATGTTCGACTGGCTGCAGCGGGCCTGGAGCCAGCGCGATCCGAACTTTTCGAGCCTTGTGCTCACCGATCCGTTCGTGCTGGCTTACCAGCATGACCTGCGTTTCGCCGCGCTGTGCAAGCAGGCGGGCTTGCCCCTTCCGGACCACGCCCTCGCGGCAGCGGTTCCCACTGCCGGACCCTGAATCGTTCGCAGAGTGCCGGGCGCCGGCCGACGCGCCTCGATCGCTCGCGCGCAGCCGTCGAAACCGTCGATGTGCCTTACACCTGGCTGTGCGGCGCCCTTGCCATGAAATCGCGCAGATACAGCGGCTTGACGGATGTTCCTGTCGCAGGTCGAAATTCGGTGTCGGAATGATTTACAAATTCCGCGCGGACATTTGCTCGCCCGCCAGTCAAAACAAGGGTTTGGCTCGGTGGCATAGCCCATGCAGAGCAAAGCAGCAGGGATGAAACATCCACGCGCGGTTCCTCCGCAGGGTCCGCAAATCGAGAGGGGTATTCAGTGATGACACGTTATTTGGTTCTCGCGGCCGCGGCCCTGCTTCTGGCCATCACCGCGCCGGCGGCTTTTGCGACTCGGGTGATCTTCGATCCGCCTTCGGGGATTGGTCCTCCGGCCGGCACCGATTGCACGCTGAGTGCGGGCAATCTGAACGATTACACGCCCTGCAACGTCAACCAGATCAATACTCCCTACGATGTGAGTTGGGTGGATTGCTCGACGCTGACGGGCTTGAGTCCCCCGGCCAGCGGGTGGTGCCTGTTCATGACCAACGTGACAGGCCGGACGCTCAGCACCTTCCGGTTCCAGTTCACGGTTCCCAGCGGTGGATCGCAGGACCAGAGCGATCTGCTTCAATGCGGTAGCCAACCGGCCGGGTTCGCGACGGACAACTGCCGCGATGGCGCGACGGTGGCGGCGGGCGAATTGCTGGACCTGTCGTTCTTCGCAACGCTCCCGAACAACAAAAACTTCTATCTGATCACCGACTTCATCAACCAGCCGGATCCGGCGACTGTCACGGTGTCCGTCCCCGAGCCGGGCGAACTGGGCCTGTTCGGGTTCGGGCTGCTCATTCTTGGCATCGGCTACGGCTGGCAACGGCGTCGTCAGCACGCGTAACCAGGCACGAGGGATGGCGCGGCAGGTCACAATGACCTGCCGCGCGTCGCATTGCGCAATTCGCAGCGGCGCCTACTTCTCGGTGGCGCCGCGCTCGATCTTGCCCACCAGGTTGTAAAGGATTCGCGGGTCCTCGGCGTCCAGCGTGTCGCCGCCCATCCCGCGGAAGTGGTCATGGAACGCGCGCACCGCGGCCGGCGCATCATCCAGCGAATAACCGATCCCGGTCAGCGCCATCCAGGGATCGAAGCCGGCGGGCGGATCGGGCAGGGTGGCGACCGGGTCGGGCCACAGGCCGAAGCCGGCAGCTGCCAGCGTCGCCCAGGGAAACAGCGGACCGGGATCGTCCTTGCGCGACGGCGCCATGTCCTCATGGCCGATGATCTGCGCGCGCGGAATGTGCCAGCGTGTGGTGAGGTCCGTCAGCAGACGGATCAGGCTGGCGATCTGCGTCGGCGGAAACGGCACGTGGCCGTTGTTGTCGATCTCGATGCCGATCGATGCAGAATTGACGTCGGTGATGGTGCCCCAGCGCCCGGGGCCCGCGTGCCATGCGCGATCGATGTCGCTGACCAGTTGATAGACGTGACCGTCCCGTCCGATCAGGTAGTGCGCGCTCACCGGGCCGCCGCTGTTGGCGGTGCGCAGCGTGTCCAGTGCCTGCTGCACCGAGCCCTGGTTGGTGAAGTGCAGCACGATCAACTGCGGCTTCCGAATGTCGTAATTCTTCGACGGCACCCACGTGGCCATCGGGTTGCGCGGCGGCAGCGGTGCGCAGGCGCCCACGATCGACATCGTGACCACTGCGGCCACCAGACGTGCAATGTTCGAAACGAACCGTTGATCACAGCGCGCGGCGCTCACCCCGCCAACGCCCCTGCATCACGCAGCCGCTGGCGCAGCCGATCCAGCTTGGCGCCGTACAGGGCGCTGCGCGCGGTATCACGACGGATCGGTTGCCGCACCTGCGCGGCGCTGGGCAGGCTCTGCACCGTCCGCGAGGTCTTGTGGAAATCGAGGCATGCCGGGTCGAAGGGCAGGCCGCAGAAATCGAGCATGCGGCGCACTTCGCCTTCGGGGTTGGCGACCAGCGATTCGTATTCGAGGTCCATCACGCGATCCGGATATTTCCGCAGCCAGAAGCGCGTGAGGCGCAGGAAGTCCGCGCAGTAGTAGGCCATTTCGTCCATGTCGCAGGCGAAACCGCTGTTTTCGCTGAAGCACTGCCGGAAGCAGCCGAGGCAGGTTTCCACCGGATCGCGCCGGACGATGATGGCGCGTGCGTTCGGCACCATCGCCAGCGCCGGGCCGACCAGATACCAGGTGACCAGGCTCTTGTCGGTGAAGCGCGGCTTGCGTTCCCGCCAGCGCGTGGTGCGCGCGAGGTATTCGCGGCCAAGGCTTTGCCAATCCTCGGCGCTGGCATCCGGCACCCACACCGGGTACGCGGACTGGCGGCGATGGGTTTCGGCATCGACCACCTGTTGCAGATCCTTGATCTCGTTCGCCCCCTCCACCTCGGGGTGCGAGGCGAGGATCTGCTCGACCAGGGTCGAGCCGGAACGCGGGATGCTGATGATCAGGATGGCCTCGCGGCCGAGCTGCGGGTCGAGCGGTGCGGGCAGGTCTTTCGAGAAGACGTCCATGATCGCGGCAACGCGCCTGTGCTCGCCCGCGGCATCCCATTTCACCCTTTTGCGTCGCGAAGCGTTGGCGCGCGCGAACACGTCATAGGCCTGCGCGTACTCGCGCTGGTTTTCCAGCGCTTTCGCATAGCTGAAAGCCAGCAATTCGTAATCACGCCCCGCGAGGCCGGGACGTGCCAGCGCATGCTGCATGCGTGCCGCGTCGGCGGCATCGAAGCGCACGGTATTGAGGTTGGACAGGCCAAACCAGCCTTCGGCGTTGCCGGGGTCGCGGCGCACCACTTCGCGGTAGCCCTTCACCGCGGCATCGATGTGGCCGAGGCTCGCCTGCACGCGAGCCAGCGATAGCCGCGCTGGAACATGCGCGGGATTGAGCTGCAACGCGCGCTGCAAGGCTGCGACGGCATCTTTGGAGAGCGCATGGCGGCCAAGCGCCTCGCCCAGGTTGAACCATGCCGAAGCCGAGTCCGGCGCGAGCGCGCAAGCCTGCCGGAGATGCACGAGTGCCTGTTCGGGTTCGGCGAGTTCGAACAGGGCGATACCCAAGCCGACGTGCAGCTCGTCATCTTCGGGAAAGGTCGCAAGCACTTTCCGGAAGCAATCGGCGGCCCTGGCGTGATTGCCGCGGCGCTGCGCTACCATGCCAAGGAGCCTGACGGCATCCGGATGATCCGGCGCCAACGCCAGCACGTTGGAGAGCGACCCCTCGGCAGCTTCGAATTGCCTGTGCTCCCATTCCCTACGCGCCCGTGCCAGCATGCGCTTGGCGACCGAAGAGAGTGGCGGCTGCGCTGGAGCTTGCATGGTTTGCGACATGGCAGGTGTGTTCACGGAGCGTCCCCGGATGCCGTCAATACTAAACGCCCTGCGTCAGGACGCGGCCAGGCTGACGGCGAGCGTCTTCCACGTCCCCCCAGCGAGTGGCCGCAAAAAAACGCCGGGCTTGCGCCCGGCGGCGGAGAGTGAGCAGAGAGCACTCAAAAATCGTAGGACACCGAAAATCTGACGCTGCGCGGAGCAAGAGTGTCCTGCACTTGCCCGAAATTGGGATTCGGGCTGCCGGTCGATCCGAACACGTCGTTGTAGAACACAGGTGTCTGCTTGTTGAACAGGTTGAATACAGCCAAGTTGAAGTCGAGCTTGTGATCGGCCCACGCCGGCTTGTAGTCGACGCTGAGATCCACCCGCTTGGTCCACGGTGTGGTGCCATGTGATCCTGGCGGGGCAGGCACACCGCCGCACCAGTAGTACGTGCTGGAGCCATGCAGGCGAATCTGGTTCGGTCCATATCGGCCACGGCACAGGCGCGGCGTGCCAGACGCGATGTACAGGTTCGCGCCGACCGTCCAGTCTGGATTGATCGCATAGGCGCCGAAGATCTTGATCTGGTGCCTGCGGCTGTTGGGCAGCTCGCCATAGGACCATTCCATTCTTTCCGGGAAGTCCCATGCGGTCGTCAATGATTCGTAGGATCCGCTTTGTTGCGAGTAGGTGCTGACCGGCCCTTCCGTGTTACCCCAGGTGCGCGAGAACACATAGTCGAACTTGGCGAACCACTTGCCGTCCCAGGCATGTTCCAGTGACAGGTTCAACGCGTAGTACTTGCGGATCGCGCCTCTGGTGAAACCCTGGTCGGCCATGGTCATGGTGACCGGGACGAGGCTGCCGTCCGGCGCCTTCATCAGGATATGGCTGGTCTCGCCAGGGTTGATCAGGATCAGGCTCTGGGCCCAGTCGGTACAAGTGGATTCCGTCATCCAGGCGTAACCCTGCGCGCGACCTGCCGCGCACTCGTTCTGGACCGAGTCGTAATCGTCGATGATGCGATCCATCTTCTGGTAGGTACCGGCAGCGGTGAACACCCATTTGTTCCCCATCATTTCGAACTGTTGCTGCATGCCCAGCACGAAATTGTCGGAAAACTCGGCCTTGATGTTCTGCGCGGCGGAGATACGCGGGTCCTTCGCCTGGCCATATTCGCTGTCGATCGACACCCCCGTCGAGGGGTTTTGCGGAAGCGGGGTGAATCCGATCGGCTCGCCGGTCGCTGGATTGATGCCGGTGTAAGTTCCATATTGCCCGGCGTTGATCACCGGGTTGGCGATCGATAGCGCCACCTGGTTCGGCAGCGCCAGGTAATAACGCCCGGCATTGCCAAACACCTTCATTGTCGAGTCGCCGTGCACGTCCCAGCTGAAGCCGATGCGCGGCGCCCACTGCGGTTTGGTCAGGCGGATGTAAGGGGTGCCGGAGGCGTCGTAGTTGACGAACTGATCGTTGCGCAATCCCAGATTCAGCAGGAAGTTCGGCGTAATCTGCCAGTTGTCCATGATGTACTGGGCGCGCTGGGCGACACGTACCGAAGCGATGCTCCGATCGACGTGCTTCTGCACGTAATAGCAATGGTTCGCATCACACTGGGTGGAGGGGCCGACGTAGGGCGGGACGCTGGGATTGCCTGCGAAGATCGGCTGGCCGGGATCGACTTGCCCGTAGATCCATTGATAACCCGGCCCGGTGCCCTCGTACCCGTCTTCCAGATCCCAGGAGTTGATGTTGTCGATGCCGATCTGGAAGTCGTGGGTGCGCCACTTGTAGTCGAGGCTCAGCCGGTAGTTCTCGATCGTTTCCCGATGGTCCGGAAGAGCTTGCGTGGAGTTGCTCTGCGGGTTGTCGAAGCCCGTGCTGCCGGGCGGAAGGAACGCAGGATCCTGGTAGGACGCGCTGGCGATATGCGGCAATGATGGATCGAACCCGGGGAACGCCGGCTGGTCGGTGAAATAGTGGCCGTGCATCTTTCCGAATGTCGCATTCAGGGTCAGGTCGTCCGTCAGATACGACGTGTAATTGGCCACCCACATGCGGAACGTGGTCTTGCTGGTCTGGTTGAGACCGGCGGTGCTGGGATCCACCTGCTTGGTATCGTAATCAAAAGCGCTGTACGAGCCCCATTGCTTGGAGGAGCTCTGCAAGCCCGTCAAGCTCAGGATGTTGTTGTCGTTGATGTTCCAGTTCAGCTTGGCGTACACCTTCGGCTGGTGCACGGTATAAAAGTTCCTGTACGCGTTTCCAACGTTGGAATCCGTCGTGCTGAAATGAGAGTTGTCCTGCTCGACGCCCAGGAAGAAAAACAACTTGTCCTTGATGATGGGACCGCTGGCATAGGCGTCGTAGATCGTTTCACTGGAGCGGTTTCCCTTGCGGTAACGTTGCAGATCGCCGGGTTGTTCGCCAGGATCCTTCACCAGCGGATTGGCGTAATAGTAATTTACGGGGTCGGACCGCCAGTCCGCCGGCTGCCACAGGGCGCGAACACCGAAGTGCCACTCATTGGAGCCGCTCTTGCCGATCTGGTTGATCACGCCGCCGATCGAGCGCCCGTATTGTGCGTCGTATCCGCTGATGAGGGTTTGCTGCTGCTCGATAACCCCGTAGGGCAGGCTGATGCCGCCCTGGTTGTTGAGCAGTTCGGTAGTATTCATGCCATCCAGGTAATACGCGTTCTCGGCCGTCGTGGCGCCGCCGAACACGTTGATCGGGGTGCCCAGCGGGCCGCCCGCCAGTTCGGGCGAACCCATGTTGACGCCCGGCGCCAGCATCGCGATGTCCTCGGCGGTGCGTTGCAGCGGCAACTGCTGCAACTGTTTGGCGGTGATCGTGGTGACCTGGTTGGTGGTGGTCACGTCGATCGCGGGAATCGCGTTGGCGGTGACGTTCACCGCGCCCAGCGTCTTCGCTTCCGCGGAGGGCGAGGCGAAGTCCACCGCCACCGCACCGGCCGCCGCCGGCGTGACGCCGCTGCGGCTCTGGACGACTTTGCCGTCCTGCAGCAATGAAACCGTGTAGGTGCCGACGGGCAGGGTGATCGAGTATTTGCCGGAAGGGCCGACGGTGATGGTGCGGTTGTAGCCCGCGCCGCCGGTGATCTGGATGGTTTCGCCCGGTGCAGCCGGGGCCGTGCCGTAAATGGTGCCGTTGATGGCCTGTGCCCAAGTCGTACCTGCGAAACCCAAGGCTGCGGATCCGATGGCAATGGCCAGGGCCTTGCGCCGGAAGAGGCTGTTGCGGTGCGGCGTGCGCAGAGACTTGCTCTTCATGTTGCGTACTCCCCAATGGTGGTTCACGGGTGCAGTGAGCTTGCAGGGTGCGGTCAGACGCCTTCCAAGCTTTGCTGCATCGCATCGCACGTGATGTGCGAACGCCAGGCCTGCAAAGGGCAGCAGCACGATGCGCACGAATGGTTATGAACCTTCGTGCGACCCCTCGCAGTACGCGTCGAGCATAATCAATGGCCGGTGAAAACCACCAATGAAAAGACCATCACCCGACATAGCTGGGGGTTATGGTTTTGTTGTTGGTCGAGGCGCGTGAACGTCCTGAAACGGCTGGTCTGCCGCAGATTCGCGCCTGTGCGGGTGCAGCGGCGCCTCCGCCATTCTTCATCGGGCTCGCATCTACATCGGCGTTGCATGCGTGTACGATCGCGGCCGCGAACAACCGTCGTCAATCGTCCGCATCTTGTGCAGGGCTGCGCGATCGGGTGGCGGTGAGGGCGAGCGTGATCGGCCGCCACATCTTTCGCATGCCGTCGCCCGGGTGCGGCCGCCCGTCGATCAAGTCATGGGACGAGGAACGGACAATGACATCGAAACGTTTTCGGCTTGCCTTGTTGTTCGGTTGCGCATGCATGCTGGCGTCGGGCTGCGCCTTGGCCCAATCCGTCAAGTCGGAAAACCTGTTCTACATGACGGACGCGATCGCCGCGCTGCAGAGTTTCAAGGCCCACGCGGCGCAGATTTCGATCATCGTGCCGGCCGCGTATCACATCGACAAATACGGGACCGTTTACGGAGGCGTCGATCCGCGCGTGTCGCAGATCGCGGCGGCCAACCACGTCGAGGTGATGCCGATCATCGCGAGCTTCGACCAGGACGGCATCCACGCGTTCTTGAACGATCCGAAGGCGCGTGCGCGCGCGATCGAGATCATGCTGTACGACGCGCAGCAGTATCACTACTACGGCTGGCAGTTCGACCTCGAAAACGTCCACGTGACCGACGGCGATGCCTACACGGAGTTCTATCGCGAGGCGGCCAAGGCCTTGCACGCGCACGGTTTCAAGATCTCGATGGCGGTGATCAAGGCGGAGCAGCCGGTGCCCGCCCAGGACAATTCCGGGTTCAGCAAATTCCTTTATGAAAACTGGAAGGGAGCTTTCGATTTCAAGAAGCTCGCGGCCATCGGTGATTTCATGTCGTTCATGTCCTACGACCAGAACACGGCGCTGACGCCGCCGGGGCCTGTTGCCGGCCTGCCGTGGATGCAGCGGATGGCGGATTACCTGGTGAAGCTCGGCATCGATCCGGCCAAAGTGTCATTCGGCATCCCCACCTATTCGGACCACTGGTACGCCGCATACAGCGACAAGAAAGGGCCGCATTCGACGCGCGACGAGATCACGTACCGCGAAGTGCAGGACCTGCTGGATCGCCATCAGCTCACGCCGCAATGGATGGCGTCGATGGGCGTGGATTACGCGTACTGGCCCGGTCCCAACGGCGTCTTCGAGTGGCTGTTCATCGAAAACGCCCGCTCGTTTTCCGAAAAGCTGAAGCTGGTGCGGCAGCACCACTTCCGCGGTTTTTCGGCGTGGGTGCTTGGGTTCGAGGATCCCGGAATATGGAAGGTGCTGGGAGAGCAAACCCAAGCGATCCACTATTGATCAGCGAGTGTTCAAAAAATCCGTTCGTCATTCCAGGGCTGCCCGCGCCGCCTGCGGGCAGAACCCGGAATCCATCCTGCTTCTCCATCGAGAACAAAAATTGGATTCCGGGTTCCATCGCCGATGAAGCTGGCGATGGCCCCGGAATGACGAAAGCTGAGGAATGGCTTTGCATGAGGTACACGAGTATGGCTTCGGGCAAACGAGCGTTGCGGCCACCAATCATCGCACTGGCAGCGATGCTGCTTTCAATCGGCGTCGCGCCGGCGAAGGCCGCCAATCCTTCGTCCGCGCATCCCTGGAATCAGCCGGATTGCCCGTGCGCAACGGTGCTGCACGAAGGCTCCCCGGCCGAGGCCGGGTTCGTGCCGCAGGCATTGGACGACGTCGACGGCACCGTCAGCCGCGCGCTGGCGCGCCGGGTGGCGCCGGGCGCGGTCGTGCTGGTCGCGCGCCGCGGTGTCGTCGCCAAGTGGAAGGCTTACGGCTACGCGTCGCTCTACAAGAACGGCGATTACGTGCTGGCCGACGGTCCGCGGCCGATGCAGAAAGACGAAATCTTCGACCTTGCTTCCGTCAGCAAGCTGTTCACCGCGGTGGCGGTGATGCAGTTGTGGGATGAGGGCAAGTTCAAGCTCGATGATCCTGTTGCCAAGTACCTGCCGCAGTTCGGGGTGAATGGCAAGGAAGAAGTGACGATACGGCAGTTGCTGACGCACACGTCCGGATTCCGGCCCGACCCGCCGACGCCGCTGTACGAAATCAAGGGCTCGCGCAAGGACCGCATGGACTACGTCCTGCAACTGCCGCTCGAACATCCGCCCGGCACGCATTACGTTTACAGCGACATCAACTTCATCACACTGGGCGCGTTGGTCGAGAAGTTGAGCGGCGAGCGCGAGGATGTGTTTATCAAGAAGCACCTCACCGGACCGTTGCACATGACGGACACGATGTACGACCCGCCCACGAGCCTGAAACCGCGCATCGCCGCGACCGAGTACCAGCCGTGGACGCATCGTGGCATGTTGTGGGGGCAGGTTGATGACGAGAATGCATGGGCGCTGGGTGGGGTCGCAGGCCACGCTGGCGTGTTCAGCACCGCGCGCGATCTGGCCGTGTTCGGACAGATGATGCTCAATGGCGGCGTTTACGACGGCGCGCGGGTCCTTTCGCAACGCGCGGTCGATCTGTTGTTGACCAACTGGAACCGGAAATTCCCCGGTGACGACATCGGCCTCGGCTGGTCGATCGCGCAGCCGTGGTATCAGGGTGCGCTGTCCGGCCCGCACACGTCCGGACACGAAGGCTTCACCGGCACCGCGCTCACCCTCAACACCCGGAACGACATCGTCACGGTGATCCTTACCAACCGGGTGCACCCGAACCGCAATGGCCCGTCGTCGGTCAAGGCGCTGCAAGACATCAACACCGACATCGCCAACGCGATTCCTGTCGTCGCTCCCGGCGGCGGCGCGTGGTTTTCGGGCTATGGCGATTTCCTGAACCGGACGTTGACGGCGAAGATCGAGCCGCACGCCAACGGAACGTTGTCGTTCCGGACCTGGTATCGCCTGCAACCCGATGACGACTTCGGCAGCATCGAGGCGTCGCCGGATGGCATTCATTGGCAGACACTTGATCTGCTGACGGGTTCCAGCGACGGCTGGCAAACGAAAACCGTGGCGTTGCCGTCGAACGCGCATTACGTCCAGTTCCGCTACCGGACCGATGAAAAGATCAACGGGCGCGGCTGGTACGTGGACGACCTTGAGGTGCGTGTCGGCGGGAACGCGACGCAGCCTGAGGTCACCGACAGCGAATGGCAGCAGCGTGATTATTGAACGCGCTCATCGTTGCCTGGCGATCGTCGCACTGCTCGCGTTGCTGGCGTGCTCCACGTCCTTTGCGGCGGCGCCGGCTGTCGCGCAAAAGCATTCCTCGACCGCGTTCCAGACCGGCATCGAAGCCCTGCTGCACGACCGGCCCGACCTGATCCGCGGCAAGCGCGTCGGGCTGATCACCAATCCGACCGGCGTCGATCGCGAACTCGTCAGTGATGTCGACTTGCTCGCGCATACCCCGGGCGTGCACCTTGTTGCGTTGTTCGGTCCCGAACACGGCATCCGGGGCGCGCATCAGGCGGGCGCGAGCGTCGGGTCGGATCGCGATCCGGTGACCGGCTTGCCGGTGTACAGCCTCTACGGCAAGACGCGCCAGCCGACGCCGACGATGCTGAAGGGCGTCGACGTGCTGGTGTTCGATGTCCAGGCCGTGGGCACGCGCTTCTACACCTATCTCTACACGATGGCCGACTCGATGAAGGCCGCGGCGGCGGCGCACATCCCGATCATCGTGTTGGACCGGCCGGACCCGATCGGCGGCGTCGCGGTGCAGGGGCCGGTGCTCGATCCGAGGTTTGCCTCGTTCGTCGGTGAATATCCCATCCCGTTGCGGTACGGCATGACGATCGGCGAGCTGGCCGCGGTTTTCAACGGCGAGTTCCACATCGGCGCCGACCTGACGGTGGTGAAGATGCGCGGCTGGAAGCGGTCGATGTATTACGACGACACGCCGCTGCAATTCGTGATGCCGTCGCCCAACATGCCGACCGAAACCACCGCGCTGGTGTATCCAGGCATGGGTCTGGTGGAGGGCACCAACATATCCGAAGGCCGCGGCACGACGCGGCCGTTCGAGTTGGCAGGTGCGCCGTGGATCGATGCCGAAAAACTGGCGCGTGTGCTGAACGACAAGCGCTTGCCCGGCGTGCGCTTCCGGCCGGTGCACTTCACGCCCACGTTTTCGAAATACGAAGGCAAGCTGTGCAACGGTGTGCAGGTGCACGTGATGGACCGGGACACGTTCGATCCGGTGGTGGTCGGACTCACCGTGATCGAGACGATCCACTATCTCTATCCGAACCAGTTCGCGTTCAACGCATCCGACTTCGATCGACTGGTAGGCAACGGCTGGGTGCGGCAGGACATCGAAAAAGGAATGCCTGTTTCGGAGATACAACAACGCTGGCAAAAAGGGTTGTCGCAGTTCGAAAAGATTCGGCAGAAATACCTCTTGTACAAATAAGGCTTCTTGACTGCGGAAGCGCTGGACAAACTTTGACGTCATTCCGGACGCCGCGCCATGAAGCCGGCGCGACCCCCGGAATGGCGACGTGTGCGGGTGCCGCGTGCGAATTGGCTGAGGACCAAGCCAATCGGGAGGCGCGTTGATCAGCGATCCGCAAGGCCCGGTTCGTCCAGCAGCTCGATCCAGTGATGGACCGGCACCGCGGACTCGCTGCCCAGGTGCAACTGGCATCCGATGTTGGCCGTGGCGATGACGGCCGGATCGCCTTCCTGAAGTGCGGCCAGCTTGTTGCGGAGCAGGGGCCCGGAAAACTTCTTCTGCAGCAGCGAATAGGTGCCGGCCGAGCCGCAGCAAAGATGGCTGTCCCGCACCGGCACGAGTTCGAATCCCGCCATTCGCAAGATCCGCTCCACCACGCCGACGATTTTCTGGCCGTGCTGCAGCGTGCAGGGAGAATGCCAGGCAATGCGGCGACCATGCCCGATGCCCGCGAAGGCTTGCAGATTTTCGTGCGCCAGCACTTCGCTCAGATCCCGCGTCAGCTCCGAAACCCGCGTCGCCTTCGCCGCGTACATAGGATCGTCGTGCAATAGATGGCCATACTCGCGCACCACCGCGCCGCAACCGCTCGCGGTCATCACCAGCGCTTCGGCGCCCGCTTCGATCCGGGGCCACCACGCGTCGATATTCCGGCGCATGAATGCCCTGGCCTCTTCGGGCGCGGTCAGGTGATGGCTGATGGCGCCGCAGCAGCCAGCGCCTTCGGTGTGTGCGAGTTCGATGCCGAGTTTCGCCAGCACGCGTGCCGCCGCCGCATTGGTGGCAGGTGCGGCAACCGGCTGCACGCAACCGTCGAGCACCAACATCTTGCGTTGGAGCCCATGGCTCATCGGCCAGGATGCGTCGCGCGGGCGCCGCGGCATCTTGCACATCCCGCCCGACCACGCTTGCGGGGCAATGCGGCCGAGCTTGTAGAAAAAGCCGAAGCGCTTTGGATAGGGCACGATGGCGCGCAACACGCGGCGAATCACGCGCTCGACAAGCGGGCGCTGAACCCGGGCGTCCACCACGCCACGGCCGATATCCACGAGCCGCCCATAACGGACGCCGGACGGACAGGTTGTCTCGCAAGCGCGGCAGGTCAGGCAGCGATCGAGGTGCAGTTGAGTCTTGCGGCTCGGCGCGTCACCTTCCAGCACCATTTTCATCAGGTAGATGCGACCACGCGGCCCGTCCAGTTCATCTCCCACCAGTTGGTACGTGGGGCAGGTAGCCGTGCAGAAACCACAATGCACGCAGGCGCGCAGGATCGCCTCGGCGTCGCGGCCGTCTGCGGTGTCCTTGAATGGCGCTGCAAGGTTCGTCTGCATGCTTCAAAACTCCGCGTACATGCGCCCGCGATTGAAAATGCCGCGCGGATCCATCGCCGTCTTGATGCGCTTGTGAAGCTGCATCGAAGGTCCAGGCAGCGGGTGATACGGCTCAGGCGAGCGGACGCGACTCCGAAACAGCATCGCGTGGCCGCCGTGCTCCGCCGCGACTGCGCGAATCGTTTCCGCCGGGGCGTCGCTCCTGAGCCAGCGCAACGCGCCGCCCCATTCGATCAACTGGTTGCCTGGCAAATCCAGGCTTGCGGCCGGTGGCACGGACACGCGCCACAGCGGCATTTCACCCGCAAAGAACGGATGCCCTTGCTCGCGGATGTCCAGCCAGAATGTGTCTGCGTTTCCCAGCACGTCGCCGCCGATCGTGGTGCGGGCCTTCGCGAGCGCGCTGGTCGTGCCGGACAGTCGTACGTAGAGCTGTCCGTCTTCGATGCATGAGGCGGAAATCGGCAGCGGTGCGGCCCCCCAGCGGCACAGGGTTTCGATCGCCGCACGTGGCGCCAGCGACTGCACCAGCGTGATGGTTTCGCGCGGCCGTGGCAGCACCTTGAGGCTCACGTCCAGGATCACGCCCAGCGTCCCCATCGCGCCCGTGACGAGGCGCGACAGATCGTAGCCGGCAACGTTTTTCATGACCTCACCGCCAAAGCGCAGCATGTCGCCGCGGCCGTTGACGATGCGCGTGCCGAGCACGAAGTCGCGCGCTGCGCCCGCGTAGGCGCGGCGCGGACCGGAAAGATTTGCCGCGATCGTTCCGCCGAGCGTGGCCGCGGCACCAAAGTGCGGCGGCTCGAAGGCGAACATCTGGTCGTGTTCGGCCAGCAGCGTCTCGAGTTCGGACAGCGGCGTGCCCGCCCGGGCGGTCAGGACCAGCTCTTCGGGGTGGTAGTCGACGACACCACGATGGTCGCCGAGCGCCAATGTTTCCCCTTGGACTTCACGTCCAAGGAAGTGCTTGGTGCCGCCGCCGACGATCGCCAGCGGCGCGCGTCGTTCGACCGCGTCGATCACGCGCGCGCGGATGTCCGTGCTCGAATCGTGCGACGAGGTCAAAATCGCTCCAGTTCCGGAAACGGCAACTCGCCGCCGTGCACGTGCAGGCCACCGTATTCGGCGCAACGCTTCAGCAGCGGCACGGCCTTGCCGGGATTGAGCAAGCCCTTCGGATCGAAGGCCGCCTTGATCGCATGGAATTGTGACAACTCGGCGGACGAAAACTGGTCGCACATCTGGTTGATCTTTTCGACTCCCACGCCGTGCTCGCCGGTGATGGTGCCGCCCACTTCGACACAGAGCCTCAAGATGTCACCGCCGAGTTGTTCGGCGCGTTCGAGCTCGCCCGGGCGGCTCGCGTCGTACAGGATCATCGGATGCAGGTTGCCGTCGCCGGCATGGAACACGTTGGCGACGGCGAGATTGTGTTGTTGACCGAGTTCCTGGATGCGCCGCAGCACACGCGGCAGGTACTTGCGCGGAATGGTGCCGTCCGTGCAGTAGTAGTCGGGCGAAATCCGGCCCATCGCGGGAAACGCCATCTTGCGTCCGGCCCAGAACTTCGCGCGCTCTATTTCATCGCGCGACACGCGCGTCGCGCTGGCGCCGCAACGCGCCATGATCGCACTCACCCGCTCGATGTCGTCGGCGACCGTTTCGGCGGTGCCGTCGAGTTCGCACAGCAGGATCGCCGCGGCGTCGACCGGATAGCCGCTGTGGACGAACGCTTCGGCGGCACGGATCGCCGGGTTGTCCATCATCTCGAGTCCGGCCGGCACGATGCCGGCGGCGATGACCGCGCCCACCGCAGCACCCCCCTGTTCCACGTCGGCGAACGCCGCCAGCACGACGCGCGCGGTCTCCGGTTTCGGGACCAGCTTGACGGTGACCTCGACGATGACGCCCAGCATCCCCTCCGAGCCGGTCGCGACCGCAAGCAGATCGAAACCCGCCGCATCCAGCGCATCGGCACCAAAGGTGAGCAGCTCGCCATCCATCGTCACCATTTTCAGCTTGAGGATGTTGTGGACGGTCAGTCCGTATTTGAGGCAGTGCACGCCGCCCGCGTTTTCGGCGACATTGCCACCGATGGTGCAGGCGATCTGCGACGACGGGTCCGGCGCGTAGTACAGGCCATACGGCGCCGCGGCTTCGGAAATGGCGAGATTGCGCACGCCAGGCTGCACCCGCATCGTGCGATTCGCGGGATCGATGTCGAGGATCGACATGAACCGCGCGAGGCTCAGCAGCAAGCCGTCGCCCACGGGAAGCGCGCCGCCGGACAGGCCGGTGCCGGCGCCGCGCGCCACCACCGGCACGCCGCTTTCGTGGCAGACACGCAGGGTCTGCTGCACCTGCTCGATCGTGCGCGGCAGGACGGCGACCATCGGCGTCTGGCGGTATGCGGACAGGCCGTCGCATTCGTAGGGACGCAAGTCTTCGGTGGCGTGCAGGATCGCGTCGTCCGGCAGGAACCTGCGCAGCGCGGTGATCAGGTCACGCTTGTCGGGTGCTGGTTTGCCGGAATCCGTCATTTCTCGTTGCCGCACTTGCCTCAAAGTTATGACAGTCCGCTCGTGTCGTAGGGCGGGTGATAACCCGCCGCCTTGCAGTCAAGCAGCGGTATGCGCTGTGCTACTCCCGCCCTACAGGTTCTCAAGGACATGAAGCTCAAGATGCCTGCCAACTACGTTGCGCGGCGGCCAAGCCGGCGCCCGGTTCGAATGTTTGTCCGCGCGCGCGCAGCACGTCTTCGAGCGCCGCCAGCAGGCGCAACACCAAGTGCGGCTGCGAGCCGTAACCCATCAAGCCGACGCGCAACATGCGCGCCTTGAAGGCGCCGAGCCCGGTCGCGACCTCGATGCCGAAGCCGTCCAGCAACGCCTTTCGCACGTCGCCTGCATCCACGCCGCCGGGCAGCAGCACGCCGGCAACCGTGTGCAGGCTGTGTTCGGATGCGGCCAGGATACTCAGTCCCAGCGCCTCGATGCCGGCGCGGAACGCGTCGAAGTTTTGCTGGTGGCGCGCCCAGCGACGTTCGCACCCCTCGTTGTGCAAACCGAGCAACGCCGCACGCAATGCGTACACCAGCGGCGCCGAGATCGTGTGGTGGTACTGACCCTGATACCAGTATTTTTCCAGCGCCGGCACATCGAGATAAAAACTCGACACAGGCGACTTGCGGGTGCGCACCCGCTCCATCGCGCGGTCGTTCAACGTCAGCGGCGCCATGCCCGAAGGCGCGCCGAGCGCCTTCTGACTGCCGCTGTAGCAGACATCGATGCCGGCGTCGTCGATATCGATTGGATGTCCGCCGAGCGACGCGACCGTGTCCACGATCAGCAGCGCGTCGACTCCATGCGCCGCGGCAGCGATGTCCGCGATGTCGTTCTGCGCGACGCCGGTGGACGTTTCGCCGTGCACCACGCCGACCACGCGCGGACGTACCTTGCGGATCGTGTCATACATCTGGTCGGCGTCGAGCGGCGTGCCCCATTGCGCATCGACGCGCGTCACTTTGGCGCCAAGGCGTTCGGCCATGGCCGCGAGCCGTTCGCCGAAGTAGCCCATCGTGCCGATGACCACCGCATCACCGGGTTCGATCGAGTTGCACAACGCGGCTTGCATTCCCGAGGTGCCGGTGCCTGACAGGGCGATTGCGAAATCATTCCTGGTCTGGAAGGCTTCGCGCAGCAATACCTTGAGTTCATCGAAGATCCGCAGCATCGCCGGATCGACATGGCCCAGCGGCGGCAGCGTCATCGCCCGCAACACCTCGGGATCGAGTTCGCTGGGACCCGGACCGAGCAACACACGGGTTGGCGGATGCAGCGGCACGTTGATGTCGATTGGCACGCTCGTTTCCAATGCGGCGGGTTGACACCCGCCCTGCATTCTCAAGCATAGCGCGCGTGCAGAGCCGCCCGCCCATAGCTTGCAGCTATGCCTGCCCGCGGGTTTTTCATTGGTGATGCGCGCGTAAGGTTCGGTAGGATTGACGGGACGTGTCGGCAGGGGTGTTGCCGAGGGCGAGGAGCGGGTGGTGCGAAGTGCGAAACATAATCCGGTCATGACCCGTCGCCGCGAGGGTGTCGTATTCGCCATGCGACACGCCGCCTGAACCAGTGCTCGACCTCGCCATCATCGTCGTCTACCTGATCGTGATCGCGGCGATCGGGCTGCGCATCAGCGGCAGGCAGCGCTCGGCAACCGACTACTTCGTCGGCGAACGCAACCTGTCCTGGTGGGCGGTGTGCTTTTCAATCGTCGCGACCGAAACCTCGACGCTGACCGTGATCAGCGTGCCGGGTGTCGCGTATCTCGGCGCCTATGGTTTCGTCGAACTCGCATTCGGGTATCTGCTCGGACGCAGCATCGTCGCGATCGTGCTGCTGCCGCTGTATGCGCGCGGCAACCTGGTCAGCGCCTATCAGTATCTGGGCCTGCGCTTCGGGCCCAAGGTGCAGGGCCTCGCATCGGCGACGTTCCTGGTCACGCGGCTCCTGGCCGAAGGCGTGCGGTTATTCGCGTCCGCGATCCCGATCGCGCTGCTGCTTGCGGCGATGGGCGTGCACGCGAGCTATCTCGAAATCATCGCGGTGCTGGCCGGGGTGACCGTCGCCTACACCTACATCGGCGGCATCCGCGCGGTGGTGTGGACCGACGCGATCCAAATGATGCTCTACATCGGTGGCGCACTTTTGAGCGTCGGCATTTTGTTGCACGGAACTTCGCTGGCCGAACTCGGCCATGCATTCGCAGCCGGCAAGTTCAAGGTGTTCGACTTCCACGCGCCAATCCTGACCAGCCCGTTCGCGTTCGTGGCCGCGATTTTCGGGGGCGCCGTGTTCACGATGGCCTCGCACGGCGCCGACCAGCTGATGGTGCAGCGCATCCTCGCCTGCCGGAACCTGCGCGACAGCCGCAAGGCCATGGTCGGCAGCGCGGTGTTCGTGATGGCGCAATTCGCGCTGTTCTCAGCCGTCGGCACGCTGCTGTGGATCAAGTTCGGCGGCCGTACGCCGGCGCAACTGGGCCTGAGCGGTCCCGACGACCTGTTTCCAGAATTCATCATCCACGGGCTGCCGCCGGGCATATCGGGCCTGATGGTGGCCGGCATTCTGGGCGCGACCATGGGTTCGCTGTCATCGGCGATGAACTCGATGTCCAACTCGACGCTCACCGACCTGATCCGCCTGTTCGGCCGGCGCGATTACGGCGACAGGACTATGCTGCGGATCTCGCGGATCTCGACGCTGTTCTGGGCCGGCGCCCTGGTCGGTTTTGCGTCGATGTTCACCGACACCCACAGCCCTGTCGTCGTGCTGGGGCTAGGCATCACCGGTTACACCTACGGTGCGCTGCTGGGCGCATTCCTGCTCGGACTGCTGGTCAAGCGCGCGAACCAGCGCGATGGCGCGGTCGCCTTCATCGCCACGGTGGTCGTGATGGCCGTGGTGGTGCTGGGGGTGAAAATCCACGGGCATGCCCTGGCATTTCCGTGGTACGTGCCGATCGGGGTCGCGATCACGCTGATCGTCGGCGGTGGGCTGTCGCTGACCCACCCGAAAAATGCTTCGAACGACACGGCGTTGCCCTGGCGTGCGACCGAGCCGCGTTGAACACGATGCCCGGTACAGGGCGGGTCAAGACCTTCGTTCATGTTCGGTGCGCAAAATCTGTGCTTCTCCGTTAGGATGCGGACACGTTTTCCGGCCACGAAACCGCGCTCGCGATCGGCGGTTTCATCCAGTCGTTTCCAGCGATCGAGGCTGGCACGCCTTCGCACCGGCCCGAGCGGTTGCATGCCCACGATCGCGATGCAGAGTGAAAGAGAGTCGGATGGACAGGTTTCTGATTGAAGGCGGTGCGCAGCTTCACGGCGAGATCCGGGCTTCCGGCGCCAAGAATGCCGCGCTGCCGATCCTGGCGGCATCGCTGCTGACGGCGGAGCCGCTGCGCCTTCGCAATATCCCGCAACTGCAGGATATCGTGACGATGAACACGCTGCTGGCGCAGATGGGCGTCAAGCTGACCCTCGGCACCAACATGCAACTGGAGGTCGACGCCGGCCACTTGCACGCTTGTTTTGCACCGTACGATCTCGTCAAGACCATGCGCGCGTCCATCCTGGTGCTGGGACCGTTGCTGGCGCGCTTCGGGGAGGCCGACGTGTCGTTACCGGGCGGCTGCGCGATCGGCGCGCGGCCGGTCGACCTGCACTTGCAGGGCCTGATGGCGATGGGCGCCGAGATCTCGGTGGACGAGGGTTACATCAAGGCCCGCGCCAGCCGCCTGCGCGGCGCCGACATCCTGCTCGAAAAGGTGACGGTCACCGGCACCGAAAACCTGATGATGGCGGCGACGCTCGCGCAAGGGCGCACGGTCATCGCGAACGCGGCGCGCGAACCGGAAATCGTCGACCTCGCGACCTGCCTGCAACGCATGGGCGCGAAGATCCAGGGCGCCGGCTCCAGCGTCATCACGATCGACGGCGTCGACAAGTTGCACGGCGCGTCGCACGACATCCTGCCGGACCGCATCGAAACCGGTACGTATCTCGTGGCCGGTGCGATCACGCGCGGCAAGGTGCGCATCCGCGACACCCAGCCCGAGTTGCTGCTGGCGGTGCTGTCGAAGTTGCAGCATGCCGGTGCGCACATCGAACTCGGCGACGACTGGATCGAACTCGACATGCGCGGCCGACGCCCGCGCGCCGTGGATATCAACACTTCGCCGTATCCCGGTTTTCCCACCGACATGCAGGCCCAGTTCTGCGCACTGGATGCGGTCGCGGAAGGATCGGGCGTGATCATCGAGAACCTGTTCGAGAACCGCTTCATGCACATCCTCGAATTGCAGCGGATGGGCGCCAAGGCGAAGATCGAAGGCAACACCGTGATCATCACCGGCTCCGAGAACCTGACGGCCGCGCCGGTGATGGCCACCGACTTGCGCGCATCGGCCGGACTGGTGCTGGCCGCCTTGGTGGCCGAAGGCACCACGGAAATCCGCCGCATCTACCACATCTACCGCGGCTACGAAGACATCGAAAGCAAGCTGACGCAACTGGGCGCGTCGATCCGCAGCATCTCCGACGAAGACCGGCACGCATCGGCCGGCGCCGAACCGGCGCACGCGACGGAAGGTTCGGCTGTCACCGCGCCCGCGTCTTCCGCAAGTTGACCGTTGCGGCAATCACTTCGGGTGGGCATGCGCAATTACAGTGCCGACAATGGAGTGAAAACCGTATTGGCCGTGGATATCGGCAGGACCGGCTGCCGCGTTGCGTTGTGGAAGGGCGACGCGGCGGAACCGGCAGCGATCGCCACCGGTGACGGCAGCCTGGGATTGGGCGCCGTGGATGGAGCCGCCGTCGCCGAGGCGGCCATTCTCGTCGTTGCCATGCCGCTGCTGCAGGCACATGAAGTCGTCCGCGTCGATGCGGTGGGCGTAGGCGCCCCCGGCGCCATGGATGCGCCTGCACCGGCGCGCCGATTGGCGGAGCAGCTTGCCCGTTCGCTTCCTGCCCGGAACGTTGCGGTGACGAGCGATGCGATTACCTCGCACGCGGGCGCACTCGGCGGCAAATCCGGCGTGGTGTTGGCCGCGGGAACCGGCGCGGTGACCCTGGCGATCGGCGCCGGCGGCAGGTCTCGTCGTGTGGACGGTTGGGGTCCGTGGCTCGGTGACGAAGGTAGCGGCGCGTGGCTGGGCCGCTGCGGCTTGCAAGCGGCGGCACGCGCGGGCGATGGTCGCGGGCCCGCGACCGTTCTGTCGGACGTCGCAGCCCGGCAGTTCGGCTCGATCGGCGAACTCGCGGCAAAGCTCGGTTCCGATCCCAATCCTGGCCGCAGCATGGCCGCGTTTGCGCCGGCCGTGGCCGAGGCGGCGCGCGACGGCGATGCAGTCGCTTTGCGCGTGATGGAGGCGGGCGCGGCGGCACTGGCCGGTTCGATGATCGCGGCCGCCAACGCATTGGAGACTACAGGGCCGGTGATGGCGGTCATCATCGGCGGCCTGGTGAATCTTGGATCGGTGCTGCTCGATCCGCTGCATGCGAACATCGAGCGGAGCGGCGTCAACCTGCAACTACAGCCCGCGGAGGGCACGTCGATCGATGGCGCGCGTCGTCTGGCGCTTGTCGATAGCGGCATCCACGAACCCTGGGTCGCGCGAGCGAGAGGATAAAAACCGGTGAACCCATCCACGCAGCAGCCCATGCAGCAAGATGCCACCCTTGATGTCCTGGCGACCGAAGCGGTGCGTCCGGATCTGGACGACCTCGATCGCCGTCCCACCGATGAACTGGTGCGCACGCTCGTGGAAGGCCAGGGCGCCGCACAACGCGCCGCGATGGCAGCGGTTCCGGCGATTGCCGCCGCTGCGGACGCGATCGCCGCGCGCATGATGCGGGGTGGCCGGCTGTTCTATGTCGGCGCCGGCACCTCGGGCCGGCTCGCGATTCTCGACGCATCGGAATGTCCACCGACGTTCAACACTCCTCCGGAATTGGTCGTCGCGCTGATTGCGGGCGGTCCGGCAGCGGTGCAGGAAGCGGTCGAAGGCGCGGAAGACGATGCAGACGCCGGCGCCGCCGATTTGCGGGCGAAGGGCCTGAATCCGAACGACGCCGTGGTCGGGATCACCGCCTCGGGACGCACGCCATACGTGATCGGCGCGCTGCGATACGCACGCGAAGTGGGAAGCCATGCCATCGCGATCGTCAACAATGCCCGCAGTGCGCTGGCCGATGTCGCCGACACCGCCATCGAATTGTTGACGGGTCCGGAAGTCATCGCTGGTTCCACTCGGCTTTGCGCGGGCACCGCGCAAAAAATCGCGCTGAGCACGCTGTCGACCGCAGTCATGGTGCGGCTCGGCAAAACCTATGGTCCGTACATGGTCGACGTGCGGGCAACCAACGCGAAACTTCGCCGACGCGCGTTGCGGATGGTCCAGCAGATCACCGGCGCCGATGAAACGGCCAGCGCCGCGGCACTCGAAGCGACGCTTGGGCGGGTGAAGCCCGCGGTCGTGATGCTGCTCGGCGATTGCGATGCGGACGAAGCCGAACGCAGGCTCACGGCGGCGGGCGGCCGGGTGCGTGAAGCGCTGGCGACAATGAGGCCTGATTAGCGACGCACATCAGCAAAGAATCCCAGGCTTTCCGGGGCTGCCCGCGTTTTTTTGCGGGCAGAATCCGACTGCGGTTTGCAGGGACTGCAAACGCGAACGCCCCGGGCAGCCCAAAAGGCGTGCGCCAAGGATGGCGTGAGTCTATCGGTTTCGAGCCAGTGGAAACCATCGCAACAAACCGATTCCGGATCGCCGCTGCGCGGCGTCCGGAATGACGATGAGGGCCAAGCGCCACTGCGCCGCGCGTCCGTGACGAGCGAATCATGGCTTCTCTTCTTCCTGGCTCCGTACTGTTTCCGACTCGTTGGCTCCGCCCTTCAGCGCCATCACCACGAGTTGCTCGACGGCATCGACCATCCGCAGTTTCGTTGCCGCGGCCGGTTCGCGCGCCTGCAGGAAATCGGTCGTGGTCTGCCTGGCCCACGCGCGCGGAGCCGGCTCGTTGTGATCGATGTAGTCGAGCGCCTTGAGCCCGATCTTCGACAGCGTCACCAAGGACTGCGCCAGCGGCTTGACCGAATGCAAGTCGGGTGACGATTCGATCAACCCCTCCAGCTTCGGACCGTTGGCAATCCACTGTTGGAGTTGCGAGCGAATCTGCTGCTCCGTGCCGGCATCGGGATACTTCACGAACCGGTCGACGCATTCGCTGAAATGGATCGCCGCCCACGGATTCGCGGTTGCGGCATCCGTGATCGAATCGAGCGGCGAATGGATGGTGTAGTCGCCGCTGGCCATCCTCTGGTACCCGCGCACCGGCGAGATCGCATCGACCAGGACCTGCAGGGGTTCGATTTCCTGTCCCTCCGCCAACTGGCGCAACAGCACGCCCTGATTGCGGATCTGCGTGAGGCCCAGTTCTTCAAGTTGCAGGTTCACGGCGTACAGGCGCTCGTACATCCACGTGACGTCGCGCACGTCTTGCGGCGACCACAGGCGTTCGGCGATCGCGGCGGCGGTCGGCCAGATGCGCGAGTCGATGGTTCCCGGCCGGACCAGTTCGCTCCACATTTCGGCTTCGCCGCCCAGGATGTTGCGGCGAACCGAGCGCTTCAGATGCGTGCCGGGTGGAACGGGATCGTTGAGGTAAGCGTCCGAAGCGGGGTAGAGCAGGTCGAGGTAGTAGCCATTCGACAGGATCGTTCGATGGCCTGCGCGTGCGGCCTGGTAGAGAGAGTCCTTGCCGCGCCAGCTCTGGACGATCGCGCCTTTCTCCAGGCCCGGCTGCAGGATTTCATCCCAACCGATGATCTGCTTGCCGTCGGCGCGGATCATCGCCGCGAGTTTCTGGATGAACTGCGTTTGCAGCGCCTCGTTGGACGTGATCGCGGGCTGCATGTAGGCCTGGATCACGGGATTATTGTCCCACTGTTTCCCCGAATTTTCGTCGCCGCCTATGTGGATGTAGGGCGCGGGAAAGAGCCTCGCCATTTCCTCGAAGAAACGGCCGAGGAAACGATACGTTTCCGGATTGCTCGGATCGAACGCGGGGTTCTTGCCGCCGAACCGTGTGTAGAGGTGGTATGGCCCGGGCGCGCCGGCCAGTTCCGGATGGCTCACAAGGAAACCCACGGCATGCGCAGGCAAGTCGAACTCGGGCACCACGATGATGCCGCGGTCGCCGGCGTACTGGATGATGTGCTGCATCTGGGCCTGTGTGTAGAACTGCCCGTTCGAACCCAGCTCGGTCAGTTCCGGAAAGACCTTGCTCTGGATGCGGAAGCCCTGGTTGTCACTCAGGTGCAGGTGCAGGACATTCAACTTCACCGCCGCCATGCCGCGGAGGTTGCGCTCGATCACGTCCACGGGCTGGAAATGACGCGCGACATCGATCATCAGGCCGCGCCATTCGAAGCGCGGCTTGTCTTCAATGTCGACGGCGGGAAACCCGTAGCCGCCCGCATCGTATTGCAGTAGCTGCTGCAGGGTCTGCAAGCCGTGCAGCGCGCCGAGGCCGTCCTCCGCCTTCAGTACCACGCGACGCGTGCCGACGTGCAGGCTGTACGACTCGTCTTCGCCGATCCTGAGCACGCCGGAACGGCGCACGTCGATCACGAGTGTTGCTTGTCCACCGCCGGAATCCGCTTCCACCGATTGCTGGGTGAAAGCGATTCCGGAACGCTGCTGCAAGTGCTGCAGCAAGCGGGTGGCGGCGTCGTACACCCGCCGACCGGGATGGCCGGTCACCCTGATTTCGAATTGCGGCGTCAGCGCAAGGTGGCCCTCGTGGCGCTGCAAATGCTCTGGCCACGGCATCAGGTTCATGCCGGGCTGCTGCAACGAGGCGGGGACGCCATCGGCCAGCGCCGGAGCGCAGGCCAGCGCAAGCAAAAACACCACCAGTACCAGTTTCGTCATGTTGTGGTATCCGCGACAGCAACCTGGATCCCGGCTTGCGCCGGGATGACGGGCAACGGGTATTTCATTCGAGCGGCACGCCGGCATCGCGCAAGCGTGCACGCAGGTAATCCAGCTTGGCCCCATAACGCGCACTGCGCGCGGCGCCGCGGTGCAGGGGCCGGCGCACCTGCGAGGCGCTGGGCGTCAGCACGGCGCGCTGTGTCTTGTGGAATTCGAGACAGGCGGGATCGAAGGGCAACCCGCAGAAATCCAGCACGCGGCGAATGACGCCTTCCGGGTTTGCCACCAACGCCTCGTATTGCAGGTCGAATACGCGCGCCCGATGGCGCTCCAGCCAGAAACGCGTCAGGCGCAGGAAGCCGGCGCAGTAATCCGCCAGATCATTGAGGTCGCAGGCGAAGCCGGCTACGTCGGTGAAGCAGTGGCGCCAGCACGCAAGGCACGTTTCCACGGGGTCGCGCCGAACGATGATCACGCGCGCCGCGGGCAACATCGCCAGCGCCGCCCCCACGTAATGCCAGCTCAAGAGGTTCTTGTCGGCGAAGCGCGGTTTGGCCGCTCGCCAACGCGCGGTGCGCGCCAGATATTCCTGGCCGAGCCGCTGCCAATCCCGGGCCGTGGCGTCCGACGTCCAGGAAGGAAAGGCCGAACCGCGGCGCTGGGACTCCGCCTGAACAAGCTGCAGCATGTCGCTGATTTCGTTGGCACCCTCGACTTCCGGATGCGAGGCGAGGATCTGCTCGACCAGGGTCGATCCGGAGCGCGGCATGCCGGTGATCAGGATGGCTTCCTTGCCGGCCTCGGCATCCGGTGACGGCGACACGGGGTTCGCGAATGCATCGCGGATCGCGTCCACGAACCGGTGTTCTTCGATGGCGTTCCATGGCATCCGCAGGCTCGCGCGCTGCGCCGCGTTCGCTTCCCGGAGCACTTCGAAGGCGCGCGCAGGCTCGCCTCGGTCTTCCAGTGCCTTCGCCAGCGCGAACCCGAACAGATAGTGCGTACGGGCGGGCAAGTCGCCGCGTGCGAAAGCCCGCTGCAGATGCGCGGCATCGACGGCGTCGAGAACCGTATTCAGCGACAGCCCGTACCATCCGTCGGCGCTGTCGGGATCACGCCGTACCACCTCACGGAATGCCGCCACCGCAGTCTCGGTCCGTCCCAGACCGGCACAGGCCCGCGCCAGTGAAATCCGGGCCTGGACGTTCGAGGGCTCGAGGGCTAGCGCCCGCTGCAACGCCGTGACGGCTTCTTCTCCTCGCGCCTGTTGCCATAGCGCCTCGCCGAGATTGAACCAAGCCGAATCCGAGTCGCGCTCGAGTTCGCACGCCCGGCGAAAGTGTTCGGTAGCGTTCGCGGCTTCGCCGAGCGAAAGCAGCGACAGGCCGAATTCGGTGCGCAGGAAAAAATCATCCGGCCACACCGGCAGGACGGCGCGGAAACATTCGACGGCCTTGGCGTAGTCGCCCCGGCTGCGCGCGACCAGCGCCAGCATCCGCAACGCCCGCGGATCGCGCGGCGCCAACGCCAGCACGCTCATCACCGAGCGTTCGGCGGCATCGAACTGGCGCGCCTCCCATTCGCTGCGGGCCCGCGCCAGCAGCCGTGCAGCGACGGGTGACAGTGGGGTTCTTGATTTCTCCTCCCCCTTCAAGGGGGAGGCTGGGAGGGGGATGGGTTCGGTCACGTCGCTTACGTTACCCCATCTCCAGCCAGCCCTCCCCACTTGGGGAGGGCTCGTTTCGCGCATGCTGCGACGTCACCAGTCGTAGGCAACCGAGAAGTTCGCAGGGCATGGCGGCATGCGGGTCTCGATCATGTAGTAGTTGTCGGGAGTGGGCGTCGAAATGAGAGTTACCGTAGAACGTGGTTGTCTGTGAAACGGGCATCGGCCTCACTGCACCGCCTTTTGCCGATGTCACAAATCGACGTCGAGATTGACGTAGACCGAGCGGCCCGTCATGCCGTAGATGGCGTTGTAGTACGGAGGTGACGTGTAGGTAGGATCTTTCGGCCCGAAACTGTTGAACACGTTGACGACGTCGACACCAACCCTCCAGCCCGGCGCGATCTCTTTCGACACCGACGCATTCCATTGGATGAACGGGCGCAACGGGTAAATCGTGCCGGTATCCGCCGGAACACGAGTCGCGTAAAAGTTCGGCCGTGAACTGTCGCGGAATCCGTACAGATAGACATTCCAGCCGTCCTTGATCCAGCCCAGCGTCCAATTGGTGCGCATGCGAAATGCCACGTCCGATGTCCAGTGCATCGCGTCTTGCCAAGGGTCCCCGGGAGCGACTTGCACCTGATAACCCATGACGCGGGTAAAGCCGATGTTGGCTTTGAAGTCACCGAATCGGCCCCAGCTCCAGGCGTAGCGCAGGCTGGCGTCGAAACCATGGGTTTTCACACCGGCTTGATTGATCGCCTGGACGCTTATGTTCGTGATGTGACCTGTTGCGTCGCGAGTCACGAAGCTTTCGTACAGCCTGCACTGGGCCGAGTTGGGGTCGATCGGCTCGCCGTTGTCGTAGGATCCCATGAGACAGGCCGTGTTGACGTTCAATATGTCGCCCGTGCTGAGATAGACACTCTTGTTCTTCAGTTCGATGTCCCAGTAGTCGAGGCTGAACGAGAGTTTCTCCGCCAGATCCCACACGAAGCCGGCGCCATTGGATACCGC
>JBQCCP010000015.1:0-15267 GCA_051962095.1 Rhodanobacteraceae bacterium
CCGGGCTGACGGCCTGCCATCGCCGCTTGCGAGCGCGGCAGCGGCGCAGTACACGACCTGACGCTCAGCGCGACGGCGTGGTGCGGCGCGCCTTTCCGAGTATCGCGATGACGCCGCCGACGATCGCGACCGGCAACGCGCTCGCGATGCTCACGCCCAGCGCGATCGCGACCTCGAACGGCCACAGGTTGTGGGACGTGGGATCGTGCGCGGTGTCCACGGCAATCCGGACAATCACTACCGCGATGACCGCCAACGGCACCATCGGCACGATCAGCCACACGGGTGCCGCGCGGGTGATGCACGGCAACAGCGCCAGCGCCATCGCCAGCAACAGCCACGGTGTCAGCAACGCGTTGGGCAAGGTGAGGTCGTGGTAGGGAATCCGCCAGTACGGGATCCAGATCGCAAGGAAGCTGGCCAATGCCGCGAGCGCCACCCACAGCGGACGGATGCGTTGCATGTGATCTCCCCGATCCCGCGAGCGCCGGCGGTTCCGGCCGCATCATGACAGCATTTCGTGCTGGACCCCATCAAGCGCCGGTGCGGAGCAGCCGCCGCGCATGCCAGAGGGTCGGCACATCGGCCCGCCAGGTTCGCAGCGTCATCGAAATCGCGAAACCTTCGAGATCCGCCAGGATGCCCCAGTAGATCGCCAGCGCCACGGGCCAGCCGCCGCGGTCGAGCACCAGCAGCGACCACATGCCCACGAAAAGCAGCAGGCCCCACAATTTGGACGACCACATGTGGTAGCTGGCTTCCTTGCCGAACTTCCTGAAGTCGTACGCATAGCGCAGTGCCTCGACCACCAGCAGCAGGCCCAGCGCCGGCAGATGCGGTTCCAGTGACGCGTAGGATGTGAGCAGCGCCGCCACCAGCGCGCAGGCGTAGAAGATGCTGTCGGTGATACTGTCGAGCCGCCGCAGCGCGGGTGTCGCGACACCCATCTGTCGCGCGAGCACGCCGTCGAAATAATCGGAAACCAGTGCGGCCACCAAGCACGCCCCGAACACCGCCCGGCTTGGCTGCAGCACCGCGGTCGCGAGCACGACGGGTGCAAGGCACAGGCGCAGGAGGGTCAAGGCGAGCGGGACGTGGCGCATGGCGTTGCGGCTCCGAGGTCAGGCGTTCCTGCCGTCCGGCGATCCATGCGGCGGATTTGTAGCAGGCGCGGTGCGCCGAGTCCATGCACAACCGCGCACGGACCGTTCCACACGATCGCGCGCTCCGCGATACTTGTGCGATGAATCTGAAGGTCGAGGATCCCGCCGCTTCCGCGCTGCTCGGCGCGGACGGTCCATTCGCGCGCGAGGTGCCGAACTTCGCGCCGCGCGCGACGCAGCAGCGGATGGCCGATGCGGTAGCGGATGCGATCGATGCCCACGACGCACTGGTGGTCGAGGCTGGCACCGGCACCGGCAAGACGTTCGCGTATCTGGTGCCGGCGTTGCTGTCTGGCAAGCGGGTGATCGTCTCGACCGGCACGCGCAACCTGCAGGACCAGTTGTTCCATCGCGACCTGCCGCGCGTGATGTCGATGCTCGGTGCGAAGGTCGAGGTCGCGCTGTTGAAGGGCCGCGCGAATTACCTGTGCCGCTATCGCCTGCAGCAGACGGTCGAATCGGGCCAGTTCAAGTCGCGCACGCAAGTGGACGATTTGCAGAAGGTGCGGGCGTGGGGCGCGCGCACGCGCACGGGCGATCGCGCGGAACTGGTCGAGGTTCCCGAGGGCTCGCCGTTATGGCCGCGCGTCACGTCCACCACCGAGAACTGTCTCGGCACCGAATGCCCGCTCTACGACGACTGCTTCGTGTTCAAGGCGCGGCGTCGTGCGCAGGAGGCCGATCTCACGGTGGTGAATCATCACCTGCTGTTGTCGGATCTGGCGCTGAAGCGCGAAGGCTTCGGTGCGATCCTGCCCGAGGCGGACGCGTACGTGCTGGACGAGGCGCACCAGCTGCCGGAACTCGCCGGACAATATTTTTCGGTGGGCATCAGTGCGCGCCAGGTGAAGGAACTCGCGGCCGACGCGTTGGCGGAATGCGCCGGGCAGCCGGGTGCACTGGCGTTGCTGCAGCCGGCGCAGGACCACATGAACGATGCGCTGCGCAAGGCGCGGCTCGCGTTCGACACCTTGCCGAAGCGCGGCGCGTTCGCGCAACTGGAAGCCGACGCGGACGCCGCGGAGGCTCTGGAACATCTTGGCGATGCGCTGGCCGATCTGGCCGGCGTCCTGATGGGCCAAGCCGAGCGTTCCAAGGGCCTTGCCAGCGTCCACGCGCGTTGCGTGGTGCTGGACCAGCGCCTGCAGCGGATCGCCGGTCGCGACGGCGAGGGCGAGGTGCGCTGGTACGAATTGTCGGACCACGGTTTTGAACTTAGTGCGACGCCGCTCGATCTCGCGCCGCAGTTGCAGACGCTGCGCAACGCCACCGACGCGGCGTGGATCCACACGTCCGCCACGTTGGCAGTGGCGGGACAGTTCGAACATTTCACGCGGCAGATGGGCCTGATCGATCCGGCGACGCTGGATCTCGGCAGTCCGTTCGATTACGCGCACCAGGCATTGTGCTACGTGCCGCAGGGCCTGCCCGATCCTGCCGCCCGCGATTACACGCAACGCGTGATCGAAACGGTGCGGCCGGTGCTGGAAGCATCCAAAGGACGCGCGTTCCTGCTGTTCACGTCGCACCGCGCGCTGCGGCTTGCGGCCGACCTGTTGATGGACGGACCGTGGCCGCTGTTCGTGCAGGGCAGCGCACCGCGCCACCAGTTGCTGTCGGATTTTCGCGATTCCGGCAACGGCGTGCTGCTGGGCGCGGCGAGTTTCTGGGAAGGCGTGGACGTGGCCGGCGAAGCGTTGAGCGTCGTCCTCATAGACAAGCTGCCGTTCGCGTCGCCCGACGATCCGGTGCTGCAGGCGCGCCTCGACGCCGTGCGCCGCGCGGGCGGCAATCCGTTCCGCGACTGGCAGATTCCGGCCGCGGCGATCGCGCTGAAGCAGGGGGCTGGCCGCCTGATCCGCGACATGCACGATCGCGGCGTGCTGGTGCTGTGTGACCCTCGCCTCACCAGCCGCGCCTACGGAAAGCTCTTCCTGCAGAGCCTGCCGCCGATGCCACGCACGCGCGAAGTGGATGACGTGCGGCGATTCTTCGCAGCGGCGGATGCGAGAATGTCGGCATGAACCTGCTCGCCATCGAAACCGCCACGGAAGCCTGTTCGGTCGCACTGCTGCACGGCGACGCCTTGATCGACCGCACCGAATTGGCGCCGCGTCGCCATGCCGAGCTGGTATTGCCGATGGCGGAAGACTTGCTGGCCGAAGCCGGCATGGTGCGAAAGCAACTCGATGTGATTGCGGTGGGGCAGGGGCCGGGGGCGTTCACCGGCGTGCGCCTGGCGATTTCCGTCGCACAAGGTTTGGCGTTGGCGCTCGACATTCCGGTAATACCGATCTCGTCACTGGCCGCGCTGGCGATGCAGGCGCCGAGGAACGGTGCCCCGATCCTCGCTGCAATCGACGCGCGTCGCGAGGAAATCTACGCCGGTGTGTTCCGTTTCGATGCGGACGGCTTGGTAGAGCCGCTGGATCGCGAGCGGGTACTTTCCGCGTCCGCACTGAGGCTGCCCGAAGCGGAGGGATGGAACGTGCTGGGCACCGGCTGGCGTGCCTACGGCGGCGCGATCAGCGAACGCCTGCCGTCACCGCCGCACTGGGCCGATGGCGACCGCTATCCGCAGGCCTGCGATGTCGCGCGTCTTGCCGCGCCGCTCTTCGCGGCGGGCAAGGGCATGCCCCCGGAGCAGGCATTGCCGGTGTATCTGCGCGACAAGGTGGCGTTGACGCTCAAGGAACAGCATGGCGATTGAGCGTCGCTGGCCGTCACACCACGAACTTCACCAGCACCACGCCCGCGCCGATCAACCATATCCAAAGCAACGTCGCCAGCAGCAGCGGTTTGGGTCCCAGTGCACGTAATTTGGCAAAGCGGGTTTCCATGCCCAGTGCCGCCATCGCCGCGGCCAGCGCCAGGGTATCGACGGTCAGCAAGACACTTGTCACGCCTTCCGGCAGCGTCACCAGCGAGTTGAACGCGGCGACCGCGACGAAGACCAGCGCGAACCACGGCACGCTCATGCCGCCCTCGCCTGTGGCGCCATCGCGGCGCGACCGCTGCCAGCTGATGTAGAGCAACACCGGCACCAGCAGCATCACGCGGGTCAGCTTGACGATCGCCGCGATATCGGCGGCGGCAGGCCCGACCGCGCTGGCGGCGGCGACGACCTGTGCGACTTCGTGCACGGTGCCGCCGGTGAAGAGGCCGAATTGGAGCACGTCCATGCCGAGGTGCAGAAACAGCCACGGGTACACGAAAATGTCGAGGGTGCCGAACAGCACCACGGTCGCCACTGCGATCGCGACCTTGCTCGGCTCCGATTTCACAACGCGCTCCATCGCCAGTACCGCGGCCGCGCCGCAGATCGCGCTGCCGCCCGCGGTGAGCAGCGCGGTGTCGCGATCGAGTCCGAACACACGGCGGCCGAGCGCGCTGCCGAGCAGCAACGCGCCGCACACGATCACCACGTCGAGCAAAAGGCCTTCGAGACCGACGTGGGCGATCTGCTGGAAGGTGATGCGCAGGCCGAAGAGGATCACGCCCAACCGCAGCAGTTTCTGCTGCGCGACCATCACGCCCGGCGCGAGCCGCGCCGGCAGGTGCGTGCCGAAGGTGTTGCCGACGATCATGCCCAGCACGATAGCGAGGGTCAGCGAGCTGACCTGCCAGCGGGCGAGCCACGGTTGATTCGCGAGCCACAGGCCGGCGAGGCCGATCGCCAGTGCCAGCAGCAGGCCGGGCGCCCTGCGCAGCATGCGTGCAGGTTTGGTGACGCCGACCAACGGCGTAGCGGTTTCGGGCAATGCATTCATCGCAGGCCTCCTTTGGAGGCCGGGTATGCTCTGCCGTCGCAATACATAAGTAAATTCAATTATGATTACGTCATATATCAATTCCAGTGATGATCAACATCAGTCCCCGCCAGCTCGAGGTCTTCGCCAAGATCGCCGCCACCGGTTCGGTGCGTGCGGCGGCCGATGCCGTGTACTTGAGCCAGCCGGCGGTGAGCATGGCCCTGGCCGAGCTCGAGCGGCTGCTCGGGCAGCGCCTGTTCGACCGCGCGGGGCGGCGGCTGACGTTGAACGAACACGGCATGGCCTTGCTGCCGCGCGCGCAGGAGGTGCTGGAACGCATGCGCGACCTGCCGCGGCATGTGACATGCACGCAGGCCGTGGTGCGCGGCGACCTGCGCATCGGCGCAAGCAACACCGTCGGCAACTATCTGGTCGGCGATCTGCTGGGTGGTTTCGCGAGAGCGCACCCGGGCGTAGCCCTGCACCTCGCAATCGCCAACACGGAAGCGATCGTCGCGGACGTGCGCCGTTTCGCCGTGGATGTGGGTTGCGTGGAGGGCGCGGCGCCGCATGCCGACATCGAGATGCTGCCGTGGCGCAAGGACCGGCTGGTCGTGTGCGTGCGCCCGGATCATCCATTGGCGCGGCGGCGACGACTCGCGGCGAAGGATTTCAAGAACGTGCGCTGGATCCTGCGCGAGCGCGGCTCGGCGACGCGCGCGCTGGCCGAACGAGCGCTGTCGCGCTTGCCGGCCGCGGCCGGCGTGCTGGAGCTGGGCCAGAGTGAGGCGATCAAGCAGGCCGTGATCGCGGGACTCGGCATCGCCTGCCTGCCCGAAGTCGCGATTGCCGAGGCACGCGCGGCCGGGAAGCTGTGCGTGCTGCGGACGCCGTTCCTCGACCTGCAACGTCGCCTGACATTGGTCCTGCACCGCGAACGCTATCGCGGGCCACTGCTCCAAGCGTTTCTCGATGCGGTGCTGGCGACGGAGGGAGGTCGTGGTCGGTTTTCGTGAGAAGTGAGGCCAGGGGTGGCCGTTCTGGTGTCGATCGAGGCCGTATGCGTCAAGTCACGGATTTCGTCGCGGGCGACAGCGATAAGGGATGATGTGCATTCTCCGAAAGGCTGTTGTTGGCGACAAACGACCCGAAGGAGTCATTCGCGACTGTCTGTTTTGGGGAGCGAGATCAGCGGCGAGTCTCGACGTTGGCAATGGCACTGCGCCGGATGGTCGCGAAAGTCCTGTAGGTGCCCGCAGCCGGTTGCCACCGGCTCGCATGGGCTACTGCGCGAGTACACTCCGCCCCAGTGCGGTTCCACGCATCCCAACCCAAGGGCGATTGCTTGAAGACGGGGGCGTTTGTCAGCGAACTCAAACGCCGCAACGTGCTGCGTGCGGGCGTACTTTACATCGGCGCTTCCTGGGCATTGGCGCAGGGCATCTCGCAGCTGACGCCGGCCATCGGGTTGCCGGAGGTCACGACGCGCTGGTTCTTGGTCGCGGCGGTCATCGGCTTCCCGTTCTGGATCGCTTTCGCGTGGTTCTACGAATTCACGCCGCAGGGTTTGAAACGCGAGAGCGAGATCGCGGGGGACGATTCGATCGCGCACTCCACCGGCCGCAAGCTGGACAAGTGGATCATCGCGGTATTGGTCGTCGCGGTGGTGTTGTTGCTCACGAATACGTTCGTCTGGCGCAAGGGCGCGGGATTGGCGAGTGATTCCGCGCTCGCGGACATTCCGGCCAAATCCATCGCGGTGTTGCCATTCGAGGACCTCAGTCCCGCGCATGACCATGGCTATTTCTCCGCCGGCATGGCGGAGGAACTGTTAAACGCGCTGACGCGCGTGCAGGATCTGAAAGTCGCGGGGCGCGCGTCGTCGTTTTACTACGGCAGCCACAACGCCGACCTGCGCACCATCGGCAAGGCCCTGGATGTCGCCAACATACTGGAAGGTTCGGTGCGGACCCAGGGCGATGCGGTGCGCATCAGCGTGCAATTGATCCGTACCGATGACGGCTTCGAGGTCTGGTCGCAAAGTTACGACGGGAATCTGAGCAACATCTTTGAATTGCAGGAGCGCATCGCGCGCGCAATTACCGATCACCTGAAGATCGTGCTGACCGGCAGCGAGCAGGCACGGCTGGTGCCGGTGGCGACCACCAGCGCGGAAGCCTATGCGGATTTCGTCACGGCGCAGACGCTGGTCAACCGGCGTACCGGCAACAGCCTCCCGCAGGCGATCGGGCTGTTGCAGCAAGCGACCACGCTCGATCCGAAATTCGCGCGCGCATGGGCCAAGCTCGCTGTCGCTTACGCGGTGCTGCCGCAATATACGGGGGCGAACTGGAATGAAAGCTGGAAGACATCCGATGCTGCCGCGCATCGCGCGCTGATTCTCGACCCGAACGATGCCGAGGCTTACTCCGCGTTGAGCTACAACCAGTTTTCGCAGCGCCATTACGTGGCAATGGTTGAACCCATGCAGCGCGCGCTGGCACTCGCGCCGGACAATTCCGCGGTGAATTACTGGGCGTCCAACGAGCTGGCTGCAATGGGTCGCACCCATGATGCCGAAGCGCGGATTGATGCGGCGTTGACCAATGATCCGGCGAATATCCTGCTGCTGTTCTACAAGAGCATGTTGCGCTGGCGCCAGCACGATCAGGCCGGCGCGCTGGCGTACATCCATCGCGCCGGTGTCACGGATTCGCCCTTCGGTGCGCTGATGCTGGAATTCTATGATGCCGCACATGGCGACATGGCTGGGTCTGCGCGGGAGTTCGCCAACTCGACGAGTCAGATGGGAACCAAGATTTCTCTCGCGGCTTTGCAGGCGATCTATCGCGGCACTTACGGCGATGCCGCACAGCGCCAGGTCGCGTTGAAAATCCTCGATGCGCATCTGGACGACAACTGGGCGCCGACGATGCTGTTGCAACTGGGCGAACCGGCGCGTTCCCTCGATGTGTTCGAGCGCGGCCACAGCGGCTTGTCCGACGCTTATCTCAATTGGTTGTGGCAACCGGAGCCTTGGTCGCGCAAGGCGCGTCAGGATCCTGCGTTCCAGGGTTTCGCGCAACGCATCGGCATGGTCGCCTATTGGAAGCAATTCGGCTGGCCGGACCTGTGCAAACTCGCGCCGGCCAGCGGTGCGGACGCGTTCGTCTGCGAATGAACGCGCGCCTGCCATTTCTTTTCGTAAAGCGCGTCGAGCGCGGTGGACCGCAGTACCTGATTACTGGAGGAGCGTAACCATGTTGCGCCACGTGATCTTGCACTTGCGCCGTCAGGACTGGATGGCCGTTTTCATCGAGCTGGTCGTGGTGATCGTCGGCGTGTTCATCGGCGTGCAGGCGTCGAACTGGAACGAGCAGCGCGAGACGGATCAGAAAGCCGCGGTGTTCACCCAGCACCTCCGCAGCGACCTGCGGGAGGAAGCATGGAGTTATGAGTACGAGGTCGGATACTTCAACGAGGTACTGGCCAGCGCGAAGCGTGCCGCGGATGCGCTCTCCGGCAAAGCGCCCTTGTCTGACGAGGCGCTGCTGGTTGCCGCCTACCGCGCTACCCAATATCGCTTCAACATCCGGCGCCGGGCCACCTACGACGAACTGACCTCGACGGGCGAAATCGGGTTGATCCGCGACCCGGCATTGCGCGATCTGGCGATGCGCCTCTACACCGCCCCGATGTTCGACTCCATCCACGAAGAAGGCATGGACAATCCGTATCGGAAAGCCTTCCGCATGGCGATTCCTTATGAGGTGCAGAACGCGCTCGAGTCGGCTTGTGGCGACCGTCTGGTACCCACCGGCGACTACAAGGCCATCGGACATTCGCTGGACCACCCGTGTTCGCTGCATCTCTCCTCAGGCGAAGTGGCAGCCAGTGCGGCCATTTTGCGCAATGACCCGCATTTCCTCGAATTCCTGCGCCTGCGCATCGCCGACATTGAAACCAATCTCGGCAATCTCACGGTGTTCTATGGGGGTATTCGCGAAGGGCTGCGCGCGGTCGCGAAGGAGAAGCCGTGAGCCTGTTCGCCGAACTGCGCCGCCGCAACGTGCTGCGCGCGGGCGTGCGGTACGCGGGCGCGGTGTGGGCGCTGGCGCAAGGGCTCGCGCAACTGCTGCCGCTGTTCGGCGATTACGAGTGGATCGCGCGCTGGTTCGTGATCGTGGGTATTGTCGGCTTCCCGTTCTGGATCGCGTTTGCATGGTTCTACGAGTTCACGCCGCAAGGTTTGAAACGCGAAAGCGAGATCGCGGCGGATGCTTCCATCACCCGGAGCACAGGCCGTGCAATGGACAAATGGATCATCGCGGTGCTTGTTATCGCAGTGGTGTTGCTGCTCACGAATACTTTCGTGTGGCGCAGGGGTGCGGGCTTGTCGAACGATGCAGGCTCCGGATCGCCGGTCGTTTCGCTGAAATCCATCGCGGTGTTGCCGCTGTTGAATGAAAGCGGCGATGCTTCGCAGGATTATTTTTCGGATGGACTGTCTGAGGAATTGATCTCCGCGCTCGGCCAGGTGCGCGCGTTGAAGGTGATCGGGCGCAATTCCTCGTTCCAGTTTCGCGGACGCGCGCAGGATGACACCGCCAGCATTGGCGCGAAGCTCGGCGTGGCCACGCTGCTGGAAGGCACCGTGCGCAAGCAGGGCAATGAGGTACGCATCGTCGCGTCCTTGATCAAGGCCTCGGATGGCAGCCAGTTGTGGTCGCAGACTTACGACCGGAAATTGAAAGACGTGTTCGCGGTGCAGAGCGACATCGCGACATCGGTCGCGAATGCGTTGAAGGCCAATGTGTTCGGCGGTGCAATCGCAGCTACCGATAAGCCGCCCAGCGGCAATCTGGCCGCCTACGATGCGCTACTGCAGGGGCGCTGGCATGCCGAGCGTCGCAACCGTGCCGATTATTTCAAGGCCGTGGATTACTACCAGCAGGCGATCAAGCTCGATCCGGATTACGCGTTGGCTTATGCGCGGCTGGCGATCGCGCAGCAATGGTTCAACGACTGGGTGGCCAACAACGAGGAGCGCAAAATCACCGGCGCGCAGGCGCGTGCGAATGCACGCGAGGCGGTGGAACTCGCGCCGCAATCGGCGCTGGCGCTTGGCGCGCTCGGCATCAACCAGGCGTGGTCGGATTTCGACTACGCGGCTGCCGAGCCGACATTGAAGAAAGCTGTCGCACTCGATCCCTCCAATGCGGAAACGCTCTACCAGCTTGCCGACGTGACAGCTTGCCTTGGTCGCCTGGACGAAGCGATCGGCATGATGCGCAAGGTGCTGGTGATGGAACCGCTGAATGCGTCATTCCGTTTCCACACGGGCGAGTTCCTGATGGCGGCGGGCCGATATCCGCGGGCCGAGGTCGAGCTCAAGCGCGCCCTCGAATTGCAGCCAGCGATGGAGGCTACCCACGCCCTGCTCGCAATGGTTTATATCCAGCAGCATCGCTTCGCCGAAGCAATGGCCCAGGCCGAAGCAGAGCCGCAGCCGCAAAGTCGCCGTTGGGCGTTGGCTTCAACATACTTTGCGCAAGGCGATGCTGCGCGCGGACAGCAGCAACTGGACGAGATGATCCGGCGGGATTCCAGCTTCCCCACCTACATGGCGATGGTCTATGCGATGCGGGGTGATGCCGACAATGCATTCGTGTGGCTGGATCGCGCGGTCGCGGTACGCGACCCGGGTGTGGCAACGCTGTACGAACTGCCTTGGCTGGTTCCGGCGCTACGAAAAGATCCGCGTATGGCGGCGCTGTGCCGCAAACTCGGATTGCCCGCGCCCGATGAAGTCGCCGCGCAACGCGGGGCTTCCGCGGCATTTCCCGCAATGGAGTCCACGCAATGAACGAGACCGCGACCGGATTCCTGGCACGCCTGAAGCAACGCAAGCTGGTGCAATGGGCGCTGGCTTACATCGCCGCGGCGTTCGCGTTTCTGCAAGGCATAGACATCGTGGGCGCCAAGTTCGGTTGGCCCGATACCGTCGAGCGCCTGTTGATCATCGCGATCTGCGTGGGTTTCTTTGTCACGCTGTTGCTGGCCTGGTACCACGGCGAGCAGGGCCGGCAACGCGCCAGTGGCACGGAATTGTTGCTGGTCGCGCTGGTGCTGGCGGTGGGCGGCGGGTTCTTGTGGAAGTTCGCCGGTGCGCCGACAAGCCCTGGCATCACGACCACTTCGGCAACGCCCGCTGCGCAAAAAACTATCGTGTTGGCGTCCGCTGCGACTGCCGCCAGTAACTCGGTGCCAGCGTCCGTCGTGACGGCCATTCCGGCCAAGTCCATCGCCGTATTGCCGTTCGAGAATCTGTCCGAGGACAAGGACAACGTGTTCTTTTCCGACGGTCTCTCCGAGGAGATCCTCAACTCGCTGGCGCGCATCGACGGCCTGCGCGTGATCGGGCGTACCTCGTCGTTTCAGTTCAAGGGCAAGGACGTGGATTCGCGCACGATTGGCGCGCGCCTGGGCGTGGCCAACTTGCTGGAAGGCAGCGTGCGCCGTGAAGGGGAGCGGGCGCGGGTCACCGCGCAGCTGATCCGTGCCTCCGATGGCACCCAGTTGTGGTCGCAGACCTACGACCGCACCGTCAAGGACAGCCTGGCCGTGCAACTGGATATCGCCGAGCAGGTCGCTGGCGTACTCAATGTGGTGCTGGATGACAAACAGCGTGCACACATGCGCGCGGCCGGCGTGAAGAATGTGGATGCCTTCATCGCCTACCAGAAGGGCTGGAAGCTCTATATCGACGCGCACTCCAAGGCGGGAGTCGACCTGATCGATGGCCTGCGCCAGGCCAATGTGGAATTCGACAAGGCCATCGCGCTGGACCCCGACTTCTCCTTCGCGTACTTCGCCGAAGCAGATCTTTACGAACACACGCTCATGGCCGATGGCCGCAGCCATGCCGAACTCCTCGATGCCCAGCGTGCCGCCCTGCACACGCTCGAACGCGCCGCCGCCACCAGCCCGGATCCGCAGCAGCGCGATCTGGCGCTGGCCGAACGGCAACTGCTGAGCGACGACTGGCACGGTCTGGCCGATCGCATTGAAACCGCACTCAAGCAGCCCGGGTGCAGCGCACCGAACTGGATGCCGGTATTCGCCAGCGCATTCGGCTATGGGGACCTGATCGAGAACCTCGGCGCGCGCGTCAACGTATGCGACCCGCTGAACGGTATCAACTACCGCACCCGCATGTCAGTGGCGCTTGCTACCGGACATCCCCAGCGTGCGCTGGATGTATTGGCCATGTACTGGAAGGCGAGCGGCCTTGGTCCCACGCCAACGGCATCTCAGGCCGTCGCACTGGCCATGCTCGGGCGGATCGGGGAAGCGCAGGCGACGCTGACATCGATGGAACCGCGCGGCGATGCTTACTACATCGCACAACTGATCGTGGGCAGGGCCGCTGGGGAAGACCCGGTAAAGCTGCGTGCCAGCCTGCAGAAAGTGGATCGCAAAAGCTCGAAGCTTCAAATGGGGGACATCACCGACGCAGTGGCAGCCGCGTTGTCCGGGAACCGCGCCCAAGCCAATCGTCACGCTGCGACGCTGGATGCCCGACCGGCGGGCGGCCTGCTGCTTGCCCTCGTGGTCACCGCATGCCAGTGCGGCGCGCCATTCGACCTCGACGCCACGCCCCACTTCAAGGCGCTGCTCGCCGAATCCGGGCTGCGTTGGCCGCCACCACAAACCATCAAATACCCCGCCCGCGCTCCGGAGAATGGCGCGAAGCTCATTCCTGCGGCAGTGACCGCAAAGGACACCGCGCATGACTGAGTTCATCGCGCGCCTGAAGCAACGCAAGCTGGTGCAATGGGCGATCGCGTATGTCGCATTTGCGTTTGCGCTGTTGCAGGGGGTGGACATTGTCGCGCAGCGGTTCGGCTGGCCGGATCAGGTCGAGAAATTGCTGATCCTTGCGCTCGCAATCGGTTTTGTCGTCGTCTTGGTATTGGCGTGGTACCACGGCGAGCGCGGCGCGCAGAAGGTCAGCGGCACCGAGATCGTGATCCTCGCCTTGCTGCTCGCGATCGGCGGTGGGTTGCTGTGGCGGTTCGAACGCGCCACTCCGGCAATGGCCATCCCGGATTCCGTTGCCGGTGCGACTTCATCCGGGCTACGTGTTGCTTCCGTACCCATCCATGCACAAGCCAACCCGATTCCCGCCAAATCCATCGCCGTGCTGCCGTTCGTCAACATGAGCGGCGATGCGAAGAACGACTACTTCAGCGACGGCATCACTGAGGAAATCCTGGACGCGCTTGCGCAGGTGCCGAACCTGAAAGTGGCCGCGCGCACGTCGGCGTTCGCGTTCAAGGGCAAGGCCGAGGACCTGCGCAAGGTCGGCGAAGTGCTGGACGTGGCGACCGTGCTGGAAGGCAGCGTGCAGAAATCCGGCGACGAGGTGCGCATCACCGCGCAATTGATCGACACGCGCAGCGGCTATCACCTATGGTCGGAGAAGTACGACCGCAAGTTGACCAGCATCTTCGCGGTCGAGGATGAAATCTCGAAAGCGATTGCCGACAAGTTGCAGGTGCAGTTGGCCGGCGGTAATGGCCAGGCGCTGGTGGCGCAGAAGACGGTTGATCCGCGTGCGCACGATTTCTATCTGCGTGGACTGACCTTGCTGGCGGCGCGCTCGGTAAGCGATGCGGTTGACGCGTTCCAGCAGGCAGTAACCATTGATCCGGATTATGCGCAAGCGTGGGCCGCGCTGGCTGAAGCGCAGGCCCTGTTGCCGGCGTACGGGTCGACCCCGATGCAAACCGCCAATGCGGATTCGCTGGAGTCGGCGCGGCGCGCGCTGGCGGCGAACCCGGATGTCGCGCTGGCGTATGTTGCGCAGGGCATGGTGTACATGGATCAGATGCGTTGGGCCGCTGCCGACGGCGCGTTCCGGCACGCGCTGGCACTGGCGCCCGGCGATGCGGAAGCGCTCAACCAGTACGGACAGTTCCTGGAAGGAGTCGGCCAACTCGAACCTGCATTGGTGCAGTACGATCGCGCATTGCAGCGCGACCCCTTGTCCGGGGTCAATGGCGCGATCCGTGTGCAGATGAGATTGATGCTGCATCGCGACGATGCCGCCACGACTGCTGCACGGATCAAGGCCATCCTGGATGCGCATCCCGAGAGCTTGTACGTGCACCGCTCCGCGGCGTTGATCTATCTCAACTTGCATCTCTATCCGGAAGCGGAAGCGCAGGCGCGGGCGGCAGCCGTGCTCAACGGCACCGATCCGGAGGCCACGGTGCAGGTGATTCGCGGGATCGCCGATCCGGCCCTACGCGCCCAAGCGGTGCACAGCCTGGAAACGTCGCAGGGCAATTCGGGCCTGAAGCGCGATGCGATTCTGCATGCATTCTTCCTTGTCCAACTTGGCGAACGCGATCGCGCCCTCGCCGCCCTCGAGGATTACGCAGCCCACGGCAATGGTGCGATCCAGCAATTGCTGTGGTTTCCGGCGTTCGATCCGGTGCGCAACGATCCGCGCTTCAAGGCGGTGCTGAAGAAGATCGGGCTCCCGTACACGCCGGCCGATGCCGCCAGGCCATGAACGAATTCATCGCGCGCCTGAAGCAATGCAAGCTGGTGCAATGGGCGATCGCGTATGTCGCGTTTGCGTTTGCACTGTTGCAAGGCATGGATGTCATTGCGCATCAATTCGGCTGGCCGGACGGATTGCAGCGCGGCATCACACTGGTGCTGATCATCGGCTTTGTCGTCGTGCTGGTACTGGCGTGGTACCACGGCGAGCGCGGCGCACAGAAAGTCAGCGGCACCGAGATCGTGATCCTCGCGCTGCTGCTGGCGATCGGCGGTGGACTGCTGTGGCGATTCGAACGCAATGCACCGTCCACTTCCTTGAACTTCCACGCGGCCGCAAATCCGGATGCGGCGGCGAGTGCTGTCAGCGCCGACCGCAGATCCATCGCGGTGCTGCCGTTCGAGAACCTCTCCTCCGACAAGGACAACGCCTACTTCGCCGCCGGCATGCAGGACGAGATCCTCACGCGGCTGTCCAAGATCGGCACACTGCGGGTGATCTCGCGCACCTCGACGTTGCCATTCGCGAGCCACCCGGAGAACCTGCCGGAGATCGCCCGCAAGCTCGGCGTTGCCAACATCCTCGAGGGCAGCGTGCAGCGGATCGGCAACAAGGTGCGCATCAACGTGCAGTTGATCCAGGCCAAGGGCGACTCGGATTTGTGGAGCGAAACCTACGACCGCACCCTCGACGACGTGTTCACCGTGCAGGGCGAGGTCGCCGGCAGGATCGCCGATCACCTCGGCGCGGCCCTGAACGGGACGGCGAAGCGCGAAGT
>JBQCCP010000016.1:0-18109 GCA_051962095.1 Rhodanobacteraceae bacterium
CGCCGCACGAACCGCCGCGCTGGATGCGCATTCCGATCGGGATCCTGGCGCTGGCGTGCCTCGCGGTCGGGATTTTCCCGGCGTGGGTGGTCGGGCCGGTACTGCGCGCGGCCGCAGCCTCGGTGCTGGGCGCGCAACTGCCGGCCTATAACCTTGCGATCTGGCACGGCTGGACGATGCCGATGCTGATGAGCGTGATCGCGTTCGTCGCCGGCTGCGCGTTGTACGTCGCGGGGCGGCGCCGCATCGCGGCGCGCGACGGCACGCCGCTGATCGGCTGGATTCCGGCGCTGCGTGCCTTCGAACGCGTGCTGGCGTTCCTGACCACCACCTTGCCCGATCTGTTCGCGAAGTTCTTTCCCTGCCGCAAGCTGCAGGTGCAACTGCTGCTCGTCGTATTGCTGGCGGGCGTGTTCGGCGTCGTGGCGGTGCGGCCGATGCCGACGCCCGCGCCGGGCATGGGTGTCGATCCCGCGTTCGCGCTGCTGTGGCTGCTCGGCATCGCCTGCGCGATCGGCGCGGCCACCCAGGCCAAGTTCCATCGCATGGCGGCGTTGATCCTCACCGCCGGCACCGGGCTGGTGGTGTGCATCACCTTCGTGTGGTTGTCGGCGCCGGACCTCGCGGTCACGCAACTGGTGGTCGAATCGATCACGACCGTGCTGCTGTTGCTGGGCTTGCGCTGGCTGCCCAAGCGCATTCCGGGACTGGCGCCGCTGAGCCCCGCGGCGCGTTTCCGCCGCATCCGCGACGCGGTGGTCGCAATCGCGATCGGCGCGGGCCTTGCCAGCCTCGCGTATGCGGTGATGCGGCACCTGGTCGCCGACTCGGCGTCGCGCTTTTTCCTCGAGCAGGCGCTGCCGGGCGGCGGCGGGCGCAACGTGGTCAACGTGATCCTGGTGGACTTCCGCGCGCTGGACACGCTGGGCGAGATCACCGTGCTCGCGATCGTGGCGCTGACGGTGTTCGCGCTGCTGTGGCGGTTCCGGCCGGCGGCCGAAAGCATCGGTGCACCGCGCAAACGCGAAGTCGCGTCCGCGCAGGATGGAATCGATGAGGAACATCGGCAACGCGCGCTCGTCGACCAGCTCGCGATTCCGCGCTTGTTGATCCTGCTGATCGCGCCGGTGATCACGCTGTTCGCGCTGCACCTGTTCCTGCGCGGCCACGACCTGCCCGGCGGCGGATTCGTCGCGGGCATCACCGTGACGATGGCGCTGATCGTGTTGTACATGGCCGGCGGCGCGCGCTGGCTGGAAGCGCGCCTGAGGGTCGCGCCGGCGCGCTGGATGGGCGGGGGCCTGCTGCTGGCGATCGCCACCGGGCTGGCCGCGGTCGTGCTGGGCGAGCCGTTCCTGACTTCGCACCACGGACACTGGACGGTGCCGCTGCTCGGCGAGGTTCCGTTCAACAGCGCGATGCTGTTCGACCTCGGCGTGTTCGCGGTGGTATCCGGCGCCAGCGCGCTGATCCTGGTGGTGCTGGCGCACCAGTCGCTGCGGCGGGTGATCCACGCGCCGGGCGACGCCGAAGAGGCCGGGTCCTGATGGAGGCCGTGCTCGCGATCGCGATCGGCGCCCTCGCGGGCTCGGGCGTGTGGCTGCTGCTGCGTCCGCGCACCTTCCAGGTGATCATCGGCCTGACGCTGATCTCCTATGCGGTGAATCTTTTCATCTTCTCCATCGGCGGCCTGCGCGTGGGCGCCGATCCGGTGCTCCGCGGCGCGGCCACCGATCTGTCGCGTTACGCCGATCCGCTGCCGCAGGCGCTGGTGCTCACCGCAATCGTGATCGGCTTCGCGACGACCGCCTTGTTCCTCGTCGTGTTGCTGACATCGCGCGGCCTCGCGGGCAACGACCACGTCGATGGCGAGGACGGTACGCCATGAACGGCTCGCTCGCGATCGCACCAATCCTGGTTCCGCTGATCGTCGCGGCCGTGCAGGTGCTGTTGGGCGTGCGCTTGCGGCGGCTCCACGCCGGCTTGAGTTTCCTGTCGTGCGCCGCGCTGGTGGCGGTCGCCGCGATCCTGATGGTGTCCGCGTCGAATGGCGACGGCACGGCACTCGTGTACAACCTCGGCAACTGGCCCGCGCGGTTCGCGATCGTGCTGGTGGTCGATCGCCTGTCGGCGCTGATGCTGCTGCTCACCGCGGTGCTGGCGCTCGCGGTGATGCCGTATGCGCTGGGCCGCTGGCAGCGCATGGGTCCGCATTTCCAGCCGCTGGTGCAGCTGCTGCTGGTGGGCTACAACGGCGCGTTCCTGACCGGCGACCTGTTCAACCTGTTCGTGTTCTTCGAGGTGCTGCTGGCGGCGTCCTACGGCTTGGCATTGCATGGCTCCGGCACGCGCCGGGTCGGCGCCGGGCTGCACTACATCGCGATCAACCTCACGGCCTCGATGTTGTTCCTGGTCGGCGTGGGCCTGATCTTCGGCGTCACCGGCACCGTGAACATGGCGGTGCTGGCGCACCTGGTTCCCGACCTCACCGGCACGCCGCGCTCGCTGATGCACGCGGGCGCGGCGCTGCTGGGGCTGGCATTCCTAATCAAGGCGGCGGTGTGGCCCGTGGGCTTCTGGCTGCCGCGCACCTACTCGGCCGCGATCCCGCCGGTCGCAGCGCTGTTCGCGGCGATGACCAAGCTCGGCATCTACGTGATCCTGCGACTCAGCCTGCTGCTGTTCGGCGCGGATGCCGGCGCCGTGTCGATGCATTTCGGCAGCGGATGGCTGCTGTGGCTCGGGATCATCACGCTGGTGGTGGGCAGCATCGGGATGCTGGGCGCGCGCGAACTGGGCAAGCTCGCCGCGTATTGCGTGCTGGTGTCGTCGGGCACGCTGCTGGGCGCGATCGCGCTGCACAGTCCGGCGGTAACCGCGGGCGCACTGGCGTACCTCGTGATCTCGGTGCTCGGGATCGCCGCGTTCTTCCTGCTGTCGGGCCTGGTCTCGCCGCGCGAGGCACCGGAAGGCACGGCGCAACTGGAGCCCTACGATCCCGCGGTGTACGCGCTGTTCGCAGCCGAGGACGAGCGGCGGGTGACGAGTCCCGCGCCCGTGGTGATCCTGGCCGCGTGCTTTCTCGGTTGCGGCCTGTTGCTGGCGGGACTGCCGCCGCTTTCGGGTTTCATCGCGAAGTTCGCGCTGCTGGCGCCGATGCTCGACGAGGGCACGGCGGCCACCGTACTGTTCGCGCTGACGATCGCGGCGGGCCTGTGCACGGTGATCGCGATGGCGCGCGCCGGCATCCAGATTTTCTGGGCCGACGAGGCGTGGGAGCTCCCGCGCGTGGAAGCGGGCGAGACGATTTCGGTGGTCGGATTGCTGGGCCTCTGCCTCGTGCTCAGCTTCGTGGTGGCCGCGCCGTGGAACTATCTCGCGGCGACTGCACGACAGGTCCACGCGCCCGCGGAATACATCCACGCGGTGATCGGACAGCCTGCGGAGCATCGGCCGTGACGCGCTGGCTTCCACATCCATGGATGGCGCTGTGGCTGCTGGTGGCGTGGCTGCTGCTGCAGCAAAGCCTCGCGGCGCCGATGATCGTGCTCGGCATCGTGCTGGCGCTCGCGCTGTCGTGGGCGCTGGGCAAACTGGACCTGCCGCGGGTGCGCGTGCGCAGCCTCGGAACCCTGCTCGTGCTGCTGGCGCGGGTGTTCGGCGACATCGCCCGTTCCAACCTCGCGGTGGCGAAGCTCATCGTTTCGCCGCGCGCGCGCCTCAACTCCGGATTCGTTGCGATTCCACTGGAGATGACCAGCCCGTACGCGCTGGCGCTGCTGGCCTGCATCATCACCGCGACGCCGGGCACCATCTGGGTCAGCCATGATTCGCGGCGGCGCGTGCTGGTGATCCACGTGCTCGATCTCGTGGACGAGACCGCCTGGATCGCCAACATCAAGCGTCGCTACGAACAGCCGTTGCTGCGGATTTTCCAATGATCTCCGATCTCGCAACCGCTGCCATCCTCGCCGCCCAGTTCCTGCTGCTGCTGGGCATGGGCATGGCCATCGTCCGGATGATGCGCGGGCCGCGCGCGCAGGACCGCGTGCTGGCGCTGGACGCGCTGGGCGTGGACGGCATGCTGCTGTTGCTCACGATCGGCATCCGCACCGGCAGCATGCTTTATGTCGAAGCCGGCCTGATCATCGCGCTGCTCGGTTTCGCCTCTACCACCGCGTTCGCCAAGTTCCTGCTGCGCGGCGAGGTGATCGAATGAACGCGTTCGCGGCCATGCCGCCGTGGCTCGCGCTGGTGGTCAGCGTGCTGGTCCTCGCCGGCGCGCTGCTGGCGTGCATCGGCTCGGCGGGGCTGCTGCGCCTCACCACGTTCTACCGCCGCGTGCACGCGCCGACCCTCGGCACCACGCTCGGCATGTACCTGCTGCTGACCGGAACCATCGTATTCTTCTGGGCGGGCGAAGGCCGGCCGGCGCTGCGCGTCATCCTGATCGGCGTGTGCATCAGCCTGACCACACCGATTTCCCTGATGCTGCTGGCGCGCGCCGCGCTGGAGCGCGACCGCCGGGAAGGCGTCGCGGGCGTGCCCGGCGACCCGATCGAACCCCGAGTGGACGAGAACGAGCCGAACTGCTGAGCTGCCAGGTTCCAAGCGCTCCGGAAATACGGCAAAGAGGCGCCGCGAAACCGCGATGACCACGTGGGAATGTCAGCGGCTCGCAACGGGCCGACCGGCCAAGGGCGGCGCCGGCAGGCGCGGGCCACGGTAGGCCTTCACCCCGCCGAAGCGGCGGTGCCGTTCCCAGTCGTCGCGCGCGGCGGTGATCTCGTCGGCCGTGCGCGCGACGAAGTTCCACCACATCACGATCGATTCGCCGAACGGCGCGCCGCCGATCAACACCGCGTGCGCCGAGTTCCTGCTGACGAGTTCGAGACCGCTGCGGCGGGTGCCGAGGTAATGCAGCGCATCCGGCGTGAGTTGCGTGCCGTCCAGCGAAAGGTCGCCGTCGATCACGACCAGCGCATGTTCCCACTCGGGATGCAGCGCCAGGCGCAAGCTGCCGTGGCCGCCGACGTGCAGGTCGGCGCCGACCAGCGGCGAAAAGGCGCGGGTTCCGCTCGCGATGCCGGCGAGTTCGCCCATGAACACCTGCGCGCGCCCGCCGCCCGGCTCCAGCACCGGCAGGTCCGTATAGTGGTCGAAGCCGGGCTCGCGGTCGCGCTCCGCTTCCGGCAACGCCACCCACAGTTGCAGGCCGTGCAGCCGGCCCGAGTTCTGCGGCGGTGTTTCCTCGGAATGCGCGATGCCGCGGCCGGCGGTCATCAGGTTCAATTCGCCCGGATGCACAATGCCCTGGAAACCCAGGCTGTCGTTGTGCAGCGCTTCGCCCGCGAACAGCCACGACGCCGTCTGCAGGCCGATGTGCGGGTGCGGCGCGACATCCATCGCCTTCTCGGCGAAATCCAGCGGACCGTAGTGGTCGAGGAAACACCACGGCCCCACCAACCGGTGCTGGCGCACCGGCAGCGAACGCGACACCATGAGTCCGGCGCCGAGGTCGGCACGGCGCGCGGGATAGCTCAGGATTTCGGGCCGCGCATCCGGACGGGAATCGCAGCGCTCGGATTCGGCGTTGGGAAGCAGGTTGCTCACGGCGTGTCTCCCGCAACTCGGCAATGTCCGGCCACTTTACCGGACCGCTTCGGAGAAGGTCCCGGCGCGCTATGCCGGTTTCACCCGCACCGTCAGGCTTTGCGCGGCGGTGCCGACCGGGCCAAGGCTGTCGCTCAGCACCGAAAACGTTTCGCCGAGTCCGGTCGGGCCGAAGTTGACGCGCGTATCGAAGCCGACCCACCCGGCTTCCGGCTCGCGGAGGAAGTGCACGGTGAGGTCCACGTTGGCGAAGAACACGCTGCCGGGATGTTCGCGGACGACCAGTCCATTGGCGGTGTCGACTAGTTTCAGGAAACCCGCGACCGACGGATCGGCTTCGCCGTGTACCAACGGAAAGCGCGTGCGGATCCAGCTTCGTCCGCGCCCGGGCCGGACGTCTTCGGCTTGCCGCGCTTCCAGCGACTGGATGTAACCGCCCTCCCAGATCGACGAGAACGCCAGCGGACGCATCGCCTCGGGCGGCGGCATGGACGGCCATTCGATGCCCCGCACCGGCGTGGTGTCCGAGGCCGCGAGCCGCCAGACGCGCGCGCGGATGCTGGTGCGGTCGCCATGCCGCATGCTGGCTTCGACCAGTTCGATCGAGCGGCCGGGCCGCACCACTTCGACGTCGATGGTGAATTCACCGGAATGGATCACGCCCAGAACATCGAAGGACGCGCGGGAGACGAGTTTGTCGCTGGGCAGCCGGCGTTCCACTTCGGCCAGCACCAGCCCGGACGCGGGCGCCAGGTGTTGTTCGCCGGGTTGCCAGGCGCCCTGGGCGTGCAATGTGGAAACGAACCGGTGCGCGTCGCGGCGCACGTAGAACGCGTCGGGGTACGCCCCGCCGTCGTGGCCGAGGTGTTGGTTCGGAGCAACAGGCATTGGTCCAGTTTACCGGGACGGTGCACTGGATCGATGCCCTCGCAGCTCACGTTGCGAATTGTCGCTCCCGCGGGTGCGGTGGCGGCTAGTGCCCCGCACCGGCGGCCTGTTTCACCGGCGCGGCTTCGCAGCCGCCGTCGGCTTGGATCAGCGCGCGCATCTTCAGATACACGCCGTTGGTCCAGCCGAAACCGATCACGTTGGTCTTGTAGCCCGCGGTGATCTTCACGTCGGCGTTGCCGAGCACCATGTTGTATTTCTCGCGGATCGTGCCGTCCTTCGCGAAACTGCGATCGATGGTGCCGGTGAACTCGCACGAAATCCGCCGCGCGTCGGCGTCGAAGCCGTAATCCTGCAGGCCCTTGGCCGCGATCCAGTTGGTCGGCGCCCAGCCGAACGGCGCATCCCACTGCGCGCCGGTGTCGCGCGTACTCATCGCGAGCCCGCCCTTGTGCTCGAACAGCTTGAGCTGCTTCACCAGCTCGACTGCTTGCTGTTTCGATGCGACGCCGGCCCACAGCGGATAGAACATCGTGAGATACGGATCGGTCGAGGCCTTGCCCGCGACGAAGTCGTAATCCATGTAGCGGCCCTGGTCGGCGTGCCACAGGTATTTGTCGATCGCGGCACGGCGAGCCTCGGCGGCGCGCGCCCAGCGTTCGGCGTCGGCGGTCTTGCCCAGTTGCTTCGCAAAAGCCTCGAGGTCGCGCTCGTAGCGGTACAGCAGGCTGTTCAGGCCCGCGCCCGCGTAATGGTGGGTGGAACCGCCCCACGGTCCGAAGTGGAAGTCGGTATCGAAGCCCGATTCGCGCATCGCACGGTCACCGAGGTAGTAATCGGCGGTGAGGCGATAGCCGTCCAGCCAGTCGCCCGCGCAAACCTTCGACTTCGCGACGTCGCAACTGCTCGTCTTCAAAGTTTCGGCTTGCGCCATGTCGGGATGCTGCGGCGCCTTGACCAGATAGCCGGGATTTTCGGAAGAGTGCGCCAGCAGCCAGCGGATCACGCCGACATAGTAGTCGCTGTTCTGCGCCTCGATCACCGGGCCGTGGCCGTAATCGAAGTAGCGCGACAGGCCGGTGTCGCCCGCGAGGTGCTGCTTGCGGGTCCAGATTTCGTAATTGCGCACCGCCAGCGGATAGGCGCGTTCCAGCCACGCGCGCTTCGCGGCGGCGTCGGGGAAGCTGGCCGGATCGTCCATGACCGCGGTCATCATCGCGCTCAACAGCGGCGGCTGCGAGCGCGTCAGGTAGTACGTGCGGTTGGCGTTCAAGACGCCGCCGTAGTGCTCGACCTCGTACAGCGCGTTGTCGACCATGTCCAGCGCCAGCTTCTGGTGGTGGTCGGCCACGAGCCCGAGCACGATGAAGTAACTGTCCCAGCCGTACATCTCGTTGAAGAAGCCGCCGGGCACCACGTAGGGATTCGGCAGATAGAGCAGGCCCTGCGCGGGCAGCGTGGTGGGGTCCAGGTCGCCCAGTTGCTCGACCGGCGCAGGCAGGTTTTCGATGCGCACGCCGCAGCGCTTCGCGCTCTGTTCCAGCGAGGCCGGCGCCGCGACGTGCGCCGGCAGGTAGATCACCGAGTGCGACGGCACCTTGGGATCGATCAGCGCGCGGCATTCGTTCACCGAGCGCGTGAGGGTGCTCCACGCGCGGGCGATGTAGCTGCGGGTCTTCGCGGGATTGGGTGTGGCCGCGCCGGCGGCGGCCGTGAAGAACAGGCTGAATGCGAAGACGACAACGATCGAGCGTACTTTCATGGCGATTCCTCCCGGTCGTGCTGAGGTTCCCTTCGGATCGGATCGAGGCAGTGCGTCCATGCATCTGCGCTGGCAGGTTAACGGCGGCGCCGCGGCCTGGGCCGCGGCGGGGCGGTCGAGCCGCGCACCACCAGTTCCGGATTGAAGCCTTCGTTGTCGATGCGTTCGCCCCGGATGCCTGCGATCAGCATCCGCGTGGCGCGTTCGACGATCACGTCGGCGCGCTGCCGCGCGGTGGTGAGCGGCGGCCACGAGTGGCGCGAGAACGGGCTGTCCTCGAAGCCGGCGATCGACACATCGTACGGGATGTTCAAGCCCTTCGATTGCGCGGCCGCCAAGGCGCCGGCCGCAATCTCGTCGTTGCAGCCGAAGATCGCCGTCGGCGGATCGGCCAGATCCAGCAGGCGCCGCGCGCCACGGAAGCCGTCGTCGAACACGTAATCGCCTTCGATCACCAGCGCTTCGCGCAGCGGCACGCCGTAATCCTGCAGGGCATCCCGGTAGCCCTTGAAGCGCTCGGCGCTGGCGTGATGGTGCTTGCCGCCCCGAAGGAACCCGATGCGCACGTGTCCGAGCTGGAGCAGGTGCGCGGTGATCGCATAAGCCGCGTCGCGGTCGTCCACGTACACGCACGGCAAGCCGTCGCGCGGGTCGCGCGCCGCGGAAATGATGCGGACGAACGGCACGTGGTAGCCCGCCAGCTTGCGCAGCGCCCTGGTGCGTTCCGACACCGGCGTGGTCAGCACCAGCCCCGACAAGCGCGAGCGGTGCACGAAATCGCGCAGGTCCTCCGCGAGCGTCGGCGCCCGCGAATTGCACGGCCGAACCTGCAGGCCGAAGTGCAGGTCGTCGCAGGCGTCCAGCGCGCCCTGCTGCATCGCGATGATGTAGTAGGCGTTGGGATTGTCGTACACCAATCCGATCGTGTACGCATGGGCGCCGCTGAGGCCGCGCGCCAGCAGGTTGGGACGGTAGTCGAGATGTTCGATCGCGCGCAGCACGCGTTCGCGGGTTTCCGCGCGCACCGCGCGTTCGCCGTTGGCGACGCGCGACACCGTCTTGGCGGATACGCCGGCGTGCCTGGCGACGTCATCGAGCGTTACAGATCCCACCTGCGATCCTTCTTCACGAGGCTCGTGCGGCCCGCCATGACAGCGCTGTCACGACGAGTGCCGGGCACAGTGTGGCACAGGTTGGGGTTTTGGCAACCGTGATGGAGCCGCAGTCCCGGCTGCTGCGTCGCAGCACCGGAAAGCCACGCCAGACTGGTCCTCCCGGACTCTCCTCGCCGTGCCCCATCGACAGGACCACGCCCCCGCCACCGATCTTGGGCTGATACGGCGCAGATTGACAGCGCTGTCTTTGTGGGCGCAGACTCCGCCTCGCGCACCACGGGGATGGACGGTATGACTGCGACTGCCGCTGTCGTTCGTTGCAACCGGCAAGCCAATCGCGACAAGCGATCGCTTGTTCACGCGACAGCGCCGGTGCCGCCGCGCGCATCATCCCCGCTGCGAACGATTTCCGCGGTCCGCCGTCCCGTCCGCAGGCCTGCCGCGGATTCCCGGGTTCCACCTTCGTGTTCCTCGCTACGCCGGGCCTGGCGATCGCCAGCTCGCACGATTTCCGCAAGCCGCGGCTGCGCGGCTTGTCGTTCCTGCAGAAAGAAGAAAGGGCGCGCTTCGACGCTCGCAAACCATTCCCATCGCTGGAGGTGAGTCATGAAGAACGACAAGTTAATCCGACTGGCGCTGACCAGCGCCATCCTTGCGGCGCTGTCGCCCATCGCGTGGGCCGGCAGTCCCGCGGCGCCCGCCGGCACGGGCCAGGCCGCGGCGCCCGCCACGAATCCTGACCGGGCCCAGAAGAACAAGCAGGAGAAGACCCAGACCCTGCAGACCGTGGTGGTGACGGCCAGCGCGACCGGCGTCAAGAAACTCGATGCGAGCTACAGCATCGTCACGGCCAACCGCGAGGAAATCCGCCAATCCAATCCGGTCAGCGTGGCGGACCTCCTGAAGATCTCGCCCGGCATCTGGCCCGAATCCACTGGCGGCCAGACCGGCGCCAACATCGAGATCGCGGGCTTTCCGGGCGGCGGCGACGCACCGTTCTTCACCAACATGATCAACGGCTCGCCGATCTACGGCATGTCCTCGTTGTCGTTCATGGATTCGAGTTCGCTGTTCAGGCTGGATGACACGATCCAGCGCGTCGAAATCGTGCAGGGCGGCCCGGGCGCGGTGTTCGGCCCCGGCCAGATGGGGGCGACCGCCAACTTCATCCTGCGCCAGGGCACGGCCACGCCGTCCGGCGACATCGGGCTGACCTATGGCGACGAGGGTCTTTGGCGCGTCGACGGCTTCTACGGCTTCAAGCTCGCGGATGGCTGGTATGCCAGCATCGGCGGTTTCTATCGCGAGTCCGACGGCGTGCGCGATCCACAGTTCAAGGCCGACAAGGGCGGCCAGCTCACCGCCACGCTGAGCCACGACTGGGACAACGGCTCGTTCATGCTGTGGGCGCGGAAACTGGACGACAAGAACCAGTTCATGGTGCCGATCCCGATGATCCAGGGTTCGGGCAGCAGCTTTTCCGGCTATCCCGGTTTCGATCCGTCGACGGGAACGTACGGCAGCAAGGCGATCCAGCACGTGCAGGTGCCGAATCCGCTCGGCTATCTCGAGAACGCGAACCTCGCCAACGGCCGCGGCGGCAACCTCAACTACTTCGGCGGCAGCTTCGATACCACGCTGGGCAGCTGGACGATCTCGGACCACTTCCTGTATTTCGGCGGCGACCTTCCGACCAACGCGTTGTTCTCCGGTCCCAATCCGCGGCCACTTGGATATTTCCTGTATGGCTGCCAGGTCGGGCAACCAGCGGGTTACTGCAATCCCGATGGCACCGCCGTGGACACCAACAATCTGGGCACGAACGGGGAAGGCTTGCCACTGGCCTACAACGTCGTCGCGACGCTGCCCAACGGGCAGGTCGTGCCGCTGGACCAGAGCGTGATCGGCCAGGGCTGGTGGTACATCCAGAAGCGCCTGAAGAGCCTCAACAACGATTTGCGGATCAGCAAGGAAATCTTCGACGGCAACACGCTCACTGCGGGCGTGTATCTCGCGCGCTACACCGACCACGACAACTGGTCGCTGGGCAACAACATGCTGATGCTCAACCAGCCCAACACCCAGCCGATCGGCCTGACCTACACCCTGGGCGGCCAGACCTACGTGGTCGCCAATCCGCAGGGCTTCTACAACTTCAACGGCAACTACAACATCGTCGAGGCCGGCACCGCCACCAACAAGGCGTTCTACCTCTCGGACTCGTGGACGATCGGTCCGTGGCTGCTGCAGGCGGGCGGCCGCATCGAGAACATGGACGTCCGCCAACGCACCTGCAACCGCTCTTCGGTGGACCTCGATGGCAATCCGAACACGCTTTACGACAACGCGACCCCGGTCTGCAACGGCACCTGGGACATGGAGCACTACGACAAGACCCACCCGTCGTTCACGGCCGGCGCGAACTACCAGTTCAACGACCACATGAGCGCCTACGTGCGCGCCAACACCGGCGGCCACTTCGATGATTTCGACAATGGCATCCGCGGCGCCAATGGCGACTTCGCGCCGATGCAGAAAGTCAAGAACATGGAAGCCGGCTTCAAGTACGGTTCCGAGACGCTGTTCGTGGACGTCAGCATCTACCACCGCCTGTTCACGGGCTTGCAGTACCAGCCCACCACCACCAGCGGCGTGCCGATCGGCCCGATCTCCAACTACGGCGCCAACACCCACGGACTCGACTTCAACGGCACCTGGTCGCCGATCGAGAACCTGCACCTGAAGCTGGTCGCCGACTACATGGACGGACACTATTCCCACAACGACTCGTGCCAGCCGTTCATCGACATCAACGGCAATCCCCAGTGCGTCCGCATCAACGGCGCACCGTTGCAGCGCCAGCCCAAGGTCCGCTACCTGTTCATGCCGAGCTACACGCTGCCGACCAGTTGGGGCAGCGTGACGGGCTTCCTGACCTACGAGTACGCCGGCCAGCGCTACGAGGACCAGACCGGCCTGCAGCCGCTGGGCACGTTCCACACGCTCGGCGGGGGCATCGTGGCCGACTATGGCCCGAACTGGCAGTTCCGCCTGCAGGGCACCAACCTGACCAATGCGATCGGACTGACCGAAGGCAACGCGCGCTTCACCGGCAAGAACACCGGCATCGGCGGCGTGATCCTGGCGCGACCGCTCACCGGCCGCGAGGTGTACTTCCAGGCCAAGTACCAGTTCTGAACGCTGTCCCGACGGCAACGGCATCGTCATTCCGGGGCCGCCGCGGCTTTGTCGCGGCGGAACCCGGATCCTTTTTGCCGCGCCGGCGAAGCAGGATCGGCGGATCCAAGGACCGCCGCAGTGCGGTGTCCGGAATGACGACAGCCGTTGTCACGCACGGCGCGCGTCCCGCTCCCTTCGCCGGGAATCCCGCCTGGAGGATCGGATGAAATTCCACCCATCGATGTTTTGCTGCCTGCTCGCGCTCGCCTTCACGGCGCCGGCCATGGCCCAGCCTGCGACCGACCCCAGCTTCCTGCTGACCGCCACCTCGAAGGATTTCGGCGCGTACTTTCCGTCCTATCTCGCCAACGGCTATTTCTCGACCATGACCTCGGTGCGCGGCACCGAGCCCGACCGCGCCTACATGGTCGCCTTCATGGATTACACCAAGGGCGACATCTCGCGGCCCGCCGCGATCCCGGGGTGGAGCGAGATCGACTACAACCCCGGCACGGGCTGGATGAACATGACGCGCCTCGACCCGGAGATCTTCGCCAACTATTCGCAAGTGTTGAACATGCACGACGGTACGCTGACCACGCGCTACCGCTTCCAGTACGTCAAGAATCCGACCGACATCGAGGTGACGACATTCGTCAGCCAGGCCGATCCGCACCTCGCGGCCACGCGCATCGCGATCACGCCGCAGTTCGACGGCACGGTGCAGCTCAGGTTTCCGATTCGTTTGTGGACAGGCCACCAGCCGCGCTTCCCGATCGACAGCATGACCGGCGACCAGATGATCGATGCGGTGATCGCCAGCGGACAGAACTTGAACGACAAGCCGGTTCCGGCGCCCGATCGTGCGCCGGTGTGGTATCCGGGCACGACGCTGGTCACCAGTGATGGCGGCGACGCCAGGCAACTGACGCTGTGGCTGGACGGCCAGGCCGTGAACGGCTTGAAGATGGCCGAAGCCGCGGCGATCGAATTGCCGCGCGGGCTGAAGATCGAAAGCGTGAAGCTGGAGAAGACCTCCGACAAGTTGTCGCTGGACATCGTCGCGCGCGTGCGCAAGGGGCAAAGCTACGCCTTCACCAAATACATCGCGGCATCACGACAGGACTGGGGCGGCGACGCGCAGGCCGACCTGACGCTGGCAACCAAGGCGCGCACCACCGGCTTCGACAAGCTGCTCGCGCGCCACGTCGCCGCGTGGCACAAGCTGTGGAAAGCCGACATCGTGGTCGACCGCGACGAAGCCGTGCAGCGCGCGGTGCATTCCGATCTCTACTACATCCTCTCCAACAGCACCGCGGACACCGCGTGGTCGATGGGCGCCTGCGCGCTGACGCCGAACTACGCGGGCCACGTGTTCTGGGATGCCGATTCGTGGGTGTTCCCGTCGCTGTTGCTGCTGCACCCCGAGCGCGCGAAATCGATCGTGATGTTCCGCCATCGCACCATGCATGGGGCGCGCGAACGCGCGGCGCAGTACGGCGCGGAAGGACTGATGTATCCGTGGGAATCGGATCCGCAGGAGGGCATCGACGTCACACCGCATTTCGCCTACGGCGTGTACCGCGAAATCCACGTCAATGCCGACATCGCGATCGCGCAATGGCAGTACTACCTCGCGACCGGCGACCGCGATTGGCTGAAGCGCTACGGCTGGCCGGTGATCGAAGGCATCGCGACGTTCTGGAAAAGCCGCGTCACCTTCGACAAGGCGAACGATCGCTACGAAATCCTGCACGTCACCTCGCCCGACGAGGCCTACGACGACGTGCCGAACGACACCTTCACCAACGCCGCGGCGCGCAAGGCGCTGGAGATCGCGACGAAGGCCGCCGCGCTGGTCGGCGCCAAGGCCGATCCCGCCTGGGAAGATATCGCCAGGAAGATGTACATCCCGTTCGACGAAAAGGCCCAGCGCCACTACGACTTCGATCCGTCGGTGCCGCACGACAAGATCACCTGGTTCGGCTCGACGCTGGCGTGGCTGATGTATCCGAATCTCGACATGCCGATGTCGCCCGAAGTGCGCCACAACGACTTCGCGTACCAGTTGCAGGCACTGAAGAGCCACGGCGACAGTCCCAACGAAATGTTGATGGTGATGCTCACCGTGGGTGCCGCCGAACTCGGCGAGGCAAAGGCCGTGGGCGACTGGATCCACCGCAACCTGGTCGGCTATCTGAAGCCGCCCTTCAACGTGCGCAGCGAAACCGTGGACAACAACAACGGCTACATCCTCGCGACCTCGGCGGGCTTCGTGCAGAGTTTCATCTACGGCTTGAGCGGCCTGCGCATCAACGACAAGGGCCTCGACGCGGAATACGCGCCGATCCTGCCGCCGGACTGGCATTCGGTGACGCTGAAGGACATCACGTTCCGCGGCAAGCATTACGACGTCACGATCAGCCGCGGCGCCGAGGGCAAGACCACGCTATCTCGCAAGCAGCTATGACGCAGTCAGGACATGGATCACCGCACGCGTCAAGCGATGTGCGCTCTTCTCCCTCTCCCCCGAGCTTGCTTCGGGGGGAGAGCCGGGGTGAGGGGGAGGAGGTTTCAAATCGCGACGTGACTTCAGTGCTGTACTCGACAGCACGAAAACGACGTACAAGACGTTGGCTTGGTTCGGAATGCGGGCCACGCCCCCTCACCCCAGCCCTCTCCCCCAACGGTGCAGCCGTTGGGGGAGAGGGGAAGAGCGCCATTTGGCGATTTGGTTGCCTTCTTTTCTTGATCTGTATCGCACCCGTGATCAGAGCCGCCACCGATCCGAGCTTCCTGCTCACCGCGACCGCAAAGAATTTCGAAACTTATTTCCCGGGCCAACTGGCGAACGGTTACCTCTCCACGTTCACCTCGCCGCGCGGCACAGAAAGCAACCTGTCGTACCTCATCGCGTTCATGGACTACGGCAAGGACGACATCGCGCGTCCCGCCGCGATCCCGGGCTGGAGCGGGATCGACTATCGCGCCGGCTCGGCGGGCGCGTGGCTGAACCTGGCGCCGCTGGATCCGTCGGTGTTCCAGGATTACCAGCAGGTGCTGGACCTGCACGACGCCACGCTGACGACACGCTATCGCTTCGTCGACCGCGACAAGGCAACGCGGGTCGAAGTCGTCAGCTTCGCCAGCGAAGCGTCGCCGCACCTCGCCACCGTTCGTTTCACGATCACGCCGGAATTCGACGGCACCATCGAGCTGTCGTTTCCGCTGGTGCTGTGGGCGCCTTACCAGCCGCGCCTGCCACTGGCGAAGCTGCCGGGCGACACCGGCCTCACGGGTGATCGTTTCCGGCAGGCGCTGGCGGCACACGGCCTGGACCTGGAGCCGAAGCCGCCGGCCACCGCCGACCGCGCGGCGATCTGGTACCACGGCGATACGCGGATCCTGGACGCCGAAGCCGATCCATCGAAGCTGACGCTGCGCGTCGATGGACAGGCGACGAATGGCGCGCGGATGGGCGAAGCGGTGGCCGTGCAAATGCCGGATGGCATGCGGCCCGTGGAAGTGAAAGTGGACCGCACAGATGTCCGCGCGTCGCTGGACATGCGCGTCGCCGTGCAAAAGGGCAGGACCTACGCCTTCATCAAATACGTCGCAGTGTCGCGCGACGGCTGGGGCGGCGACGGCAATGCCGATCTAGCGCTCGCCGAATCGGCACGCGCGCGCGGATACGGCGCGATGCTCGATGCCCAGCGCACGGCGTGGGCAAGGCTGTGGCAATCGGACATCCGCATCGACGGCGATCCGCAGGCGCAACTCGCGGTGCATGCCGATCTCTACTACCTGCTCGCCAACGCCCCGCTGGATACCGACTGGGGCGTGGGTGCGTGCGCCTTGACGACAGGTTATGTCGGCCACGTGTTCTGGGACAGCGATTCCTGGATCTTCCCTGCGCTGCTGTTGCTGCACCCGCAACGCGCGAGATCGATCGTGATGTTCCGCGACCGCACGCTGCCGGCGGCGAAGCGACGCGCGCAGGCAGCCGGATTCGCCGGCGCCAAATATCCGTGGGAAGCCGATCCGGACAACGGCACCGAGCAGATCCTGTATGCCGCGCACCGGTTGAGCGTCGGCGAAATCCACGTCAACGCCGACATCGCGATCGCGCAATGGCAATACTGGCTGACGACCCACGATCTGGCGTGGCTGCGCGACAAGGGCTGGCCGGTGATCCGTGACGTCGCCGATTTCTGGGTCAGCCGCGCGAGCTACGACAAGACGAAGCGCCGCTACGACATCCGCGACGTGGTGTCGGTCGAAGAGCCCTACGCGCACGTCGACGACGACACGTTCACCAACGCCTCGGCGCGCAAGGCGCTGGAGATCGCGACGAAGGCCGCGGCGCTGGTCGGCGCCCGACCCGATCCGCGCTGGGCCACGGTCGCGGCCGGGTTGCACATCCCGTTTTCCGAGTCCGGCCAACACCACTTCGATTTCGACCCGAACGTGCCACGCATGTCCGATGATCACGATTTCGCGTTCTTTGCGTTTCCCCCGCTCGACCTGCCGATGAGCGAAACCGTGCGGCGCAACGATTACCGTCTCGCGTCCGCGCCGCTGAAGCAGCCGGACGCGACGCCGACTTCGATGGGACTCGCGCCGCTCACGATCGCCGCCGCCACGCTCGGCAACCCGGCGGACGTGGCGCACTGGCTCGGGGCCAACATCGGCGGCGCCATGATGAAACCGCCGTTCGACGTGCGCACGGAAACGCCTGGCAACAACACCGGCTACTTTCTCACCGGCTCGGCGGGCTATGTGCAAAGCCTGGTGTACGGGCTCACCGGATTGCGGATCGAGGACGCCGGACTGGCACAGGCGTATCCGCCCGTGCTGCCACCCGCTTGGAAATCGCTGACGCTCACGAACGTCACCTTCCGCGGAAAACACTACGCCATCACGGTCGATCGCGGCGCCGGCGGTCGCATGCGGTTGCGGCGCAAGCCGCTATGATCCCGCAACATGAGCGAAGCCGCGCTTCTGCAAGCGATGCAGCACGTCAACCGCCTGCTGCAGGCGGGTGATTTTCGCGAAGCGCACGCACGGCTCGCGACAATCGCGAAGGGCAATCCCGATTATGCCGAAGCGCAGCGGCTGCTCGGCGGTGTCACGCTCGCGCTGGGTGATGCGGCGGGCGCGGAACGCATCCTGCGCCGCGCCCTCGAACGCGCGCCGGAGTGGACGCCGACCCTCGTCACATTGGGCGAATTGCTGCTCGCCCGCGGCCGACATACGGAAGCCGAGGCGTTCCTGCGCCAAGCCGTCACCGGCCATCCGCCGAGCGCACAGGCGGCGCTGGTGCTGGCGCGCCTCTACAACGACCGCCGCCAGTTTGCGCAGGCGCTCGCGGTGGTCGCGCCGTTCTGCACGGCGGAAAGCGCGCCTTCGGAATTGGCCGTCCAGCACGTGACCGCGCTGGTCGGGCTGGGCCGTGCCGAGGACGCGGTGTCCCGCTACCGCGGCACCGCGGCGCGCGCGCCGGGCAGCGCGCCGGCCGCCGAAGCCCTGGCGATCGCGCTGCAGGCGACCG
>JBQCCP010000017.1:0-14234 GCA_051962095.1 Rhodanobacteraceae bacterium
CCGCCAAAGGTGCATGCAATCACTACATTACGCGACGCGCTGCCCTGCACGCCGGATACGCCGTTCGGATTCAACGTCGGCACGCGTTGCGGCGACGATCCCACGGCGGTCGCCGAGAATCGCGAACTCCTTCGCGAGGCGCTGTCCCTGCGCTCGGAACCGCACTGGTTGCACCAAGTACACGGGACTGCCGTTGCGCATTTTCCCCCTCTCCCGCTTGCGGAAGAGGGAAGTCCGCGCTCAGCACGGCTTTCCAATTTCCTTCCCCCGCTTGCGGGGAAAGGTGCCCGCGGGGCGGATGGGGGAAATATTGCGGAGGAATATCCCGATGAACCGGAAGCCGACGCCGCCGTCACCCGCACGCCCGGCACCGTGCTTGCGATCCAGACCGCCGATTGCCTGCCGGTGCTGTTCTGCAACGACGGCGGCACCGAATCCGGCGCCGCGCACGCGGGCTGGCGCGGACTGTCGGCGGGCGTGCTGGAAAGCACGCTGGCGGCGATGCACGCACCGCGCGAAAAAATTCTGGCGTGGCTCGGCCCCGCGATCGCCGCGCCGTCCTACGAGATCGGCAAGGAAGTGCGCGAGGCGTTTCTTGCCCATGATCCCGCTGCTGCGTCCGCATTCACCGCCACGCGACCGGGCCATTGGTTGTGCGACTTGTACGCACTTGCCCGCCAGCGCCTGCAGCGCGCCGGCGTCACCCGCGTTTTCGGCGGCGGCCTCGACACCTTCACCGATCCGCGCCTGCATTCGTATCGCCGCGATGGCGCGCGCAGCGGGCGAATGGTGAGCCTGATCTGGATGCGGCAGCCTTAGGGCCGCGACACAGGAACGTCCCGCTTGAACGATCCCGCCGCGTAGCCCGGATGGAGCCGCGCAGCGGGGAAATCCGGGGGAGTACCGTGACCGACCTCTCCCGGATTGCGCTGCGCTACATCCGGGTTACGGACATGCATTCTCTTGAACGCGTCACCGCCGCAGCAATGACAGCGGCGGCGTGCGCGACACGCTGCGCATGCCGGCAAGCCCCAGCGCCGCGACGATCACTATCGCAACGATCGCGGCGGCGACCAGCGGCGGCCACGGTGGCGTGAACGCGCGGATGCGGAACACCGACTGCGCGAGCCACAGTCCGCCCAGCGCCGCCGTGAACATCGCGGCGAAGCCGGAGATCGCGCCCAGCAGTCCGAACTCGCACAGCGCGGCCATCCGCAACTGCCCGCGGCGCGCGCCCAGCGTGCGCAGCAGTGCGGCTTCGTGGCGGCGTTCCGCGGCGCTCATGGTCAGCGCCGCGGCCAGCACCAGCGCGCCGGCCAGCAGGCTGAAGGCCAGCACCCACCGCGCGGCGGCGGTCACCTGCGCCACGATCTGGCGCGCGCGGTCGAGCAACGCATCCACATCGATCAATGAAAGGTTGGGGAAGTCGCGCGAGAACGCCGCGAGCCCGCGCGCATGGCCCGGTGGAAGATGGAAGCTCGCGATCCAGGTGTGCGGCAGCGTCGATCCGTGCGCCGGGTCGAGCATCACGAAGAAGTTGACGTTGAAGCGGCTCCAGTCCACTTCGCGAATGCTGGTCAGCGTGGCGTCGATACGCGTGTCGCCGACCAGGAACGCAAGCCGATCGCCGAGGTGCAGGTCGAACCGCCGCACCCATGCGATGTCCAGCGACGCTGCCGCGTCGCGCGCGTTCGGTGCGAACCAGTGCCCGGCGATGATGCGGTTGGCCGGCGGCAGCGCGGCGCTCCACGAAAGGCGCACCTGCTGGTCGGCTTCCTGGCGGCTGTCGCGATCGCGGAACCGGATGCGATCGACATCCACGCCATTGATCGCCACCAGCTTGCCGACTGCGACGGGCATTTGGTTGTAGCGCGTCGCGCCGAGTTTCGAAAGCGCGTCGTGCACCGGTGCGCGCTGCGCATCCTGCAGGTTCACCACGAACCAATTGGGCGTGTCGGGCGGCAGTTCGCGGCGCCAGTTGTCGAGTAGCGCCGGCGCCACCACTGCCAGCAGCAGCAAGGCGGTCAGCCCCAGCGTGATCGCGCAGGATTGCACGAGGCTCAAGGCCCGCCGTCGCACCAGCGCGCTTGCCCCCAGCCGCAGCGCCGGATGCAGCCGGGCGATGTAACGGCGCACCAGCCACAACAGCGCCAGCGTCAGCAGTGACGTCAACATCGCCGCACCTGCAAGCGAGGCTGCGAGCACGCCAGCCAGCTTCCAGCTTCCCGTTTGCAGCGCGATCAACCCCACCGCGACCAGCGCGGGCAACAGGTACAGCAGGTCGTAGCGCCGCTGCACGCGAATCGTGCTGCGGCGGAACACCGCGACCGGTGGAACGGATTTCAATTTCGCCAGGGACGGCAGCGCGAATCCGGCGAGTACCGCCAGCCCGATTCCGGCTGCGGCGAATGCCGGACCCAGCGGCAACGGCGCCTGTTGCGCGGAAGGTGGCAGCACACCATGCGCGTAGGCGAACGCGATCGCGGCGAGCGCCAGCGCGATGCCCGCGCCCGCCAGCGCCGCCAGGACGGCCGGCAGTGCGAGCGTCCACGCGAGACTGCCGAACGCGAAACGCGATGATGCGCCGAGCGCCCGCAGCAGCGCGACCTCGTCGGTCTTGCGGCGCGCGTAGCGCTGCGCCGACAGCGCCACCGCGATGCCGGCCAGCAACGCCGCGAGCAGGGCGGCGAGACGCAGGAAGGTGCCTGCGCGCTCGAACGCCACGGCGAGGCGTTGCTGCACTTCTTCCGGCGTCACCATTTGCGCGTCGCCGGGCAGGTGCGCCTTGGCCCACGCGCGATACGCCTCCACCGGCGCGACCGCGCCGGCAACCAGCAGGCGATGCCGCGCGCGGCTGCCGGTGCCGAGCAAGCCCGCGCTTTTCGCATCGGCCAACGCCATCACCGCGCGCGGTGCCAGCGCCACCAGGTCCCCGCCGCCGGGTTGCTGTTCGATTTGCCCGGTGACCACGAGGTCGATGCCGCCCACCTGCACGTGCTGGCCCAGGCGAAGCCCGAGAGCCACCAGCGCGCGATGATCGAAGTACACCTGGCCCGCCGGCGGCGCGTGCACCGATCGCCCGATGCCGTCGCGGCCGGCGACGACGAGCTTGCCGCGCAGCGGCCACGCCGCATCGGCCGCGACTACCTGCAGCAACTGGCTGCGGTCGTTCGCGAATGCGACACTGGGGAACTCGGCGAGCGCGCTGGTGCGAAGGTCGAGTGACTGCGCACGTCGGGTGAAATCCGCGGGCAGCGGCGTGGCCGCATTGATCCCGAGATCGCCCCCGATCAGTTCCGCCGCGCTCATCAGCACCGCGCGCTGCACGCGCGCGGCGAGCGTCGCCACCGCGCCAAGCACCACCACCGACAGCAGCAGCGCGCCGATCAGCGTGCGCAATTCCGGCAGCCGCCATTCGCGCCGGAGGCTCCGCAGCGCGTGGCGCGGACCGGACATTCGGCCGTTTATCCGGAATGTCATGCCGCGTGCACCCTGACGCGGCCATCCACGAGGTCGTGGATGCGCGCGCAGCGCGCGGCCAGCGCAGGGTCGTGCGTCACCACGATCAGCGTCGTGTGGTGTTCGCGGTTCGATGCGAACAGCAGGTCGGCGATCGCGTCGCGGCTGGCGTGGTCGAGGTTGCCGGTCGGTTCGTCGGCGAACAGGATGCGGGGCTCGTGCACGAACGCGCGCGCGATCGCGACACGCTGCTGTTCGCCGCCGGACAACTGCCGCGGGTAATGCGCGCGGCGGGGTTCCAGGCCCACGGCGGCAAGCGCCTTGCGCGCGCGCGCCGCCGCATCGGGCGTTGCGTCCAGCTCCAGCGGCAGCATCACGTTTTCCTCGGCAGTCAGCGCGGGCAGCAGATGAAACGACTGGAACACGAACCCGACCAGCTTCAGGCGCAGCCGCGCGCGCGCTTCCTCGTCCATGGTTTCCAGCGCGTGCCCGTCCAGGCGAACGCTGCCGCGGCTCGGCAGGTCCAATCCAGCCAGCAGCCCCAGCAAGGTGGTCTTGCCCGAGCCCGACGCGCCGGTGATCGCCACGGTTTCCCCGGCATTCACATCGAGGCTGACATCGTCAAGAATGTCGAGCCGGCCGGTCGGTCCTTCGACGTGCTTGCCGAGGCCCCTTGCGGAAATGAGCGCCATGGTTTCCCGACTGTCGTCCATCGTGTTGTGCCTTGTGTTGTGGGTGGCGCTGTCAGTGCAGGCCGCGCCGGCGCGCGCGATCCTGCTTTTGGGTGACTCGCTGTCCGCCGCCCACAACATCGAGGTCGCTGCGTCGTGGCCGGTGTTGCTGCAAAAACGTCTTGCCGATATGCGTCCGCCGCGCACGCTCGTCAATGCCAGCATCAGCGGCGAGACGACGGCGGCCGGGCTGGCGCGGCTGCCGGCGCTGCTGAAGCAACACCGGCCCGGCATCGTGATCCTGGAACTCGGCGGCAATGATGGCCTGCGCGGGCTGCCACTGGCGGAAATCCGCGCGAATCTGTCGCGGATGATCCACGACGCGCAGGCCAGCGGCTCGCGCGTGCTGCTGCTGGGGATCGAGCTGCCGCTGAACTACGGCCCGCAGTACCGCGCCGGCCTGCGCGCGATCTACGCCGACCTTGCCCGCGACAACCATGTGCCGCTGGTGTCGTTCCTGCTCGATGGCATTGCGCTAGATCCGAAGCTGATGCAGCCGGACGGCCTGCATCCCACGGCCGCCGCACAGCCGCGGGTGCTGGGGAATGTATGGCCGGCGTTGGCGCCGATGCTCGGGGCTGCGCCGAAGGTGGCACCAGAGCACCGCCAGCAACACCCGATAGAGCCTGTTTCGATCTCCTCTCCCCCAACAGTTTCATCGTTGGGGGAAAGGGCAGGGTGAGGGGGCAAACACGACGCAAACTCCAGACCGTCGAGAGTTGCTGTGTTCGCCCCTGACCCAACCCTCTCCCCCGAGCGCAACGGCCGCTCGGGGGAGAGGGCTTGAACGTCAGCTTCCCAGCGCGTCCAGGAAGCTGCGCCGCCAGGCACTGATGTCGTGTTTCGAAACATGTTCGAACATCGTGGCCCAGCGCTCGCGGCGGTCGGCGAGCGGCATCGTGAGGCCTTGCTCGATGCCTTCGACCAGGCCTTCAGGGTCGTACGGATTCACCAGGATCGCCTGCGGCAGTTCGCCCGCAGCGCCGGCGAACCGCGACAGCACCAGCACGCCCGGATCGTCGGAAGGCTGCGCGGCCACGAATTCCTTGGCCACCAGGTTCATGCCGTCGCGCAGCGGCGTGACCAGCGCGAGCTGGGCGATCCGGTAGAAACCGGCGAGCGTCGATTGCGTGAAGCTGCGGTTGACGTAGCGGATCGGCACCCAGTCGGGATCGGCGTAGCGACCATTGGTGGCGCCGGCCGAGCGTTCCAGCTTGGAACGCAGTTCGCGGTACTCCGGTACTTCCTCGCGCGACGGCGGCGCGATCTGCAGGAACGACACCCGCGAACGCCATTCGTGGTGTTCGGACAGGAACCGTCCGAACGCGTCGAAGCGTCGCGGCAGGCCCTTGGAATAGTCCAGCCGGTCCACGCCGATCGCGAGCTGGCGCCCGCTCAGGCTGGCGCGCAGCTTGCGCACCGTCGAGTTGTTGGCGGCGTAGCGCGACTGGCGCGCAACGTCGGCGGTGTCGATGCTGATCGGAAACGGCGCGATGTGCACGCGCCGGCCGTCGGCTTCGATGGCATCGCCCGAGCGCGTCGCACCCAGCATGCGGGTGAAGTAGTCGAACAGCGCGCGCGCGTCATCGCGGTTTTGCACGCCCACGAGGTCGTACGCGCTCAACGTGGCGATCAGGTCGGCGTGGCAGGGCAGGTTGATCAAGAGTTCCGGCGGCGGCAGCGGGATGTGCAGGAAGAACCCGATCCGCGTGCCAACGCCGAGCGCACGCAACTCCGCGGCCAGCGGGATCAGGTGGTAGTCGTGGATCCAGATGCGATCGTCCTCGCGCAGCAGTGGCGCGAGTTGTTCCGCGAACAGCCGGTTGACCTCGCGGTAGCCCGCGTATTGCGTGCGGCTGTACTGCATCATCGTGGGCTGGAAGTGCAGCAGCGGCCACAGGGTGCGGTTGGCAAAACCGAGGTAGTAGGTTTCGTATTCCTCGCGGGTCAGGTCCAGCAGCGCGTAATCGATGTTGCCCGCCGATTCGCGGTGCAGCGCGCGCTCCTCCGGGGCGACGCGCCTGCCGCTCCAGCCGAACCACAGGCCGCCGCGTTCCTTCAGCGCCGCGCGCATCGCCGCGGCCAGCCCGCCGGCGCGCGTCTCCCGCGGCTGCGCCACGCGGTTGGACACGACGACCAGCCGGCTCATACCACGTCGCTCCACTTGGTGGAGAGCCCGCGCGCGGCGTTGATCAGCCCGACCATCGAATACGTCTGCGGGAAATTGCCCCACAACTCGCCGGTTTCGGGGTCGTAGTCTTCCGACAGCAAACCGAGGGGATTGCGGATCGCCAGCAGTTTCTCGAACAGCTTGCGGGCTTCGTCCCTGCGGCCGATTGCGATCAGCGCTTCCACGTACCAGAAATTGCAGACCAGAAAACTGGTCTTGGGCGCACCGAAGTCGTCGGGCTGCGCGTAGCGCAGCAGGAAGCCATCGCGCATCAGGGTCTTGCCCACCGCGTCCACGGTCTTGACGAAACGCGGATCGTCCGCGCTCACGAAACGCAGACCTTCCAGCAGCAGCAGGCTCGCGTCGAGCTGGTCGCTGCCGAACGATTCCACGAAGTGCCCGTCCTTGTGCACCGCGTGGCGCAGGATCTTGCGCTTGATGCTGTCGGCGCGCTTGCGCCAGAACCTGACCCGGTCGTCGAGCTTCAGCCACGCCGCGATGTTGGCGAGGCGATCGCAGGCCACCCAGCACATCACCGCCGAATAGGTGTGCACCGAAGTGCGCCCGCGCAGTTCCCACAAGCCCGCGTCGGGCTTGTCGTGCAGGCGCCACGCCGCTTCGCCGCAGCGTTCGAGGCGGCGATATTCGACTTCGCCCGCGATCCGCACCAGCCGCTGGTCGCAGAACATCTGGGTGGCGGCCAGCACCACGCTGCCGTAGATGTCGTTCTGCTGCTGCTTCCACGCCTCGTTGCCGACCCGCACCGGGCCCATGCCGCGATAGCCGGCCAGCGTAGCTTCCTCGCGCTCGGGCAGTTCGTCCTGGAAATGGATGCCGTACACGGGCGTCATGTTGCCGTTTTCCTTGACGGCGAGATTGAAGATGTAGCGGACGTACTCTTCCATCGTTCGCGTGGCGCTGAGGCGATTCAGCGCGCGCACCGACAGCGCGGCGTCGCGCGGCCAGCAGTAGCGGTAGTCCCAGGTGCGCACGGTGTCGGGCGCTTCCGGGATCGAGGTCGTCATCGCCGCGATGATCGCGCCGGTGCCCTCGTACTGGCAGAGCTTCAGCGTGATCGCGGCACGGATCACCGCCTCCTGCCACTCGGCCGGAATCGAGAGGTAGCGCGACCATTCGTGCCAGTAGTCCAGCGTCGAATCCAGCGCCTCGTTGTAGAAGCGCGCGGCCGATTCGTGCAGGGTTTCGTCGGTGCCCAGCACGATGTGCACATCGTGGTCGAGCAGGAAGGGCAGGCCGTCGCGCAGCATAGGCAGTTGCGTGTCGGTGGTGGCGCGCAGCACCAGCGGGTCGAGCAGGTAGCGCACGTGGTTGGAGCCGAAAGTCATCTCCGGCTTGCGCGCGCCGTAGCCGGTCAGCGGTTTGAGCAGCACCGCGATGCGCGGCGCGCCGGACAACGGCCGCACACGCCGCAGGATCTGCATCGGGTGGAAGGTGCGCCCGTGCTGCTTGTAGCGTGGCGCGAAATCGGTGATCTCGACCTGCGCGCCGTCCCTGGCCGTCAACGTGGTCACCAGCACCGCGCTGTTGTCGTGGTAGCGCTGGTGACTCGACGCCTCGTTTTCCAGCACGATGTCGAAGAAGCCGGCATCGGAGAAGCGCGGCGACAGCAGCGAGCAGAACACAGGATCGCCGTCGAACGCGGGCACGCAGTGCCACACGATGCGGCCGCGCGCGTCGATCAGCGCGTTGATGGTGCCGTTGCCGATGATGCCGAGGTCGAGGCTGGCGCGCTTGGCGGGATCGGTGGGCCGGCGCTTGGGGGTGCGGCTGGCCGGTCCGCGCGGTGGCCGCGTGGAGGTCACCCTGGAAGTTCGGCTTTTGGGCGGTTTCGCTTTGGATTTTCTTGCAGCCAAGGTTGCCTCCTTCGTCCGTACGGCTTGCTTCAACGTGCGGCTTCGGCCAGCGCGTGCAGCCAAGCGCGCACTGCGGCCGGGCCGTCCAGCGCGTAGCACGCCCCGGTGGGGCGGCGGGCGCCGACGATCACGCTGACGCCGCCGCTGGCATTGACGTGCCGGAACGCGTGTTCGTCGGTCAGGTCATCGCCCAGCATCCATGGGGTGCGGCCGCGAAACGGCGGATCCTGCATCAGCGCCGCGAGCGCGCGGCCCTTGTCGATGCCGGCCGGCTTCAGTTCGATCACGTGGTCGCCGTGCTGCAGCACGTGGCTGCCGCCGACATCCTGTAGCAGCGTCTGCGCGATGCGCTCGGCGCACGCGCGTGCTTCCGGCGCGCGACGGTAGTGCAGCGCCAACGCGAGCCGCTTGTCTTCCAGCAGCACGCCGCGGGTCCCAGCGACCAGTTCGGCGGCGCGCGCACGCGCCTGCGCGAACGTGGCGGCGTCGCCGGTGGTGTGGACGGTGCCGTCGGGGGTCCGGAGTTGCGCACCGTGCAGTCCGGCGGCGACGTGTCGATCCCAGTCGAACAGTTGGTCGATCTGCGCCAGCGCGCGCCCGCTCAGCAGCGCAACGGCGCCATCCAGCCGCGCGCGGAGGCGTGCGAGGTCATCGTGCAGCCGCGCATCGACGTGCACGTCGTCGGGACGGCACGCGATGTCCAGCAGGGTGCCGTCCAAATCCAGGAACAGCGTCCAACTGGTGTCGGCGCCGGTTTCGGGCGGCGCGGGCAGTTTTCCGGCAATGTCCGCGCCGGTCATGGATGCATGCGTCGTGGACACCTCGGCTCAGCGTCGGCGAAACGTCCGCGTATTGTGGCGGACCGGGCGTGAACGCCCCATTCACATCCGCAACGAATGGCGCATCGACGCGTGCATCGCGGCGGCCGCTTCGTGCGTGCGCTGCGCCAGCGCGTGGCGGTCTCCGGCATGCAGGCCCGCGGTCGGGATCGGCTCGCCGAGCCGCACGGTGATCGTGCCCGGCCGTACCCGGAAGCCCGAAGCGGGCAGCACCGCGCCGGAGCCCTCGATCGCGATCGGCACCACCGGCACGCCCGCCTGCAATGCGACCTGGAACGCGCCGCCCTTGAACGGGCGGATCGATCCGTCGCGGCTGCGGGTGCCTTCCGGGAACGCGCACAGGCTCGCGCCGCCGCGTACCAGCGCGACGACGCCGTGCAGGCGTTCCGCGGCTTCGCGCGCTTGACCGCGCTGGATGAACACCATGCCCATCGCGCGCGCGTACCACCCGATGAACGGCACCTTTGCCAGTTCCTGCTTGATCACGAAACGGATCGGCACCGGCAGTGCGCAAAACAGCGCGCACACGTCGATGATGGATTGATGGTTGGCGGCGAACACGTGCGGCTTCGAGAAGTCCACGCGTTCCAGCCCTTCCACCCGCAGCTTCGCGCCCGCGCCAGCCAGCAGTCCCGGCGCCCACAGCCGCGCGGCCATTCGTAGCGGAATGCGCCGGTCACCGCCGGTCAGCGCCAGCACCGCCTGCGCCAGGCCAATGCAGCCTGCCGTCCATCCGATGGTGAAGACGAGCTGCAGCGCGTTCCACGCCCGCCACGCCATGCGCCCGAGCCCAGACGGACGCGTTTCCAACCCGATCACGTTCACGATGCTGCGACCCGACCGAACCCAACCCCGCGCGGATTCTAGCGACGTGCTTCGGCTCCGCGAAAGCACCGGATTTCCGGGGCGCCGGACGGAAATTGGCGCGGGGCGGCCTTGGCCGGAAAAAACTTGAAGGCCGCGCCCCGCGGCCGCATGTTTCGGCTTCGGATTCCCTCTGCAGAGGCCGCCACCGATGCGCACCGACAAACTCACCTCCCGCTTCCAGCAGGCGCTGGCCGACGCGCAGTCGATCGCGGTCGGGCGCGACCACAACATGCTCGAACCCGTGCACCTGCTGGCGGCGCTGCTCGATCAGCAGGGCGGCTCGACCGCGCCGATGCTGGCGCAGGCCGGCGTGAACGTGCCGTTGCTCCGCCAGCGCGTGGGCGAAATCCTCGGCCGCTTGCCGAGCGTCAAGGGCCAGGAAGGCAACATCAACGTCTCGAACGAATTGAACCGGCTGCTCAACCTCACCGACAAGCTGGCGCAGCAGCGCGGCGACCAGTTCATCGCGTCCGAACTGTTCGTGCTGGCCTGTCTCGAAGACAAGGGCGACGTCGGCCGCGCGCTGAAAACGGCCGGCGCGAGCAAGCAGAACCTCGAGGCCGCGATCGAAAAGTTGCGCGGCGGCGAGAAAGTTCAAAGCGAAGGCGCCGAGGACCAGCGCCAGGCGCTGGAGAAATTCACGATCGACATGACCGCGCGCGCCGAGACCGGCAAGCTCGATCCCGTGATCGGGCGCGACGAGGAAATCCGCCGCGTGGTGCAGGTCCTGAGCCGCCGCACCAAGAACAACCCGGTGCTGATCGGCGAGCCCGGGGTCGGCAAGACCGCGATCGTCGAGGGGCTGGCGCAGCGCATCGTCAAGGACGAAGTGCCGGAAGGCCTCAAGAACAAGCGGCTGCTCGCGCTCGACATGGGCGCGCTGATCGCTGGCGCGAAATTCCGCGGGGAGTTCGAGGAGCGCCTGAAAGGCGTATTGAACGACCTCGCCAAGCAGGAAGGCCAGATCATCCTGTTCATCGACGAGCTGCACACCATGGTCGGCGCCGGCAAGGCCGAGGGCGCGATGGACGCCGGCAACATGCTCAAGCCCGCGCTGGCGCGCGGCGAATTGCACTGCATCGGCGCGACCACGCTGGACGAATACCGAAAATACATCGAGAAGGACGCGGCGCTGGAGCGCCGCTTCCAGAAGGTGTTCGTGGGCGAGCCGAACGTGGAAGACACCATCGCGATCCTGCGTGGTTTGAAGGATCGCTACGCCGTACACCACGGCGTCGAGATCACCGATCCCGCGATCGTCGCGGCAGCGACGCTCTCCAATCGCTATATCACCGACCGCCAGTTGCCCGACAAGGCCATCGACCTGATGGACGAAGCGGCTTCGCGCATCCGGATGGAAATCGATTCGAAGCCGGAAGAGCTGGATCGCATCGAACGCCGACTGATCCAGTTGAAGATCCAGCGCGAGATGCTGAAGAAGGAAAAGGATCCGGAATCGAAAAAGCGCCTTGCCGACCTCGAGACAGACATCGGCAGGATCGAACGCGAATTCTCCGATTTGAACGAGGTGTGGAAGTCGGAGAAGGCTACGCTGCAGGGTGACGCCAAGATCAAGGAAGAAATCGAAAAGGCGCACCACGAACTGGAGGCCGCGCAGCGCCGCCAGGACTACGCGCGCATGAGCGAAATCCAGTACGGCCAGTTGCCGGCGCTGGAAAAGCAGCTCGCTGCGGCCCAGAACACCGACCAGCGCGAGTTCAAGCTGGTCAAGGACAAGGTCACCGCCGAGGAGATCGCGGAGGTCGTCTCGCGCTGGACCGGCATTCCGGTCTCGAAGATGCTGGAAGGCGAGCGCGAAAAGCTGCTGCACATGGAAGACGCGCTGCACAAGAACGTGGTCGGGCAGGACGAGGCGGTGCGCGCGGTTTCCGACGCGATCCGTCGCGCACGTGCGGGCCTTTCCGATCCGAACCGACCCTACGGTTCGTTCCTGTTCCTCGGCCCGACCGGCGTCGGCAAGACCGAGCTCTGCAAGGCACTCGCGGGTTTCCTGTTCGACACCACCGAGGCGATGGTGCGGATCGATATGTCGGAGTTCATGGAGAAGCACTCGGTCGCGCGGCTGATCGGCGCGCCTCCGGGTTATGTCGGTTACGAGGAAGGCGGCTACCTCACCGAGGCCGTGCGCCGGCGTCCGTATTCGGTGATCCTGCTGGACGAGGTCGAGAAGGCGCACCCCGACGTATTCAACATCCTGCTGCAGGTCCTGGACGACGGGCGTTTGACCGATGGCCAGGGCCGGACGGTGGATTTCCGCAACACCGTGATCGTGATGACGTCCAACCTCGGTTCCCAGCAGATCCAGGAGATCGCGTCGTCGGGCATCGACGAGGATTCACCCGAGGCCTACACGCAGATGAAGGCTGCGGTAATGGGCGTGGTGCAAGCCCACTTCCGGCCCGAGTTCATCAACCGCCTCGACGAGATCGTGGTGTTCCATCCGCTCGACAAGTCGCAGATCCGCGAGATCGCGCGGCTGCAGACGCAGTATTTGGCCAAGCGTTTGCAGGAACGCCAGATCGACCTCGAGATTTCCGACGGCGCCCTGATGCTGCTCGGCAACGTGGGCTTCGATCCGGTGTACGGCGCGCGTCCCTTGAAGCGCGCTATCCAGTCCCAGCTCGAAAATCCGCTGGCGCAGAAGATCCTTGCGGGTGAATTCGTGGGCGGCGACACCATCGCCGTCGATGCCGAGGGCGGCAAGCTCGCGTTCCACAAGCGCTGACCGCGCTTCAAGCCCTCCCCTTCAAATGGAGGCGGCCGCAGGTCGAGCGCGTAGCGATGATGGGCATGATGTTGCGAAGTCGAGCGTAGGGCGGGTGCCAACCCGCCTTCCTTGCAAAGATGCGCCACGGTGCTCCGGTCCTCGTGACCTGCGGGTTGGTGGGGCCACGCTTCATCCGGGCGAGCCGCGACAAGCTCAAAAGCCAATCCGTTGGGCTTCGCGAAAGCGATCAACCCAACCTACCGTCGTTACCGTCGCGCGTTTGTATTTCGTGAAGAACCGCGCCGCCAAGTCCCGGCGCTGCAAATTCCTGAAAATTGGAGCATCATGCAACCTTTTATGCTCCGCTGCGCAGCAGGCGCGATTGTGGACAGGGTCCGTCCAGGTTTGCACGCCGGTTCGATCCGTGCGGCCGGCAGGGGGTCTGATCCAGTGGCTTTCCGCGCTGCTTCCGCGGACGTCTCCCTTCGGAGAGCGCCATGAACGCCAGGGTCAAGAGTCGGCATCGCCCCGAATCGACCACGCCGTCGGTCGCCGTCGAACCGCCGCTGCACGCGCTGCTGGGGGCGATGCAGGCGGTGCAGAGCGGCGATTTCAGCGTGCGGGTCAGCCGCGACTGGGACGGGCTGGAAGGCAAGCTCGCCGACAGCTTCAACGACATCGTCGAAGCCAACCAGCGCATGGCGCGCGAGCTGGAGCGCATCGGCCACGGCGTCGGCAAGCAGGGCAAGACCCGCCAGCGCATCTCGCTGATCGGACGCGGCGGTGCTTGGGAAGGCATGGAGCGCTCGGTCAACGGGCTGATCGACGACCTGCTGTGGCCGACCACCGAGGTTACGCGGGCCATCTCCGCGGTGGCCAAGGGCGACCTTTCCCGCACCATGGCGCTGGAGTTCGAGGGCCGGCCGCTGGAAGGCGCGTTCCTGCGCACGGCGACGATCGTCAACACGATGATCGAGCAGCTCAGCGTGTTCAGCTCCGAGGTCACGCGCGTGGCGCGCGAGGTCGGCACCGACGGCAAGCTCGGCGGCCAGGCCAAGGTGCGCGGCGTCAGCGGCGTGTGGCGCGAGCTGACCGAGTCGGTCAACCAGATGGCCTCGAACCTCACCGCGCAGGTGCGCAACATTTCCGAGGTCACGATCGCGGTGGCGAACGGCGACCTGTCGCGCAAGATCACGGTGGATGTGCGCGGCGAGATCCTGCAACTGAAGGAAGCCATCAACACGATGGTGGACCAGTTGCGCTCGTTCGCCGCCGAGGTGACGCGCGTCGCGCGCGAGGTCGGCACCGACGGCAAGCTCGGCGGCCAGGCGGTGGTGCCCGGCGTGGCCGGCACCAGGAAGGACCAGACCGACAACCTCAACAAGATGGCGCCCAACCAGACCGGGCACGTGCGCAACAAAGCCCAAGTAACCACCGCCCACGCCCGGCACTTGCGCCTGGCCTCCCAGTCTGCCTTCCGTTCCCACCTCGCGGGCCACGCGTGTGACTTCAGAGGCGAATGAGTTGAGCTGGTCCACCATCACGTTGATGGTGTTCTTCAATTCC
>JBQCCP010000018.1:0-19087 GCA_051962095.1 Rhodanobacteraceae bacterium
CCTGCTGGATGCCAGCGACTTGGTGTTCATCGACATGCCGGGCACCGGCTTCGGCCGCCTGCTGCCGCAGGGCAAGGACGATGCCGAACGCGCCAAGGACCGCAAGGAATTGGCCAAGCAAATCTGGGGCATCGACGGCGACGCGCAGGCGTTCTCGCGTTTCATCACCAAGTTCCTGTCCACCTACAACCGCTGGAACTCGCCGAAATACCTGTTCGGCGAAAGCTACGGCACCACCCGCTCGGCGGTGTTGTCCTACATCCTCGAAACCCAGGACAACATCGACCTGAACGGCGTGATCCTGTTGTCGCAGATCCTGGACTTCGGCACCAGCGTCGACGGCGCGGACATGGACCCCGGCAACGACCTCCCCTACGTGCTGGCGCTGCCGACCTACGCCGCCACCGCGTGGTACCACCACAAGCTGCCCAAGTACGACGGCGACAAGCTCGGCCAACTGCTGAAGGATTCGATCGACTTCGCCAAGGGCGAATACCGCGAAGCGCTGTTCGCCGGCTCCACGCTCAGCCAGGCCAAGCGCCAGGAGATCGCCGGCAAGCTGCACGACTTCACCGGGTTGCCGGTCGCCTACCTGTTGAAGGCCGACCTGCGCGTCACCGGCGGCATGTTCGAACACGAACTGCAGAACGGCGCGGACATCACCACCGGCCGCCTCGACACCCGCTTCTCCGGCCCGAGCATGGATCCGCTCGGCAAGGAATCCGACTACGACCCGCAATCCGCGGCGATCAGTTCGGCCTACGTGTCGGCCTTCAACGATTACGTGCGCAACGACCTGAAGTTCGGCGAAGGCATGAAGTACCGCCCGTCGGTGTACGGCGCCGAGGACTTCAACTGGGACTTCAAGCACAAGCAGCCGGGCATGCACTTCGCCTGGCCGAACGTCAACGTGATCCGCGACCTCGCCGCCGCGATGAAGTACAACCCGGACCTCAAGGTGATGATGAACGGCGGCTTCTACGACCTCGCGACGCCGTTCTACGCGGCGGTCTACGAACTCGAGCACATGCCGATCCCGGACAGCCTGCGCAAGAACATCACCTACGCGTTCTATCCGTCGGGCCATATGGTGTACGCCCACATACCGTCGCTGCAGAAACTGCACGACAATGTCGCGGCCTTCATCAACTCGACCGACAACCAGAACAACGGCAACAACAAGAACAAGTAACCGCTGCGGCGAACCCGCGGCACACCGGACCGGCGCGATGCGAATCGCGCCGGTTTTTTCATTCGCGCTCGAAGCGGGCGATTTCGTCGAGCACGGCTTCGGCGCGCAGCACGCTGCGCCCGGCGCTTTGGTCCTCGATCTTGCGTCCGTAGCCCATCCGCCGCATCACCCACACGACGACCACGAGCACAGCAAGACCGGTCAGTCCGCTGGCAATCGCCCAGCGGGCGAAGGCCGGGGACCACAACTCGATCCCGTAGGCCGCCAAGTTCACCCACAACACGGGAATCCAGATGAAGCAACCCACCACGGCATTGACCGGTGTCTCCACGCGCACCCGGAATGCGCGCAGCGCAGCGATTCGGCGCTGGATATCCAATACCGGCGCTGCATAGTCGATGCGCTGGATCAGGTAGAGATTGCGCGCCGCAAAGATGACCAACAGCGTCCCGTAGGCGTGCGCCACCACGCCGCAAACCAGCACGTCCGGCCGGTGCAAGTGACTTGCCCAAAGCGCGCCGCCGCAAATGGCAAGCACGGCGCCGATCATCAATTGCAGGAGCTGCCCCCACCACAACGGCCGCAACGCCCCGCGCGCACGGTAGCGGCGGCGGCTCTGGAAATCGGCTCGCAGCAGCGCTTCGAGGCCGTCCTGCCGCAGGCTCATCTCGGTCCACGCCTGTTTCATTTCATCGAGGTCCATGGCACGCTCCGATCGCTGCGCCAGTCATGTCCGCGCGCAGTTTCTGTTTGATGCGGTTGAGTTTGGTCGCCACGTTGGTTTCGCTGATGCCGAGCACATCGGCGATCTCCGCGTAACTGCGGTCTTCCAGATACAGCAACACCAGCGCACGGTTCAGCGCATCGAGCCGCGCGACGAAGGCGTGCAGCGCGGCAATGCGCTGGTCGCGCTCCATCGCCTCGTGCTGGACGCTGCCAGCGGCCGCGACTGTTTCAAGGTGCATGGCGTCGAGCGGCTCGACCTGATTCGCCCCCGATCGACTTGCGCTGCGGGTGTACGAGATGGCGACATTCAACGCGACGCGATACATCCAGGTGGTGAACTTCGCGCGGCGCGCGTCGAAGCTGCCGAACGAGCGCCACAGTTGCGCCGCGATCTCCTGGGCGAGATCGTCGCAGTCGTGCGGGTTGCGCGCATAGACGTTGGCAACCCTGAACACGATGCGCCGGTGTTCGCGCAGCAGTGCTGCGAACTGTTCGTGATCGGGCCTTCCGCGCATGACTTTTCTCGTGGATTCGGGACATGATTCGCCGGCGCGCGAAAAAAGTCACACGTCGCAGCAAGCGCAGGCGTCCATCGCCTACAATGCCGGCACTTCCGGATCATCCCCGTGCGCACACCCGAACTCCACGTCAAGCGTTACCTGATCACGGGGCTGCTGGCCTTCATCCCGGTATGGATCACCTGGGTGGTGTTCAAGTTCGTGTTCACCCTGCTCGCGGGCGTCGGCGCGCCACTGGTGACGGGCATCATCGAACTGATCGGACTGGGGGCGCCGAACGCCGCGCAGGCGCTGCATCGCGACTGGGTGGTATCAATCCTCGCCTTCATCCTGACGCTGGTGGCGCTGTACCTGCTCGGCTGGCTGTCCACGCGCGTGATCGGGCGCCGCATCCTTGGGCGTGTGGATCGGCTGCTCGAGCGCCTGCCGCTGGTCCACACGATCTACGGCGGCGTCAAGAAACTGATGACGCTGATGCGCAACAAACCCGGCGGTACGCAGCGCGTGGTGCTGATCGATTTTCCCTCGCCGCAATTGAAATCCGTTGGCTTCGTGACACGCACGTTCATCGATGCGGCGGGCCGCGAGGTCGCGGCCGTGTACGTGCCCACCACGCCCAATCCCACCGGAGGCTATCTCGAACTGGTGCCGACCGAGCGGCTGATCGCGACCGACTGGAGCATGGACCAGGCGATGGCCTTCATCGTCTCGGGCGGCGCGGTCGGGCCCGAACAATTGCCGGACGTCGAAGGCGCGGCGCCACGCGCAGTCGAATCGAGCCGGGTCGCCTCGTGAGCCCGGCCGCAACGCGCGATCGCGAAACGGCCGCGCGCTGCTTCCTGGCATTGCTGCCCGACGCCGCCAGCATGCAAAGCCTGCGCCGCTGCCGGGAGGCGCTGGAACGTACGGTCATCGGCGCCGCGCGCGGCGTGCGCTGGATCGAGCCCGCCGCGCTGCACCTGACCTTGCGATTCCTCGGCGAATCGGGCAGCGCGCAGATCGACTACCTCAAGCACATGCTGCCCACGCTGGCGCCGGCGCTGCCCGCGATCGCGACCCGCCGCTTCGGCATCTGGCCGAATCGGGCGCGGCCACGGCTGGTGGTGCTGGAACTCGAGCCCGGCGGTGCGCTGCTGGATCTCGCGCACGCCTGCGAAGCCCACGCGCGCAAGGCCGATTACGCGCCGGAGCCCCGCGCGTTCCGCGCGCACATCACGCTGGCGCGGCTGCGGCCCGGCTGCGCGTTCGGCATCCTGCCCAATCCGCCGCCGTCGATCAGCTTCGATCGCATCGCCCTGATGCAAAGCACGCTGGCGCACCCGGCCGCGACCTACACGGAACTGGCGCGGGTGCCACTTGCCATCCCGACACCGTAGATTGGGCTGAACACAGATTCATCGTGTGAAGCCCAACCTGGCGCGGCGCCACGTTGGGCCGGGGCCTTGTAGCGCGCTGTCCCGGAAATGCATTCGTCATTCCGGACGAGCCCGCGAAGTGGGTGAGATCCGACTGCGCAGGCAGGGACGCCGGAGCGAGCACCGGCGAAGCCGGTGACCCGAAGGGCGAGCCGCGGGATGCGGCGAGTCATCTGCTCTTAATGACCGCAAAGCAACAGCAGATTCCGGGTTCATCGCCGATAAAGCTGGCGATGCCCCAGAATGACCTGGAGATTCTTGGAGGATAGCCCGACATCGGCGCTCGGGTGCGCTGTTGTGCTTCGCCTGTGCGAGGCACCGGCTCAGCCCAACCTACACCGTAACGCGCGTGCCCGGCATCGGCAGCGTCACCTTGCTGCGCCACTTCGTTTTCAACTCGTCGGCGAGTTTCGAGCGCCCCGGATCTTCGCCGTGCACCAGGCAGACCGGCGGATGCCCCGCGATCCGCCCGTACCACGCGGACAAACCCGCCTGGTCGGCATGCGCGGACAAGCCGCCCACCGTGTGCACCTGCGCGCGCACCGGGATGTCTTCACCGAACAGCCGCACGTGTTTCGCGCCATCCACGATGGCCCGGCCCAGCGTACCCACGGCCTGGTAGCCCACGAACACGACGTGCGCGGAGGAATTGGCGAGGTTGTGGCGCAGGTGGTGGCGGATGCGCCCGCCGTTGCACATGCCCGAACCCGCGATGATCACCGCATGATCGTGGATCGCGTTGATCGCGCGCGAAGCGGCGCTGTCCAAAGCGAACGTCAGGTTGGGCAGATGCAGCGGGCTCGGCCGTGTCGCCCACAACCGCTTCGCCGCCTCGTCGAACAGGTTCTGGTGGCGGTCGTAGGCCGCGGTGACGCGGATCGCCATCGGACTGTCGAGGAACAGTTTGAACCCGCCCAAGCTCCACGCGTCGAAATGTTCGGCGAAGAAGTACAGGAGTTCCTGGGTGCGTCCCACCGCGAACGCGGGAATCACCACGTTGCCGCCGTCCCTGTGCGCGGCGGCGAAGATGGACGCGAGTTCCGAGATGGTGTCCTCGCGCGACTTGTGCAGGCGATCGCCATAGGTCGATTCCATCACCACCAGATCGGCCGCGGGCACCGCCGCGGGATCGCACAGTATCGGCGTGCCATTGGGCCCGAGGTCGCCGGTGAAAACGAGTTTGCGCGTCGTCCCGCCTTCATTCGCGTCGAGTTCCATGGTAGCCGAACCAAGGATGTGGCCGGCTTCGCGCAGCATCACGCGCACGCCCGGAAGGATTTCCGTGGACGCGCCGTACTCGACCGCGCGCATCGATTTCACCGCGGCATCCACGTCGTCCTGCGCGTACAGCGGCACCGCGGGCGTTTCGCCGGGCTGCAGGTGCCGGTTGTGCTGCTCGGCGTCCATCGCGGCGATGTTCGCGGCATCGGCCAGCATGATCGACGCGAGGTCGATGGTGGCCGGGTGCGTGTAGATCGGCCCCGCGAAGCCGCGCTTCACCAGCAGCGGCACGCGTCCGGTGTGGTCGATGTGGGCATGGCTCAACACCAGCACGTCGATGGATTCCGGATCGAAAGGAAAATCCGCCGCGTTGCGCGCATCGGCCGTCCGATCGCCTTGCACCATCCCGCAATCAAGCAGCACGCGCTTGCCCGCGGCTTCGACGAGATGACACGAGCCGGTGACCTCGCCCGCCGCGCCGTGAAACACGATCTCCATGGGCTCCTCCCGGACCGAAAGTCGCCGCAGTATGCATGCGTCTGAGGGAAATTGGAGATCACGTTGCACTTTCCCTCACCCCAGCGCTACGCGCTCGGCCTGCGGCAAAAGAAGAAGCGGCGCTTTGCGCCCCTCTACCGCACGCGGGAGAGGGAAGGTGATCGCCGCGCTGCGCGCGACGCTACTGATTGGAGCGGGCATGACTTTCGACAGGGTCGCGGCCCATTCGCGCGGCGACGATGGCACACTCGCGGACTGCACGTTCCGCCATCCAAAACAGAGGACTGATCCATGCACAAGCACCTGCCCACCGCGATCGCGCTGGCTCTCGGCACGGCGATCGCCGTCTCCGGCTGCAGCAATTCCGCGCAGAACAACAATCCTCCCGCGTCGGCGTCATCCGCGGTGAGCGCGGCCGCACCGGCGAGCGCGGGCAAGGCACCGGCTTCGGCATCCACCGCCTTCGCGCAGCCGATCGCCTTCACCCTCGACGATCAGTACAGTCCCTGCAACGACTTCGCCAACTACGTCAACGCGAAGTGGAATGCGGCCAATCCCATTCCCGCCGATGAAACCACCTGGGGCGGATTCCAGATGCTGCGCGAACAGAGTCTGCAGGACCAGCGGCAAATCCTCGAAACCGCGGCGCAGGACGCGAAGGATGGCAAGGGCTCCGAACTCGACCAGAAGCTCGGCCGCCTGTATGCGGCCGGCATGGACAGCGCGACGGTGGACAAGCTCGGCTACGAGCCGATCAAGCCGGATCTGGCGAAGATCGACGCGTTGAAGACGCCCGCCGACATCCAGGATTTCCTCGACGAGAGCTTCAACGAGGGCAATGGCTACGTCTTCCACTTCTACGCGCGCGCCGACTTCAAGGACGCCAGCAACCAGATCGGTTACGTCAACCAGGGCGGGCTGGGCCTGCCGACCCGCGATTACTACCTCGATCCGAAGTACAAGGACATCCGCGACGCCTACCTCGGCTACATCGCCAAGTCGCTGCAACTGGCGGGCACGCCGGAAGCCGAGGCGAAGAAGCAGGCCAACGAGGTGATGGCGTTCGAAACTGCCCTCGCGAAGGCGTCGCTGGCGCCCACGGAACTGCGCAACCTCGACAATCGCTACCACTTCGTCACGGTCGCCGAAGCCGACAAGGTGAGCCCACACTTCAGTTGGGACAAGTTCTTCAAGGCGCAGGGCGTGGACATCGGCAAGGGCTTTTCGTTGTCGCAACCGAAGTTCGTCGCCGAATTCGACAAGTTGCTCGCCAGCGCACCGGTTTCGCAATGGCAGGCCTACCTGAAATTCCACCTGATCAGCGACGCGTCCCCGGCATTGAGCCAGCCGTTCCAGGACAACCACTTCGATTTCTACGACAAGACGCTCGCGGGCCAGCCGCAACAGAAGGAACGCTGGAAGCGCGTGGTCGCGATGACCAACGAGGCGATGGGCATGGGCCTGGGCGAGCTGTATGTCGCGAAGTATTTCCCGCCGGAAGCCAAGCAGCGCGCGGAGCAACTGGTGACCAATGTCCGCGACGCGCTGAAGACGCGCATCGAAAACCTCGACTGGATGAGCGAAGCGACCAAGAAGAAGGCGCTCGACAAATGGGCGCTGTTCCTGCCCAAGATCGGCTATCCCGACAAGGGTGAATGGCGCGACTGGTCGGGCCTGGCGATCCAGCCGGGCAATTTCTACGCGAACCTGCAGGCCGCCGCGAAATACAACTACCACTACAACATCGGCAAGATCGGCAAGCCCACCGACCGCAAGGAGTGGTTCATGACTCCGCAAACGGTCAACGCCTACTACGACCCTACCACCAACACCATCAACTTCCCGGCCGCGATCCTGCAGCCGCCGTTTTTCTATGCCAAGGGCGACGATGCGGTGAATTACGGCGGCATCGGTTACGTGATCGGTCACGAATCCAGCCACGGCTTTGATGACAACGGCAGCCAGTTCGACGGCCACGGCAACCGCGTGAACTGGTGGACGCCGCAGGACAAGAAGGCCTTCGACGCACGCACCGACGCGCTGGCGAAGCAGTACGACAGCTATGCGCCGATCCCGGGCAAGCCCGACCTGCACGTCAACGGCAGGTTGACGATGGGCGAGAACATCGCCGACCTCGGCGGACTGAACATCGCGTACGACGCGCTGCAGGCCGCGCTGAAAGCCGATCCGAAGGAAGCCCAGGAAAAGATCGACGGCATCAACCAGGACCAGCGCTTCTTCCTGAGTTCGGCGCGGGTTTGGGAAGGCACGACCCGCGACAAGCGGGCCGAGCTGCTGCTGAACACCGACCCGCACTCGCCCGCCAAGATCCGCGCGTTCGCCTCGGCCAGCAACATGCCGCAGTTCGCGCAGGCCTTCCAGTGCAAGCCCGGCGACAAGATGGCGCACACCGGCGACAAACTGGTGAAGATCTGGTAGCCGTAACCTCACCGCGGATAGAGGGCGGGCGTGTGCCCGCCCTTTTCTTTTGGATTTCGCGATGCGCGGACATCGCCGTTTCGCTGCAACGGCGGCGGCATGACTTTCGGCAGGGTACCGCGCCGACGCGAGGCGACGCTGGCACAATCGACGGCTCTTGCGCGCGCACATGGCGCGCCGCATCCCCGCAACGCCAAAGGACGCATCCATGCAGAAGCACAAGTTGACCCCGGTCGCGCTGGCCATCGGCGCGGCGCTGGCCATTTTCGGTTGCAGCAACAACAGCCAGAACCCGAACTCGTCCGCGCCCGCCGTTTCGGCCACGGCAGCCGCACCGGCGCATGCCGCGTCCGCACCGGCACCGGCTTCGACTGCCGAGATCACGCCCGAGCAGCCGATCGCGTTCGATCTTGACGATCAATACAATCCCTGCAACGACTTCGCCGACTACGTCAATGCGAAGTGGAACAAGGCCAACCCCATCCCCGCCGACCAGACGACCTGGGGCGCGTTCGGCATCCTGCACGAACGCAGCCTGCAGCAGCAGAAGCAGATCCTCGAAACGGCCGCGCAGGACGCCAAGGACCACAAGGGCAATGAACTGGAGCAGAAGCTCGGCAACCTGTATGCCGCCGGCCTCGACACCGCCGCGATCGAAAAGCTGGGCTACGACCCCATCAAGCCGCAGCTCGCCGCGATCGACGCGCTGAAGACCCCGGCGGAAATCGCCGACTTCATCAATACCAGCTATGACAACGGCGACAGCTACGTCTTCAACTTCGGCTCCAGCGCCGACTTCAAGGATGCCACCAGGCAGATCGGCTACGTGTTCCAGGACGGCCTCGGCCTTCCCACTCGCGACTACTACCTGTCGCCGAAGTACAAGGACATCCGCGACGCCTACCTCAAGTACATCGCCAAGTCGCTGGAACTGGTCGGTACGCCCGAGGCCGATGCGAAGAATCAGGCCGACGAGGTGATGAAGTTCGAAACCGAACTCGCCAAGGCGTCGCTGGCCCCCGTCGAACTGCGTGACCCGAAGAACCAGTACCACTTCGTCACCGTGGCGGAAGCCGACAAGATCAGCCCGCACTTCAGTTGGGACAAGTTCTTCAAGGTGCAGGGCGTCGACATCGGCAAGGGCTTCTCGCTGTCGCAGCCGAAGTTCGTCGCCGAATTCGACAAGCTGCTCGCCAGCGCACCGGTTTCGCAATGGCAGGCCTACCTGAAATTCCACCTGATCAGCAATGCCTCGCCGGCGCTGAGCCAGGCGTTCCAGGACAACCAGTTCGATTTCTACGGCAAGACGCTCGGCGGCCAGCCGCAGCAGAAGGATCGCTGGAAGCGCGTGATCGGCGCCGTCAACGACGCGATGGGCATGGGCCTCGGCGAACTGTACGTCGCCAAGTATTTCCCGCCCGAATCCAAGCGGCGCGCGGAAGAACTGGTCACCAACGTGCGCGCCGCGCTGAAGGAACACATCGAGAACCTCGACTGGATGAGCGCGGAGACCAAGAAGAAGGCGCTGGAGAAGTGGGCTCTGTTCCTGCCCAAGATCGGCTATCCGGACAAGGGCGAGTGGCGCGACTGGTCGGGCCTGACCATCCAGCCGGGCCAGTGGTATGCCAACCTCGAAGCCGCCAGCAAGTACAACTACCACTGGGACATCGGCAAGATCGGCAAGGCCACAGACCGCAAGGAATGGGGCATGACGCCGCAGACGATCAATGCCTACTACTCGCCTTCCACCAATACCATCAACTTCCCGGCCGCGATCCTGCAGCCGCCGTTCTTCTATGCCAAGGGCGACGATGCGGTGAACTACGGCGGCATCGGCTTCGTGATCGGTCACGAATCCAGCCACGGCTTCGACGACGAGGGCAGCCAGTTCGACGGCCACGGCAACCTGGTGAACTGGTGGACGCCGCAGGACAAGAAGGCGTTCGACGCGCGCACCGCCGCGCTGGTCAAGCAGTACGACAGCTACGCGCCGATCCCGGGCAAGCCGGACCTGCACGTCAACGGCAAGCTGACGCTGGGCGAGGACATCGGCGATCTCGGCGGCCTCAATATCGCCTACACCGCGCTGCAGACCGCGCTCAAGGCCAATCCGCAGGAAGCCGACCAGAAGATCGACGGCATGACCCAGGACCAGCGTTTCTTCCTGAGTTCGGCGCGCGTCTGGGAAGGCACCGCCCGCGACAAGACCGCCGAGCTGCTGTTGAATGTCGATCCGCACGCGCCCGCCAAGATCCGCGCGTTCGCGTCGGCCGCCAACATGCCGCAGTTCGCGCAGGCTTTCCAGTGCAAGCCCGGCGACAAGATGGCGCACACCGGCGACAAGCTGGTGAAGATCTGGTAGCAGCGCCGGGACCGGACCGGCAGAGCCTGGATCGCGCAACGCTTCACTTCAGGCGCCGCACGCAAGTGCGGCGTTTTTTTGTCGGTTCCTCGGTGCGGCGCCATGCGTGATTGCGCATGTACCTGCCTCGTCTGATTTTGTTATTGCGAATCGTTCGCATTTGCCTTAGTATCTGCCGCGCAGCCCGGGGCCGTGTCACGGCACGCGGGAAAACATCGATCGTCCGTGAGGTGATTGCACGCACGTGTTCGCTCACGCCGCATGCCTAGCTCGATCGCGACGCACAAGAACAAGGCCAGCCGTCATGCCAGGCATCAAGCACCGCAAGCACGCGTCCCGTCATCGTCCGCTCACTCTCTCCAGCCTGGTGACCGGCATCGCGCTCGGTCTGCCATCGTTGGCCGCGAACGCCGCGTCCGCGCCGACGCAACTGCCCACCGTCAACGTCACCGCGACGCGCAACCCGTACAAGGTCGATGCGGTGCAGTCGCCCAAGTTCACGCAGTCGCTGCTGGACACGCCGCAAACCATCAACGTGATCGGCAAGGAAATCATCCAGCAGCAAGGCGCGACCACGCTGACCGAAGCGCTGCGCAACAGCCCCGGCGTCGGCACCTTCTACGTCGGCGAGAACGGCACCACCTCCACCGGCGATGCCATCTACATGCGCGGTTTCGACACGTCGGGCAGCATTTTCGTGGATGGCGTGCGCGACCTGGGATCGATTTCGCGCGACGTCTTCGACGTCGAGCAGGTGGAGGTCACCAAGGGTCCGGACGGCACCGAGTACGGGCGCACCGCGCCGACCGGCGCGATCAACATGGTCAGCAAACAACCCGGGCGGAAGGACCGCATCTCGGCTGCGCTTTCCTACGGCAGCGGCGATCACCAGCGCATCACCGCCGACTGGAACGGCGCGATCGGCGAACACGCCGCGTTCCGCCTCAACGTGATGGGCCAGCACAGCGGCGTCGTCGGCCGCGACACGGCACGCCAGGACCGTTGGGGCGTCGCGCCGTCGCTGGCGTTCGGGCTGGGTACCCCGACCACGGTGTACCTCGACTACCTGCATGTCGACCAGCACAACATTCCGGACGGCGGCGTGCCGACGATCGGACTGCCGGATTATTCGTCGCCCGATCCGGCGCGCCCGTTTCTGGGCACCGCGCCACGCGTCGATCCGTCGAACTTCTACGGCACCGACGCAGACCACGACCGGGTGCAGGCGGACATGTTCACGCTGATCGTCCGCCACGACTTCGACAATGGCGCCGCGCTGCACGATACGCTGCGTTGGGGCCGCACGCACGAGGATTATCTCTTGACCTCGTTCATGGGCAGCGCCGCCAACCTGCTCACGCCCGATCCGGCCGATCCCTCGACGTGGACGATCGCGCGCAGCAATCCGACTTTCAAGGATCAGACCAACCGCATCCTCACCAACCAGACCAACCTCGCCGCCAGCTTCGTCACCGGAGCAGTGAAGCATGACCTGAGCACCGGCATCGAACTGACGCGCGAGGAAATCGGCACCGACGGCACCGGCGTGCTCGATGACAGCGCGTGGACACCCGCGAGCCTGTACAACCCGGACCCGCACTCCGCCCGTGGCCTCGTGATCGGCGACACCGGCGCATGGAGCCGCGGCCGCACCGATACGGCCGCCGCGTACCTGTTCGACACGCTGCATTTCGGCGAACACTGGCTCGCGACCGCCGGCGCGCGCGTCGACCACTACGGCACGAAATTCCGTAGCGTGCTGCCCTGCGGGACCTCGCGTCGTGCCCCCGACTGCGGCAGCCATTCCGTCGGAACACCGGTGCAGGCGGTCGATGCGGACAAGCACGGCAATCTCCATGGATACAAGTTCGGCGTCGTGTACAAGCCGGTCGAGCGCGGCAGCGTCTACGCGAACTTCGCGGTGTCGGCCGAACCGCCGGGCGGCAACAACCTGGCGCTCAGCGCCTCCGCCGACAGCGCCGACAACCCACTCTTCGATCCGCAGCGCGCGCGCACGACCGAGATCGGCACGAAATGGGAACTCTTCGACGAGCAATTGCGCCTGACCGCGGCGCTGTATCGCACGGTCGTCAGCAACCTCGTGGTGCAGGACCCGGTGGACCTGCAGTATTACCAGATCGGCCGCCAGCGCGTGCAGGGCGTCGAACTCGGCGCGGTGGGCCAGATCACGCAACGCTGGGCCGTGAGCGCGGGCTACACCATCATGGATGCGAGCGTGACGCGCGGCAATGCGCTCGCCCAGAACGGTTCGGACGACCTGCCCTACACGCCCAAGCGCGCCTTCACGGCATGGAGCACGTGGCGGTTGCCGCACCGCGTCACGCTGGGCACCGGCGCACGGTATTCGGGCAGGATGCAACGCGGCCACGACGGCGCGCTCGGCACGCCCGCGTTCACCGAGGCTTACTGGGTGTTCGACGCGATGGCGAGCTACGCGATCAACCGCCATGCGACGCTGCAACTCAACGTCTACAACCTGTTCGACAAACACTATGTGGCCGCGATCAACAAGAGCGGCTATCGCTACACGCCCGGCACGCCGCGCTCGGCGCTGCTGACCCTGGACATCCATTACTGACTGGTCTGTTGACGCCATGCTCCTGCATATAGAAAAAGTGCTGGATGCCGCGGCGGTCGCGCGCATGCGCGCGAAGCTCGATGCCGCTTCATGGATCGACGGCCGCGAAACCGTCGGTCCGCAAGGCGCGCTGGTCAAACGCAACCAGCAATTGCCGGACGCCTCTCCCGTGCGAATGGAACTGGGCCGCGAGGTGCTGGCCGCGTGCGCATGCCATCCCGAATTCCACGCCGCAACCCTGCCGGTCCGGTTCCTGCCGCCGCGCTTCAACCGCTACCAGAACGGCGGGCACTACGGCACGCACATCGACGGCGCGGTGATGGCGCTCGCCGACGGCAGCCAGTTGCGCAGCGACATCGCCTGCACGCTGTTCCTCAGCGAGCCCGGGAGCTACGACGGCGGCGAACTGGTCATCGAGGACACGTACGGCGAACACGAGGTGAAGCTGCCGGCGGGCGATGCGATCGTCTATCCGGCCTCGAGCCTGCATCGCGTGGAGCCGGTGACCCGCGGCGCGCGCCTGGCGGCGTTCTTCTGGATCCAGAGCCTGGTGCGCAAAGCATCGAAACGTCGCACCCTGCTGCAACTAGATGTCGCCGTGCGCAGGCTCACCGCGACCGGCGCCGACGGCGACGCGGTGAAGCAGGTCACGGGGGTGTACCACAACCTGCTGCGGGAATGGGCGGAGACGTAGGTCGGGCTCACCCCGGCTATATCGTTGATCGCAGCGCAATGTTGGGCTTCGCGAAGTCAAGGTTGGCTGACGCCGACTCTTTCGGCGGAAGCCCAACATCGGCGTCAATCCACATTGCTTCGGCAGCGGGCGTGACGACGCGCGATAATACGCGGCTTTCCAATCGCGGAGTCGTGATGGACTACATTCCGGGCCAACGCTGGGTGTCGGAAGCGGAGCCCGAACTCGGCCTCGGCACCGTGCTGCGCAGCGACGATCGCGCGGTGCAGGTGCTGTTCGCGAAATCCGGCGTGGTGCGCAACTATTCCTCGCATGGCGCCCCGCTCGTGCGCGGGGCGTTCCGCGTAGGCCAGCGGATCGCGGGGCGCGGCATCGCGTTCGTGGTCGAGCGCATCGACTTGCGCGACGGCCTGCTGGTGTATTCGGGTGAAAAGCGCGAACTTGCCGAAGGCCAGCTCGACGACGAGCAATCGCTGTCGCAGGCCGATGCGCGCCTGATTTCCGCGCGTACCGACAAACCGCACCATTACGAGCTGCGCAAGCAGGTCCTGCTGGCGCGTGCCGCCGCGCGACGCTCGGAGGCGTGGGGCATCTTGTCGGCGCGCATCGACCTGCTGCCGCACCAGCTCGGCGTGGTCGCGGCGTGCATGGAACGCGAGCACCCGCGTGCGCTGTTGGCCGACGAAGCGGGTCTGGGCAAAACCATCGAAGCCGGCATGCTGATCGCACGCATGCTGGCGACCGGCCGCGCCGCGCGCGTGCTGATCCTGCTGCCGGAAGCACTGCTGGTGCAATGGTTCGTGGAAATGCGCCGGCGCTTCCAGCTCGCGTTCGCGATCCTCGACGAGGAACGCTGCATCGCGACCGAGGCCGCCGATCCCGCCCGCAATCCGTTCGAGGACGAACAGCTCGCGATCGCTTCGGTTGCATGGCTGAGCCGGACGCCGCGGCGCCTCGAGCAGGCGCGCGAAGCAGGCTGGGACATGCTGGTCGTGGACGAGGCCCACCACCTCGAATGGACACCCGAATCGGCGAGTCCCGAATACCGGGTGGCCGAGACGCTCGCAGCCGGCGCGCCCAGCGTGGTGCTGCTGACGGCGACACCGGAGCAACTCGGCCGCCGGGCGCACTTCGCGCGCCTGCGACTGCTGGACCCCGCGCGCTTCGATGACCTCGACCGGTACCTCGCCGAGGCCGACGGCTACGCAAGCCTATCGCCGCTCGCCGAACGCGTAGCCTCCGCCGTGCCCCTCGACGATAATGAATGTGCCGCCCTGTGCGAACGCTTTCCCGGGGACGCCGCCTTGCACGCATTGGTGGCCGCCTACCCCGCGAGCGCGGAAGCGCTGTTGTCGGCGCTGATCGATCGCCACGGCACCGGCCGGGTGATGTTCCGCAGCCGCCGCGACAGCGTGGGCGGGTTCCCCGACCGCCAGTTCGAAATCGGAACGATCGTTCCGTCCGCCGATGCCTCGGCGCAGCCGGACCTGCTGGCCGAATTCGAGGACGACGTGCGCGGCGCGGCAGCGGAGCCGCGCGCACTCGACTACGCGAATGACCCTCGCCTCGAATGGCTGCTGCGGCTGCTCGAAACCCATCGCGACGACAAGTTCCTGCTGATCGCGACCAGCCGCGCCAAGGTCGAAGCGCTCGACGCCGCGCTGCGCACCCGCACCGGCACAAGCATCGCAACCTTCCACGAATCCATGACCCTGCTGCAACGCGACCGTGCGGCAGCGTGGTTCGCGCAGGCCGGCGGCGCGCGCCTGCTGCTGTGTTCCGAAATCGGTTCCGAGGGCCGCAACTTCCAGTTCGCGCACCGGCTGGTGTTGTGGGACCTGCCGCTCGATCCGGATCTGGTCGAGCAGCGCATCGGTCGGCTGGACCGCATCGGCCAGCGCCATCCGGTGGCCCTGCACGTCGCGGGGTTGCCCGGCAGCGCGCAGGAAACCATCGCGCGCTGGCACGCCGAGGGTACGCGCGTGCTGCGCGAATGTCCCTCGGATGGCCGCGAACTGCTGCGTCGCTACGGCGCCGAACTGATCCGCGTTGCGCGCGCCCACGCCGAGGCTGGCGATGCCGAAGACCCGGAACTGGACGGCCTCGTCAGCGCCACGGCCGTGGCACACGCGGAGCTTTCGGAAATCATCCGCTCGGGTCGCGACCGCCTGCTGGAACTGGCCGCTCGACACGCGGGCGGCAAGGCGTTGCTGGATGCGATCCGGACGGCCGACGCCGACGACCCGGCGCACGCGCTGGTGCAGGCGTGCTTCGAACCTTTCGGCGTGGGCGTCGAGGATCTGGGCGACGGCAGCATCCTGTTCGATCCGGAGTTCCTTTCCACCGACGCCCTCCCCGGCTTTGCCAACGGCGCGCGCCGCGCGACCTTCAATCGTGCGCTGGCACTGGCCCGTGAGGAACTCGACCTGCTGCGGATGGACCACCCGCTGGTGATCGGCGCATTCGATCTGATGCTCGCCGGTGAATTCGGCAACGCGGCTTTTCTGGTCGATCCCGCCCTGCCGGCGCGCAGCGTATTGCTGGAAGCCGTGTACGTGGTGGAATGCGTCGCAGACGTGCGGCTGGACACGCCGCGCTTCCTTCCGCCCACGCCGCTCGCCGTGTGCGTCGATTCAAGGCTGGCGCCGCGCGACTACACGCCCTCGGCGCCGTCGCTCGCACGCGCACGCGAACGGATGCTGGATGTGTCGCGTTACCGTCGCTACCTCGCGCAACTGGTGCCGCCGATGCTGGAGGCCGCCGATATCCTCGCGGCCGAACGCGCGCGCGATATCACCGGCGCCGCCGTGGCGGACGCACGCGCCGTGCTCGATGCGCGCCTGCAGCGCTTGCGCGCGCTGGCGGCGATCAACGCTTCGGTGGTACCGGACGAGATCGCCGCGGCCGAATCGACGCGCGAGCGCACCCTGGCGGCAGTGGCGAACGCGCGTCCGCGCCTTGACGCGGTTCGAATGGCGGTGAGCGCGGATTTTCTGTCGCTGCGCTGACTTACGGCCTGCGCGCCAATTCGGGATTGTCCCGCGTCACCGGCATCAGGTCCTTCTTCGACACGCCCAGCCACAGCAGCATCGGGCTGGCGAAGAAGATCGACGACAGCGTGCCGACCAGGATGCCGATCAGCATCGTGATCGCGAAACCGTGCACGGCCGGGCCGCCGAACAGCCACAGCGAAGCCATCGTAATCGCGGTGAACACCGAGGTGATGATGGTGCGCGACAAGGTGTTGTTGATCGCGCGGTTGAGGATCTGCGGCGTGTCGGCCTTGCGCGTCAGGCGGAACAGCTCGCGCACCCGGTCGAACACCACCACCTTGTCGTTGATCGAATAACCGATCACCGCGAGGATCGAAGCCAGCACGGTCATGTCGAACTCGCGCTGCACCAGCGCGATGATGCCGACCGTGATCACCGTGTCGTGGATTTCGCTGGCCACCGCGGCGAACGCGAAACGTTTCTCGAACCGCGCCCACAGGTAGATCATGATGCCGATGATCACCACGATCGCGGCGTAGATGCCGCTGGTCTTCAGCTCCTGCCCCACTTCGGGTCCGACGAAGTCGGGCGGCTGCGCCAGCTTCGCGCCCGGATCGGACGCCTGCAAGGCGCCCATCACGCGCTTGGACACCGCGCCGGCGACCTGGTCCGGGCTTTCCTTGGCGCCGGTTTCCTTCGGCGGCTGCAGGCGGATGGAAATTTCGCGCGTGCCGCCCATGCTCTGCACGACCGCATGGTCGAAGCCGGCCTTGGTGAGAGCGCCACGCACGTCACCGACGTCGACGGGCTTTTCGTACGTCACGTTGAGCAGGATGCCGCCGGTGAAATCGAGGCCGTAGTTCAGACCCTTCACCGTGATGGCCCACACCGACACGATCAGCAGGATCGCCGAAATGACGATGCTGACCTTGCGCATGCCGAGGAAGTTGATGTTGAGATCGTGGTGGAAGATTTCCATGGACGTTGGTTTTCTCTTGAACCCCTCTCCCTCGGGAAGAGGGGCAGGGGTGAGGGTCCGCACTGGTGAAGGTTCTCGATTGAACGAACCCTCACCCGCCCCTTACTCGCGCCATCCATGGCGCTCGCCCCTACGGGGCCGGCTCCGCCGTTCCGCAGGCGCTCCCGGCGCCTGCAGGTCGGGGCACCCTCTCCCGGCGGGAAAGGGAAAATCCAATCAAACCCAAAGCGTCTTGAGCTTGCGCTTGCGGCCGCCGTGGATCAGCGCGGTGATTGCATGTGTCATGGTCACCGAGGTGAACAGCGAGGTCGAAATACCGATGAACAGCGTGATGCCGAAGCCCTTGATCGCTCCGGAACCGACGGTGATCAAACCCAGCGCCGCCAGCAAGTGGGTGACGTTGGCGTCCAGGATCACCGACCAGGCCTTTTCGTAACCGGCGCGGATCGAGGCCAGTGGCGTCGAACCGTTGCGCAATTCTTCGCGGATGCGTTCGCAGATCAGCACGTTCGCGTCAATCGCCATGCCGAGTGTCAGCACGATGCCCGCGATGCCCGGCATCGTCAGCGTCACGCCGATCGCCGACATCACCGCGATCAGGATCAGCAAGTTGAACACCAGCGCGATGTCGGCGACCAGGCCGAACAGGCGGTAATAGACGGCCGCAGCGATCAGCACCAGCACCAGGCCCAGGATCACCGCACGCTCGCCCTTCTTGATGTTGTCCTGGCCGAGGCTGGGGCCGATCACGCTCTGCTCGACGATGTCCATCGGCGCCGCCAGCGAACCCGAACGCAGCATCAGCGACAGCGTCTGCGCTTCCTGCTGGGTGAGGCCGGTGGTCTGGAATTTCTTGCCGAACACGCCCTGGATCACCGCGTTGTTCAACACCGTTTCGGTGGTCTTGGAAGAATGCACTTCCTTGCCATCGACGATCGTCACCACCGGGGTGGTTTCGATGTAGACCACGCCCATCCGCTTGCCGACGTTCTCGGTGGTAAAGTCCAGCATCTTGCGCGCGCCGGTGGAATTCAGCGTAACGTTCACGTCGGGCATGCCGGTCTGCTGGTCGTAACCGGACGACGCATCCACCAGCTCGTCGCCGCTCACGATCACGCGTTTCTTCAGCACCACCGGGGTGCCGTCCTTCATGTAATAGAGGCGATCGTCCGGCGGGACGTTGCCGGTGCGCGCGGCCTCCTGCGGGTTCACGTTCGGATCGTCCGCGTGGTATTCCAGGGTCGCGGTCGCGCCGAGCACGCGCTTGGCCTCGGCGGTGTCCTGCACGCCCGGCAGTTCCACCACGATGTGGGTCTGGCCCTGCTGCTGGATCAGCGGTTCCGACACGCCCAGCGCGTTGACGCGGTTGCGCAGCGTGGTGACGTTCTGGGTGATCGTGGTCTGCGCCAGTTTCTGCAGCACGTCCGGCTTGATGGACGCGTGCAGCGTGT
>JBQCCP010000019.1:0-16019 GCA_051962095.1 Rhodanobacteraceae bacterium
TCGCGCATGACCCCGAGGGAGGGAAGGCGTGCACGAAATCCAGTTCATCCGTGATCTCGCCTGCGTGATGCTGGCGGCGGGCGTGGTGGTGGTGGTGTTTCCGCGGCTGCGCTTGCCGGTGCTGCTGGGCTACATCGTGGCCGGCGTGCTGATCGGTCCGCACATGCCGTGGCGGTTCCTGACCGACCAGCGCACGATGCAGTCGATCGCCAATCTCGGCGTGGTATTGCTGATGTTCACGTTGGGACTGGATTCGAACCTGCGCAAATTGCGCGCGCTCGGAACGGGCGTGATGCTGGCAGCGCTGGTCGAAGTGGGATTCATGCTGTGGCTGGGCATCGAGATCGGGCGGCTCGCCGGGATGAGTCCGCGCGAGTCGCTGTTCCTCGGCGGCGTGATCTGTTTTTCATCCACCATGATCGCGCTGCGCACGGTCGGCGACCGCGGCTGGCGTGGACAGCCTTTCGTCACCGGCATGATCGGGATGCTGGTGTCGGAAGAAGTGCTGACGGTGGTGCTGATCACCGTGCTCAGTGCGATCGCGGCGGGCAGCGCCGACACCACCGACATCGCGTTCACGGTGTTGTGGCGGATGCTGTTGTTCGTCGCGGTGGCGCTGGTGCTGGGTTTGCTGCTGTTGCCGAGGCTGCTCGACTGGCTGGCCAGGCGCGGACGCGACGAACCGCTGCTGGTTACCGCGCTCGGCATCTGTTTCGGTGCGTGCCTGCTGGCGGTGTGGGAAGGTTTCAGCGTGGCGCTGGGCGCATTCCTCGCCGGCGTGGTGGTGGCGCCGGCGCGCTGTTCCGATCGCATCGTGCGTTTGGTGCGGCCGGTGCGCGACATGTTCGCGGCGATCTTCTTCGTCGCGATCGGATTGTTGCTCGACCCGACGCAAATGCTGCCGTGGATCTGGCCGGCGTTGGGCCTGGCGTTGGCGGTGATCGTGGGCAAGACGCTGGCGTGCGGCGTGGGCGCGTTCGTATGCGCGGGCCGCAGCGCGCGCGAGGCGCTCCGTACCGGCTTGACGATGGCGCAGATCGGGGAATTCTCGTTCGTGATCGCCTCGCTTGGCATTGCCGCGGGTGCGGTCGGCAAGTTCCTCTATCCGCTCACCGTGACGGCGGCGGTGGTATGCATGCTGATGTCGCCGCTGCTGCTGCGCGCTGAACCGGCGATCCTGGCCGGGCTCCGGCGCATCACGCCCACATCGCTGCGCTCGCTGGCGCTTGGCTATCACGAATGGATCAGCGGCACCGCGCCCGCGCAGGGCGACGTGATGCTAGCGAAGATGCTGCGCCGGTTGCTGTGGCACATCGCGGTGAATCTTGTGCTGGTGTGTGCGGTGTTCGCGATCGGCGCGTTCGTCAGCGCAATGCTGCCGCACTGGTGGCCGCACATGCCGTTGTCGCGCGTGACGCGGCGTTCGCTGATCTGGGCGATCGCACTGTTCGTGTCGCTGCCGATGCTGATCGCGGTCTACCGCAAGGCCGACGCGCTCGGCATGCTGCTGGCCGAACTTGGCATCAGCGAACAGGTGCACGGCGTGCGCACCGCTGGACTTCGGCGGGTGCTCGGGAAACTGGTGCCGCTCGCGTCGCTCGCCGGCATGGCGCTGCTGGTCAGCGCGCTGGGCAGCAGCATCCTGCCGCCGCGCGGGGTGTTGCTGGCGCTGCTCGCGATCGGCGCGTTCACCGTGTGGTTCCTGTGGGGTTCGCTGGTGCGCGTGCATGCGCGGATGCAGGCCGCGCTGCGCGACCTGATCGAACAGGATTCCGCGTCGCTCCCACGCGAGTGAAACCGGCTGCGTCCGTTGTTCCGGGTTGCTGTCGAGCATCCGGGCGATCAACGGCGCCATCCCCTCCGGTTGGGGGAGCAGTCAAGCGTCGGCAAACGTTGCACTCGAACTCACGCCCGGAATCTGGCGAAAACCAAATATGTATCAGTGACTTGTCAGCCTCCAGCAGGCCTCGATCCAGGCATCGCGTGTCGCGCCCGTTTACACATTCGTCGTTGGGGGCCAAGCCTCGACTCGCAAGTCACTGAAACCATGGCAGATTGATTTGCTCCCGAACTGGCACGCGATATGCGTGCATGTCCACCGCGGGGGGAACTACTCGCGACGAAGCCGGCGACCAGGCTTCGGGAGTCAAGGTCATGAACAAGAAACGCTGGATCTTTGGGTTGGTTTCCGTGACAGCCTTGGCGCTGTTCATACAGGCGGAGCCGGTATTCGCCGGTCCAGTCACGATCAGTGTGGATCAGGTCTTCACCGGTGCAACGCCGGATGGCTCGCCGCCTTGGCTGGTGGCGACCTTCAACCAGACCGGCTCGAACACCGGAACCCTGACTCTGACTTCCAACCTGACCAGCACCGACTTTCTCCAGGGCCTCAACAGCTCCAGCGATACGGTGGGCTGGGCTTTCTTCCTGAATCAATCGCTGTCCGCAATCAGCTGCAGTTCGGGCACGTGTGCCAACAGCAACAGCGGGTTCGATGCAGGCGGCTTCAACACCGGACCGGTCGGCGACATCTTCAATCTCGGCTTCGGCTGGGGTCCCCACGACCGGTTCCAGGCAGGCGACAGCGCCGTCTATGACCTCACGTTTGCCAGTGCCCTTTCCGGGAATCCTTTTGCGGCCAATGGCGACGGTTGGTCCTCCGTCGCGCACGTGCAGGGAATTGGTCCGAACGGCGACAGCGACTGGATCGTGGCAGGCCCTGTTCATCCCGTACCGGAACCGGCGAATCTCGGCTTGTTCGGACTTGGTGCCTTGCTGGTGGGATTGACCGCCGTTTTGCGTCGCCAGCTGCATTGACTGGCGGTTCCCCGCAAAATGAAAAGACAATCCCCGGCAACGGGGATTGTTTTTTGGCGCGCCCGGACAAGACACCAAGTTGTTACCGGGCAGGCGGCTCCTGTCGCCCGATTTTACAAAGTGAACCTGGTTGACCGATCTGATTCCAAGAAAATCTCCTCCAAAACAAACACATGAATGATTGGTACGCAACTTGCTTCCTCCCAATCACGTGCCTTTCACTTTGCTGCATAATCAAGGGGCTCTTTTCATGAATATGCGTACGATCCTGGGTTCGGTGGCGTTGGCTGCAGTGGCGTGGCTGGGGCTGGCTTTCCCGGCGTTTGCGACCACGCAGACCATCAACCTCAACCAGATTTACACCGGGAACATCCCCGATGGCCCGTCGCCATGGCTCACGGCGACTTTCACGTATACAGAAGGTTCGAAGACGGGCGTACTTACGCTGAAATCCAATTTGAGTGACTCGGATTTCGTGCAGGGCTGGAACGGCGTGACAGGCTGGGGCTTTTACCTCAGCGGCAACAGCCTCGCCCATTACAGTTGTGCCGGCGTATGCGCCAATACGGTCTTGACCTCGACGCTCAACTCCGGTCCGGTCCCCGGTGGCTTCGATTTCGGCTTCGGCTGGAAGTCCAACAACCGTTTCGACCAAACCGACTCCGCAATCTACACGCTCACATTCGTCGATTCGTTGAGCGGTTCGCCGTTCGTGGCCAATACCAAAGGCTGGCTTTCCTACGCGCACGTGCAGGGACTCAATGGTGGTTGCAGCGGCTTCATCGTAAGCGGCAATGGAACTTTGGGCGACCAAGATGGATACTGCGATGGCACGCCGCCGCCCGTGAACGTGCCGGAGCCTTCGGCACTGGGCATGCTCGGCTTGGGTGCGATGCTGATCGGGGTCTTCATCGGCCTGCGCCGCCGTTACGCCTGAGCCTCGGGTTCTATTCCTGACTCTCGAAAGCGATCCCCGGAAACGGGGATCGCTTTTTTGTTTGTCGGAGCGCCGCGCGTCGGAGGGTTCCAGCGCGTAGGTCGGAGTTGACGCCGGCTTTATCGGCGAAAGCCCAACGTGATGCCGGTATTGGGCTTCACCCGGAGCACGCTCCAGGTTCAGCCCCACCTACACGAAGGCCCACGCGAGCACCGATGCGTCGGTGTTCGTGTCGGATCGCTTGATGGGCAGGGCCGCCGCCCGGCCTACGGCACCGCGCGGTAGCGGATCGTGCATTCCTTCGCGGTTAGCGTTTCGCCCGCGCGCGATTTTCCAGCACGCGACGGCGCGGACGGGGTCACGCCTGGATCATTTCAGCCAAAGGGCCTCGACCAGTTGTAATCGAGCAGCCACCATTCGATCCCGTCCCGGGTCTGCACGCGATGCAACGCGCAACCGTTGTCCAGCCAGCACGTAGCGTTCTCGCGGATAGGTTTCGGCACCAGCGGGTGGTCGGGCGGAATGGGCGTTTCATCGTCCCACAAGTCATCCGCTGGCCGCCCGTTCCCGACGAAGGAAGCCGCCGAGAAAGACGATGAGATTGTTCATCGACTCAGGCTTCCGGCGTAATCAGCGGCATGCTTTTGAAGGGCTGTGCATAGCGTCGTGCGCCGCGGGCCGTCGTGCGCGGGAACCCATGAACCGGCCCGCGTGGCGTACCACTCGCGCGCCACGGCTTCGAACGTGTCGGCGGTGGCGACGGCTTCCGCCTTGCGCTTGTCGGCAGGGTCGATGCCATCGGCCAGCAGCTTGCGGGTATCGTCGCGGCGGGTGCGAGCCTGTTTCAGCGAAACATCGGGGTAGGTGCCCAGCGAAAGCGTGTTGCGCTTGCCGGTGCCGGGTCGGCGGTAATCGAATCGCCACGAGCGCGAACCATTCGGCTGCACCAGCAGTACAGGCCGCGTTCGTCGCGCAGCTTGCGCGCGGCGGCTTGTGGCTTGGCGTCGCGGACAGCGGATGCACTCAACATGGCGGTAACCCCCTTGGACGGCTCACCAGTTACCGCCAAAGCTACCGCCAAACAGGCGGTAACTCAAGGGTGCGGTGGGTGCATGGCGGTAACTGTGGACAAGAAAAAACCGCGTCAGTGCGCGGTTTCAAGGGGTGTCGCGGGATGTTGTTAGATTCCGAATTGGTGGAGGCGGGGGGAATCGAACCCCCGTCCGAAGGCGCTCCGCGCCCGGCGCTACATGCTTAGTCCAGCGTTCGATCTCGTCCCGAAGCAGCACGCTGGACAAAGCGCACCGCGGGACCAGCGGGTTTTGTTTTAGCCATTAGCCGACCCGCGGCAACCGACGGCGATCCCGTGATGATGACCCTACATCCACGAGCACGGGCACAAGTGGGTTCGGGGCTTACGCCTTAAGCGGCGAGAGCGTAGACGTCGTCGTTGGCGTCTGATTGTTTGCCATCGGATTAACGAGGAAGATGACGCCCTCGGCATGCTCCAGGCTACTTCACAGCCCCCGTCGAAGCCAGGTCGCCCCCGGGGAAGGCAATGATGTGGGCGCGCCTGCGGGAAATCAATCGCGGCGGCTGGCATCATGCGGGATTCGTTCATTGCAGGAAATCCGCTTCGCATGGGCAGCATCGTCTGGCTCGCGTCCTATCCCAAATCCGGCAACACCTGGTTGCGCGCGTTCCTGGCCAACCTGATCGCCAATCGTGCCGATCCGCTGCGGCCGGACGAAATCCGCAACTACACCGATTCGGAGGCGCGCGCCGATCGCTTCAGCGAACTCGCCGGACGCGTCAACACCGAACTGACGATCGACGAGATTTCGGCGTTGCGTCCCGAAGTCCAGGCGCTGATCGCGCAGCGTGCGCAGGGCACGCGCCTGGTAATGACCCACAATTTCTGCGGCACGTTCGAGGGATATCCGGTTTTCAACTGGCAGGTGACGGCGGGCGCGATCTACGTGCTGCGCAACCCGCTGGACGTGGCGGTCAGCATGACGCACCACTTCGGGCTGACGCTGGGCGAGGCGATCGACCGCCTGGGCGACGACCGGGTCGCATCGGTAAACGACGAATTGTTCGTGCCCCACGTGATCGGTTCCTGGTCGACGCACGTGCGGGGCTGGGCCGATGCGGCCGAGCGCGCGCCCGGCAAGGTGATCGTGCTGCGCTACGAGGACCTGCTGGAAAAACCTGCGAAGCATTTCGCCAAGGCCGCCAAGCTGATCGGACTGGGCCAGGACAAGGCGCGGATCGAGCGCGCGGTGAAGCACACCTCGTTCCAGACCTTGTCGTCGCTCGAACAGAAACACGGCTTCGTGGAAGCGGTGGACGAAAAGACCCGGTTCTTCTTCAAGGGCCGCGCCAACCAGTGGCGCGAGGCATTGAGTCGGGAACAGGTGCAGCGCACCGTGGATGCGCACCGCGAGCAGATGCAGCGGTTCAAGTACGTGCCGGCGGGCTATTGAGGCAGCGCGAATCCGCGGATGTGGAGCGCCCGGGCAGGGAAGAGGCGAGCCCATGCCGGGCGCCGGAGTCCGGGTGTATAGTCCGGCCATCGTTCCGGTGATGCGACCGTGCCCACCCTGAAATCCTCTGCGGCATTGGTGGCGTTGCCGGCGCTGGCGAAGTATCTGGCTGGCGAGCGCGATGCGATCCTCCGGACCTGGCGCTCACGGGTGGAAGCGGAAACCGACTCCACCGTGCTGGCGAGGTTGTCGCACGCGGAATTCTGCGACGACATTCCGCAATTCCTTGACCGCCTTTGCGCGGCACTGCGCGGTACCGCCACGCCTGCGGCCGGCCGCTTTGCCCGCAGCCACGGCGCGCAGCGCTGGCAACATGGCATGAGCGTCGAGGCAATAACCGGCGAATGGGGCCTGCTGCACGAAATACTGGCCGATCACATCGCCGCCGCCGTGGCGCATGGCGTGGAGGTCGATGCGCCATCGCTGCATGCGGCCTACCGCGTCCTCGCCGAGCAGATCAGCCGCGGCATCGCGTTGAGCGTGGCGGAGTTCGACAACCGCCAGCGCGTCGAAGCCGAGGCACGCATGCGCGATCTCGAGGCCGCCTGCGTGCAGCACGACGAGAAGGACCGGCAGCGCGGACGCAGCCTGCACGAGGCTTCGCATGATCTGCGGGGCAGCCTGCAGCTGGTCCAGGTGTTGTGCGACTTGTTGAGGAAGCAATCCGCAGATCCACGCACACAGGAAATCGTGGTGCGGCTTTGCGATGCCACCCAGAGCGTGAACCAGTTGGTGCGCGACTTGCTCGATCTGGCGCGGCTAGAGGCCGGCCGCGAAGAACGCCACGTCGATGAGTTCGACGCGGCGGTGGTGTTGCGCGACATGTGCGACGCGATGCGGCCAATGGCCGTCGCGGAGGGGTTGGAGCTCAGGACTCGTGGTGATCCGCGGCTGCCGGTGCGCGGCGACGCCCTGAAGATCCGCCGCATCGCGCAGAATCTGGTGCTGAACGCGCTGAAGTACACGCGCGCGGGCGTCGTGGAGGTCGGCTGGCAGCAGGAATCGGCGCAGCGCTGGTTGTTCTATGTGCGCGACAGCGGGCCGGGATTGATGGGCTCCACGGCCGCAAGGCTCGCGCACAACCTGGAGGAGGCCGCCATGCCCGGCGATGCGGCAGCGGACACCACGCCGCACCTGCACGAGCTGCCCCGGTTGCCCGCCGAAGCGGCGCCCGGCACGACCGGCGGCTCGGCGGCGGTCGAGCGGCACGGCGAGGGCATCGGTCTTTCCATCGTCCGCCACTTGTGCGAACTGCTGGACGCGGTGGTCGAGGTCGAGTCCGTGCCCGGCCGCGGCACGATGTTCCGCATCCTGGCGCCCAGGGATTATCCGGATACTGGCACGACATAGCACCGATTGTTGCTTCAGTCGGAAGTTCGTGCGCCGGGAGTTCCTTGGCCGTCTTGTCGTCATTCCAGCGAAAGCCGGAATCCATTGCGTTCGCGTTCTGGAGAAAATCAAAATGGATTCCGGGTTCCATCGCGATGAAGCCGCGATGGCCCCGGAATGACGAATGGTTTTTAAGCTTTCTCGAGTCCCGAGTCCCGAGTCATCCCGCCTTGTTGTGCGCCCGCAGCGTGCGCTGCTTTTCGATGTTCCACTCGCGCTCTTTTTCGGTGGCGCGCTTGTCGTGCGCCTGCTTGCCGCGGGCGATGCCGATCTCGACCTTGGCGCGGTCGGCTTTCCAGTACATCGCCAGCGGCACCAGGGTCAGGCCCTTGCGTTCGACGGCGCCGATCAGCTTGTCGATCTCGGCGCGGTGCAGCAGCAGTTTGCGGGTGCGGCGGTCTTCCGCGACCACGTGCGTGGACGCCGACAGCAGCGGCGGAATCGACGCGCCGAACAGGAACAATTCGCCGCCCCTGACCAGCGCATAGGCGTCCGAAAGATTGATGCGGCCCGCCCGCAGGCTTTTGACCTCCCAACCCTGCAGCGCGATGCCGGCTTCGTAGCGCTCGTCGATATGGTACTCGTGGCGCGCGCGCTTGTTCAGCGCGATCGTCGACGAGCCTTTGCCGTCTTTTTCTTTCTTCTTCGCCATGCTCGTTACAATGTGGTACGTGTCTACGATGCCGCCGGGTCGGCGCGCAATCAGGAGAATTCGTGCAGATCCACCGCCAGGCGCTGGTCCGCTTCACGCCCGAACAGATGTTCGACCTCGTGAACGAGGTGGAAGCTTACCCGAGGCGGTTCGCATGGTGCCTCGGGGCGCACGTTTCCGAGCACGACGGCGAACACCTGGTGGCGCGTCTTGACTTGCGCTTCGCCGGCGTCACCCAGCATTTCACCACCCGCAACACGCTCGATCGTCCGCGCAGCATCAAGATGCACTTCGTGGATGGGCCATTCGACTGGCTGCACGGTGAATGGACGTTCACACCACTCGGCAGCGACGGCTGCAAGGTGGCGCTCGACCTGGACTTCGAAGTGAGCAACCGGCTGACCGGCTTCGCGTTCAAGCTGGGCTTCCAGAAACTCGCCGATCGGATGGTGGACGATTTCTCCGCGGAAGCGAAACGCGCGTATGCCTGATGTTTTGCGGATCACGGTCTCGGTGGTTTATGCCGAACCGGAGCACGTGTTCACGGCCGAAGTTTCGCTGCCCCAAGGCGCCTCCGTCGCCGAGGCGATCGAAGGTTCCGGTATCCGCGGAGCCGGCCTCGATTCGGCGATTCGCGAGGACCGCCTCGGCATCTTCGGCCGCAAGGCCTCATTCGATACGGTGCTGCGCGAGGGCGACCGCGTTGAAATCTACCGGCCGCTCAGGATCGATCCGAAGGAAGCGAGGCGGAGGCGGGCGCGCGGCAGGTGACGCGGGAAGATGCGAAGCGCGGACTGTTGCTAGGCTCGCGCGTCCAGTGCTCGCCAAGCAACCCGGCCCTCGGCATCCTGCCTCGGGCGTTCGCCCCCGGCGCGATCTGCCCCCGGCAGTTATTCGCACCGTCCTTGGCGCTCATTCTTCGTCGCTGCGCGACTCCGGACCGTCCGTGGCGTTCGGGCGCGCTCCTGCGCACCTCGTCGCAAACGCGGTAGCTCACCCACCGCCCTGCTGCTGCTTCTTTTCCAGTTCCTTCTGCTGTTCCTTGGTCAGGTTGGTCGGATACAGCGGACCATACTTGTGGCTTTCCTGCAACAGCTCCTGCGGGGTTTCCTTCATGAAGTCGCCGTCGGTGCGCACCAGCGTGTCGTTGTCGAAATACAACGTGAGTGTGCGCTCCTGGACCTTGCCGCCGCGCCGCTGCATGGTGGCGACATAGTTCCACTGGTTCTGGTTGAATGGGCTGATCACCGAAGGCGTGCCGAGCAGCGCCACGACCTGCTGCTTGGTCAGGCCGGGCTTCAGCTCGGCGACGTTCTTGCCGATCAGCAGGTTGCCCTGCTGCACGTCGGGTCTGTAGATCACGTTGCAGGCGCCGAGCGTCAGCACGCTGGCAGCGGCAAGCAGGAGGGTGGGGATCGTCTTGCGCATCGGTCCGGGCATGGGTCGTAAACCGCGAATGGTACACTAGCAGGGTTCTGATCCGGATCGTCAGACACCACGCCGCCACCGGAGTTCAGCCATGGAATCCCAGGACTTGCGCAACGCCGGGCTGAAGGTAACCCACCCGCGCATCCGGGTGCTGGAGATCCTCGAGCACAGCCACGATCACCTCACCGCCGAGAACATCTACAAGCTGCTGCTGGAAGAATCCGAGGACATCGGGCTGGCCACGGTTTATCGCGTGCTCACCCAGTTCGAGGCCGCGGGCCTGGTGATCAAGCACAACTTCGAAGGCGGCCAGGCCGTGTACGAACTGGACCGAGGCCAGCATCATGACCACATGATCGACGTGACCACCGGCAAGGTGATCGAGTTCGTCAACGAGGACATCGAGAAGCTGCAGCACGAGATCGCGGCGAAGCACGGTTACGAGATCGCCGATCACTCGCTGGTGTTGTATGTAAGGCCGAAGAAGAAAAAGACATGAATCGATTAGCCCGGATGTAGCGAAGCGGAATCCGGGATGGCGCAACTCCCCGGATTGCGCCGCTGCGCGGCTCCATCCGGACTACGGATTGGGAACGGCGGGATTCGCTTCTCCCGCCCTACGGGGCTTGTACTTTCTCCAGCATCTTTTTCGCGTGCGCGCGCGTTTCACGGTCGATCTCCACGCCGCCAAGCATCCGCGCAAGTTCTTCGCCGCGGCCTTTCGCATCCAGCGCGGTGATCTGCGTGCGGGTGGCGTTGTCCTCGACCGTCTTGGCGACGGACAGGTGCGCGTGGCCTTGCGCGGCGACCTGCGGCAGGTGCGTGACGCACAGCACCTGGCAGCGTGCGCCCAGCGCGCGCAGTTTCGCGCCCACGGTTTCCGCCACCGCGCCGCCGATGCCGGCATCGACCTCGTCGAACACCATCGTGGCGATGGCATCCGCGCCCAACGCGGCGACTTCGATCGCCAGCCCGATCCGCGAGAGTTCGCCGCCCGAGGCGACCTTGCGCAGGGAGCGCAGCGGCATGCCGGGATTGGCGCTGACCGTGAACTCGCAGCGCTCGCGGCCGTCCGGATCGGGCTCGCCCGAGAAATGCGGCTGCAGGTCCACGGCGAACGAGCCGCCGGCCATCCCGAGTTCGTCCATCAGCGCCGTAACCGCGTTGCCCAGTTTCCTGGCGGCGGCCGTGCGGCGCTTCGACAACGCGGCGGCTGCGACGCCGTACTCGGTGAAGCATTGCTTGCGCTCGGCGGCCAGCTTGGCCAAGGCTTCGCCGGCGCCTTCCAGTGACTGCAGTTCCCCACGCAAGGCCGCGGCGTGCGCGTGCAGGTCGGCGGCCGGCATCCGATGGCGGCGCGAGAGGTCGTGCAGCGCCGTGAGATGCGCGTCGACTTCGGCGTACCGTTCCGGGTCGAGATCGAGCCCCTGGGCATAGCGCGACAGCGACTCGTATGCCTCGCCCAACTGGATTCGGGCGCCGTCCAGCAGGTCCACCGTGGCCTGCAGGGCGGGGTCGAGTTCCGCCAGCTTCTCCAATTCGGATTGCGCGCGCGCGGCGACGTGCACCGCCGCGAACTCGCCGTCGCCGTCCAGCAACTCGGAAAGCCCCGAAGCGCCTTCGGCCAGCTTGCCGGCGTTGGCAAGGCGCTTGTGTTGCGCTTCCAGCTCGGCCAAGGCTTCGCCGGGCAAGGCCCAGCGTTCCAGCTCCGCGACTTCGTGGCGCAGCAGGTCGAGGCGTGCGGTGCGATCCTCGCCGCCGGACAGTTCGCGTTCGCGCGCAACGATTTCCCGGAAGCGCTTGGCCAGTTCACGGGTGGTGGAAACCGCCGCTTCGTTGCCGCCGAAAGCGTCCAGGATCTGCAGTTGCCGGGCGCGATCGAGCAGGGCCTGGTGCTCGTGCTGGCCGTGGATTTCGACCAGCGATGCCGCGAGCTCCGACAACTGCGCCAGCGACGCCGTGCGTCCGTTGATCCAGGTGCGCGAACCGCCTTCGGCTGCGATCACGCGCCGCAACCGGCAGCCGCCGTCCTCGTCGTCCAGTGCCTGCTCGCCCAGCCACGCGCGCGCGGCGGGCGCTTTCGCGAGATCGAATTCGGCCGAGATTTCCGCGCGCTCGCAACCGGCCCGCACCATGCCCGCGTCGGCGCGCGCGCCGGAGAGCAGCAAAAGCGCATCGACCAGCAGCGATTTCCCCGCGCCGGTTTCGCCCGTGACCACGGTCAGGCCGTCGCCGAACTCGATCTCGGCGGCCTCGACCACGGCGAAGTTGCGGACGGAGAGGTGGGTAAGCATGCGGACGGCGGCCCATTGGAGCGGTGATTCTAACCAAGCGGGGAATGGGAGCGGATAGTGGGGCGCGAAACCGGTCGTCACGGCAAAGACCAAACGTCCGTCGTGTGAACCAGACCACGGGAGCGCGCCCCGCGACCCAGGCCCAATCCCTGCTCCGCTTGCATTCCGCGCCCGCTACCCGTATTAGAGACACATTACCGCTGCCACCGTTCTTCGTGTCCCATCCCCACCGTCTCGATGCCCGTGCTCGCCAGTTGTTGCGCACCCTGATCGCGCAATACCTGGAGGAGGGCCAGCCGGTGGGCTCCCGCACCCTCGCACGCTCGGCCGGCCTGGACGTGAGCCCGGCCACGGTACGCAACATCATGGCCGACCTGGAAGAGTTGGGCCTGATTGCATCGCCGCACACTTCGGCCGGGCGCATCCCGACGGTGAGCGGTTTGCGGCTGTTCGTTGACAGCCTGCTCGAACTGAAGCCGTTGCCACGCGGAGCCGTGATCCAGATGCAGCGCGAACTGCCGCGCGAGTCCAGCTCGCCACGCGAACTGCTGGGCAACGCTTCCGGCCTGCTGTCGGCGATGACGCATTTCGTCGGCCTGGTGACGGTGCCGGGCGCGGCCGATGCACCGCTGAAGCAGATCGAATTCGTGTCCATCGAACGGCGCCGCGTGCTGGCCATCCTGGTATTCGCGGACGGGCAGGTGCAGAACCGGGTGCTGAACCTCAGCCAGCATCTCGATGCGCGCGCGCTGGAATTGGCGGCGAACTACTTGAACGAGCACTACGCCGGTTTGCGCCTCGACGACATCCGGGTGCGGATCCTGGCCGAGCTGCGCGCCGCGGGCAGCGAATTGAATCGCCTGCTGGACACCGCGGTGGAAGTGGCCGCGGAAACCTTCGCGCCCGAACCCGAGCCCGACATGCTGGTTTCGGGCCAGACCAACCTGATGTCGGGCGACGACGGCACCCAGATGGAACGCCTGCGGGAGTTGTTCGAGGCGTTCCAGCGCAAGCGCGAACTGCTGGCGCTGCTGGAAGGCTGCGCGCGCTCGCCGGGCGTGCGCCTGTTCATCGGCGAGGAATCGGGTTTCGAACCGCTGAAAGGCTACAGCCTCGTCAGCGCGCCGTACGGAGCCGAAGGCCACGTGCTTGGGGCGATCGGCGTGATCGGCCCCACCCGGATGGCTTACCATTCGGTGATTCCGGTGGTGCAGGCGACGGCGAGGCTGCTGACGGAGGCCCTGCGTTCCCCCGAGTGACCGCCGCGGAGCGCCGTCTTCTCTTGAATCGGGAGCGGGCGACCGCATAGATTTGTCTGTTGTTGCCCGTCTTCGCGTTCTTCCGGGACGCGAAGACCGGGCGCACTGTCGTGAAAAGCCAGCCATGGATGGCTGTTTTTTGATCCCCGCGATCAGGGATGATCGCGAAGTCCGCCGAGGAATGAGCATGATCGATCCGAAGGAATCGCCGGAACAGGCGCCGCAGGATGACCGCCAGCCGCTGGATGCCGGTGGCGGGGACGAACTGGAAACCCTGAGCCGGCAACTGGCCGAGGCCGAAACCAACCTGGCCGGCATGCGCGAAACGCTGCTGCGCGAACGCGCCGATCTCGACAACCAGCGCAAGCGCATGCAGCGCGACATGGAGCAGGGTCTGAAATTCGCCAACGAAAAGCTGTTGCGCGACCTGCTGCCGGTGTATGACGGCCTCGACAGCGGGCTGGCCGTGGAAACCGCCGACCTGGCGTCGATGCGCGAGGGCCTCAGCCTCACCCTGAAATCGCTGCTCAAGATCGCCGAGAACAATGGCTTGCAACAGATTGATCCTGTTGGTCAACCACTGGACCCGGAGCGCCACCATGCCGTCAGCATCGTGGATGCGCCCGGCAGCCAGCCCGGCACCGTGGTGAGCGTGATGCAGAAGGGCTACATATTGAATGGGCGCCTGTTGCGTCCGGCGCTGGTATCGGTGGCGAAGGAGTCGTAGGCGTGCGTCGGCGCGAAGCGCCGTCGTTCGTTTTTGCGCGCGGCCAAGGACGCATTGCGGACATCCGGTCGCGGCCATCAGCCGCTCCTACTTGAGAAAAGGCCGCCAAACCCCAGTTTGTGTTCAAGATTCCTCGGTCCTTCGACCGCAAAACATCCAGGAGCTGAAACATGAGCAAGATCATCGGTATCGACCTCGGCACGACCAATTCGTGCGTCGCGGTCATGGAAGGCACCAAAACCCGCGTCATCGAGAACTCCGAGGGCGACCGCACCACGCCGTCCATCGTGGCGTTTTCGAAGGATGGGGAAGTGCTGGTGGGCGCGCCTGCCAAGCGCCAGGCCGTCACCAATCCCAAGAACACGTTCTACGCGGTGAAGCGCCTGATCGGCCGCAAGTTCACCGACGCCGAGGTGCAGAAGGACCTCGACGTGGTGCCGTACAAAATCGTCGCGCATTCCAACGGCGATGCGTGGCTGGAAACCTCCGACGGCAAGCAGATGGCGCCGCCGGAAATTTCCGCCAAGGTGCTGATGAAGATGAAGAAGACCGCCGAGGATTTCCTGGGCGAAACCGTCACCGACGCCGTCATCACGGTGCCGGCGTACTTCAATGACTCGCAGCGCCAGGCCACCAAGGACGCAGGCAAGATCGCGGGCCTCGAGGTCAAGCGCATCATCAACGAGCCGACCGCGGCGGCGCTCGCCTACGGCCTCGACAAGGCCGGCGGCGATCGCAAGATCGCGGTGTATGACCTCGGCGGCGGCACCTTCGACGTGTCGATCATCGAGATCGCGGAAGTCGATGGCGAGAAGCAGTTCGAAGTGCTGGCCACCAATGGCGACACCTTCCTGGGCGGCGAGGACTTCGACAAGCGTGTCATCGATTACCTGGTCGACGAGTTCAAGAAGGACCAGGGCGTGGACCTGCGCAACGATCCGCTCGCGCTGCAGCGCCTGAAGGACGCGGCCGAACGCGCCAAGATCGAGCTGTCCTCGGCGCACCAGACCGAAGTCAACCTGCCGTACGTGACGGCGGACGCTTCCGGTCCGAAGCACCTCAACATCAAGCTGACCCGCGCCAAGCTCGAAGCGCTGGTCGAGGATCTGGTCAAGCGCACCATCGATCCATGCCGCACGGCGCTCAACGACGCCAACCTGCGCGTGTCCGACATCGCCGAGGTGATCCTGGTCGGCGGTCAGACCCGCATGCCCAAGGTGCAGGAAGCGGTGAAGGACTTCTTCGGCAAGGAACCGCGCAAGGACGTGAACCCCGACGAAGCGGTCGCGGTGGGCGCGGCGATCCAGGGCGGCGTGCTTTCGGGCGCGGTCAAGGACGTGCTGCTGCTCGACGTGACGCCATTGTCGCTTGGCATCGAGACGCTGGGCGGCGTGATGACCAAGCTGATCGACAAGAACACCACGATCCCGACCAAGGCTTCGCAGGTGTTCTCGACCGCCGAGGACAATCAGAGCGCCGTCACCGTGCACGTGTTGCAGGGTGAGCGCGAGCAGGCCCGCTTCAACAAGTCGCTGGCCAAGTTCGACCTCGCCGGCATCCAGCCCGCGCCGCGCGGCATGCCGCAGATCGAGGTGTCATTCGACATCGACGCCAACGGCATCCTGCACGTGACCGCCAAGGACAAGAACACCGGCAAGGAACAGCGCCTCGAGATCAAGGCCGGCTCGGGTCTTTCCGAAGAGGAAATCCAGCGGATGGTTTCGGATGCCGAAACCCACCGCGAGGAAGACAAGAAGTTCCAGGAACTGGTCGCCACCAGCAACAAGGCCGACCAGCTGGTGCACGCCACGCGCAGCGCGATCAAGGATCACGGCGGCAAGGTCGGCGGCGATATCATCGGCCGCACCGAGGAGGCACTGTCCGAACTGGAAAAGGTGATGAAGGGCGACGACAAGGACGCGATCGAGTCGCGCATCACCAAACTTGAGCAGGCCGCGCAGTCGCTGTTC